>DASSMT010000384.1:0-47868 GCA_035688655.1 Polyangiaceae bacterium | reverse complement strand
GCGAAGTTTCACTCGGCGCTCAAGTCGGTGGCGAGTCCTACAGTCAGGTCGTGTTCTTCGAGACACCCGTGGACTTCAAGCGGCTGAAAGACAATTCGTTCCAGTTCGCTGCCGAGGTGTCGGCGATTGGCGTGGACCAGGGCGTGGCGAAGAATGCCAAGTTCAAGGACGGCGTAGCGACGTTCGTGATTCCGAAGCAGGGGCTGATGGCTTCTGCGGCAGTGGGTGGGCAGAAGCTGTCATTCACGCCAGCACAGAAGAAGTAGCCACTCCGCCCGTCATTCTGCGGCCGCGACGTGGCGTCGCGCGTCGCATGCCGAGGTCCACGGCCGTCATCGAGTTGCCACGCGAGCCGTGCGCTCGCACCGCTCGCGTGGCGCTTCGAATGCTCAGCTGCCGCTCTTCTTCCAGCCGTCGAGCGCCGAGATGCGCGAGAACCAGCGCTCCACGTTGGGGAATTCGGCAAGCGGAACCTCGGTTTGCTTGGCGTACATCAAGGACGAAGCCAGCGTCAGATCCGCGAGCGTCAGGCCATTGCCGACGACGTACTGCCTGCCCTCGAGTCGCTGGTTCAACACTGCGCCATAGCGCCGGAAGTTGGCGAGCGCTTCATTGAGCTTGGCGATGTCCGGTTCACCCAGGCCTATCATGCCCTTGATCAGCTTCTCGAACGTATACGTGCCGAGCTGCGGCGAAAAATGCGACGAATCCCAGAACTGCCAGCGCGTCACGTCCGCGCGTGCGGCCTCGTCACGCGGCAAGAGCCCAGATTCCGGCTTCTTGGAGGCGAGGTATTGCATGATGGACCGGGACTCCGTGAGCACGAAGTCGCCGTCCACGAGCGTGGGCACGGCGCCGTTCGGGTTGAGCGCGAGGTACTCCGGGTTTTTGTGTTCGCCTTTGGAGAAATCGAGCAGCTTTTCTTCGAGCTCGATGCCCAGCACGGCAGCCGTGAGTCGCACACGACGAACGTTGGGCGAGAGCGGATTGAAATACAATTTCATGATCATCCTCCGGGCCATGAGCAGGGGGCCGGACTCGCGTAGTGTCAAGTCTGCTCGAGGTAACCAAGGCAGAGAATGCGGGTTACCCGGGGGCGAACACGAAGCAAGCGGCCGACCGGTGGATTAGCAGATAGGTACTGAGTAGCATCGCAAACTGTGCCCGCGGACTTGCACTCGACCCCCACACCGCCGCTGCTCGAGGCCGATGAACCTGCGCCGTTCGAGGTAATCGAAGACGAACGGCGTTCGCCGTTCCTGATTACGTGCGATCATGCGGGCAAGCGCTTGCCGCGAGCATTGGGCACGCTCGGCTTACCGGAGAGCGAATTGAACCGTCACATTGCTTGGGATCTGGGGGCGGCAGCGGTGACGCGCTTGCTCGCGCGGGAGCTCGGTGCGTTCGCGATTTTGCAGACCTACTCGCGGCTCGTGATCGACTGCAACCGCCCACTGGAGGTGCCGAGCTCGATCCCGGTGATCAGCGAGCACACGGTCATCCCGGGCAACCAAAACCTGTCCGAGGCGCAGAGAGCCGAGCGCGCACGCGCCATTTTCCACCCCTATCACGACCGCATTTTGAGTGAGTTCGAACGGCGAGCGCAGGCTGCGCAGCCGAGCGTGCTGATTGCGATGCATAGCTTCACACCCACGTTCAAAGGCGTGGCCCGGTCTTGGCACACCGGCATGTTGTACAATCGCGACGTGCGCCTGGCCCACGCCTTGATCGGACTGTTGCGTCAGGATCCCGAGCTCGTGGTCGGCGACAATGAGCCGTATTTCGTCAGCGATCTGAGCGACTATGGCGTGGTCGTCTACGGTGAAGGGCGCGGCATTGCGCACGTCGAGATCGAGATCCGCCAAGATTTGCTGGAGGGCGAGGCCGGGCAAGCGGAGTGGGCCGAGCGCTTTGCCCGCTTGCTGCCCGAAGCGTGCGCCGGGCTCGTGTCGTAGGTCGCACGGCGACCCGATGCCGATTGTGTACAGCGTCGCAACGATGCGTTGCGCGGGTCGTCATTGTTCCGGCCCGCGCAAGCCTTAAGTTTTTGGGCTTCAAGGAGTGTTGCGATGAGCCGAGTTCGAGAAGTGAGTCGCGTAGTTACCGCACATCGCCAAGAGGAAGGCGCGGGTTTCATCGTGCGGCGGCCGCTGCCGTCGATGAGCCTCACGTTGGCCGATCCGTTCCTGCTGATCGACGAAATGGGTCCGGTCGACTACGGCCCGGGGGAGGCGGTCGGCGCGCCCGATCATCCCCATCGTGGCTTCGAGACCGTGACCTACATGCTGAGCGGAGAGTTCGAACACGAGGACTCCGCGGGTCACCGCGGCGTGCTTCGTGCCGGCGACGTGCAGTGGATGACGGCGGGAGCCGGTGTCGTGCACTCGGAAATGCCGTCGCGCGCCGTGCGCGATGCCGGAGGCCGCGTTCACGGCTTTCAAATCTGGGTCAATCTCCCGGCCCGTCTCAAGCTGACCCAGCCGCGCTATCAGGAGGTCGGCTCTGCGAAGATTCCGACCGCCGAGAGCGCAGATGGGCTGGCCAAAGTCCGGGTGATCGCGGGTGAAGCGCTCGGAACGAGCGCGATCATCGATACCCTGACGCCGATCGTGTACCAAGACTGGTCACTGAAGCCGGGTGCGGACGTGACGCTGCCCTTGGCATCCGCGCAACAAGCGCTGGTGTACGTGTTCGAAGGTGCCGCGCTCGTCGGTAATGCCGGTTCGCCGGTGGCCGACGGGCAACTCGCGCTGCTCGCCGCTGGCGACAGTGTTCGTCTCCGCGCCCGTGAAGACGCGCGGCTGCTCCTGCTGGCTGGCGTTCCGCTCGAAGAACCGGTGGCTCGCTATGGCCCGTTCGTGATGAACACCGCGCAAGAGATCCAGCAAGCGTTCCGCGATTACCAAAGCGGAAAGATGGGCGAGATCACGCGCACGGCGCAGGTTCAGTCGACGCTTTGAACGCGAGCAACCGAGAATCGAGCTGAGTCGAGCATGCCTCGACTCAGCTCGATGATTTTCAGCCGAGCTTCGCGATGATGGCTTCGCCCATGCCGCTCGTGGACAGCGGCTTCGAGCCGCCGAGATCGGCGGTGCGGGCGCCTGCGGCCAGCGCGGCTTCGACCGCGCGCTCGACGGCGGCGGCTTCCTTCTCCAGCCCCAGGCTGTGACGCAGCAACATGGCGGCGCTCAAGATCGTGCCCACCGGATTGGCGATGCCTTTGCCGGCGATGTCTGGAGCCGAGCCGTGGATCGGCTCGTACAGGCCGAGTTTGCCTTCCCCGAGCGAAGCGCTCGGCAACATGCCGAGCGAGCCGGTGAGCACGGCCGCTTCATCCGACAAGATGTCGCCGAACATGTTCTCGGTCACGATCACGTCGAAGCTGGTCGGTGCGGTCACGAGGCGCATGGCGCAGGAATCGACCAACTGGTGTTCGAGCGTGATGTCGGCGAACTCAGCCTTGAGCTTGGTCGCAATTTGTCGCCACACGCGCGAGGACTCGATGACGTTGGCCTTGTCGACCGAGGTCAACTTCTTCTTTCGGCCGCGAGCCAGATTGAAGGCCAGGCGCACGATGCGCTCGATCTCGAAATCCATGTACTCGAGCGTGTCGAAGACGCGCAGGCCGCGGTCAGTCTGTTCGCGCCCTTGCTTGCCGAAGTAGAGGCCGCCGGTGAGCTCACGCAGAATGAGCATGTCGCAGCCCTGAATGCGTTCGAGCTTCAGCGGCGAGGAATCCACCAGCTCGGGGTAGCTGCGCACGGGGCGCAGGTTGGCGAACAGGCCGAGCCCTTTGCGAATCGCGAGCAGGCCCTTCTCGGGGCGGGTCTTGGCATCCGGGTTGTCCCACTTCGGGCCGCCCACGGCGCCCAGCAGCACCGCGTCTGCCGCCTTACAGGCGTTGAGCGTGGCCGGCGGAAGCGGATCGCCCGTCTCGTCGATGGCGATACCGCCGATCAGCTGGGTCTCGAACGCGAACTCGTGCCCGCCCAGTTTGGCAGCGGCTTCGAGCACGGCGCGAGCCTGACCGGTCACCTCGGGGCCAACGCCATCACCAGGAAGAAGAACGATTTTTGCTTTCATGGGCGATCTCTCGATGTTCCGTTCGGGCTCAGGCCCAAAAACTGCGCCACTTTAGTGCAAACCCGCGAAGATTCCAGCACGCAGTGGGGCCCGCGCTGCAGAAATGAACGGCGGCGACCAGTAGGCCGTGGTCCCTTCCGGAACACGCAAACGCGCACTTCGACGCGGTCTAGACTTCGGCGCTGGCTTTGGGCGTCGAAGTCGCGCCGGGGATGCGCGCTGGGCGACTTGCGGCATGCCCGTCCGGAAGCACGGACCGGCCTTGGATCAGGCCGTACTCGATGGAATCGACGAGGGCGTGCATCGAAGCTTCGATGATGTTCGACGAGGCGCCGACCGTGCTCCAAGTTCGGTGCGCGTCTTGGCTGTCGATCAGCACGCGCGTGATCGCTTCGGTGCCCTCGGTGCCATCCAAGATGCGGACCTTGTAGTCCGCCAAGTGGATGTCGTTGATGGCGGGGTACGCGGGGGCGAGTGCTTTGCGCAGGGCGCCATCGAGCGCGCTCACTGGGCCGTTGCCTTCGGCGGCCGTGTGCACGGTGTTCTTGCCGACCTGCACTTTCACCACGGCCTCGGCGAAGGTTTCGGTGCCGCGCCGTTTGCCGACTTGGACTTGGTAGTCAATCACTTGAAACAGCGGCACGTAGTCGTCCGCTTTACGCTGCAAAAGCAGGGCAATGCTCGCCTCGGCGCCCTCGTAGGAAAGTCCGCGATGCTCGGCTTCCTTGATCTCCCGCAGCGTCTCGAGCTCGCTGCCGGCGCTCACTTCGACGCCGAGCTCTTCGGCTTTGGCCAAGACATTGCCGCGACCGGACAGCTCACTGACCACGACGCGCATGGCGTTGCCGACCAGCTCCGGTGCCACGTGCTGGTACGAGTCCGGGTGACGGCGCAATGCAGCCACGTGCACCCCGCCCTTGTGCGCAAAGGCGCTGCGTCCGACATAGGCCATGTGCGCATCGGGAGCCAAATTGGCGACCTCCGCCACGACGTGCGACAGCTCACTGATGCCTGCGAGGCGCCCCGGCTCGAGCACACGGAAGCCGAGCTTGAGCTCCAAATTGGGGATGATCACCGATAGATTGGCGTTGCCGCAGCGTTCGCCATAGCCGTTGATCGTGCCTTGCACGTGACGCGCCCCGGCACGCACGGCGGCGAGGCTGTTGGCGACGCCGCAGCCGGTGTCGTCATGCGCATGGATGCCGATGGGATGAGCGACCAAACGCTTGACCTCGCTCACGATGCGCTCGACGTCCCACGGCATGTTGCCGCCGTTCGTCTCACACAACGTGACGACCTCTGCGCCGCCGCGAATGGCCGCGCGTAGCGTCTCGACCGCGTAGCTCGGGTCTGCTCGGTAACCGTCGAAGAAGTGCTCGGCGTCGTACACCACGCGCTTCTTTTCGCTGCGCAAGAACGCGACCGAGTCTTCGATCATGCGCAAGTTCTCGTCGAGCGTGGTGCGGAGCACCTCGCTCACCTGAAACGTCGAGGATTTACCGAAGATGGTGCAGACTTCGGTGCCCGCCGCGATCAGCGCGCGCATGTTCGGGTCATCGCCCGCAGCGAGCCCCGCGCGGCGGGTGGCGCCAAATGCCGCGATTTTCGCGTGCTTCCAGGCGCGGTCTCGGGCCCGCGCGAAGAACTCTTCGTCCTTCGGATTGGAGCCCGGCCAGCCCCCCTCGATGAACGTGACGCCGAACGCGTCCAAGTGTTCGGCAATCCGCAGCTTGTCCTCCAGCGTGTACGAAATGCCCTCGCGCTGCGTGCCGTCGCGCAGCGTGGTGTCGTAGACTTCGACGAGCTCGGGTTCGTGACTCACTGAAGGATTTTCTTTCATTGCCAATAGCGGGCGTTTTGGGGCTGGGGCCCCAAAACCTGAGGGTGGGGCCCCGCGGAATTACGCGCTTCGTGATCCCCGAAGGGGGACACTTCCGCGGGGCGGGAGCTGCGCTCCCGAAGACTGAGGTGTCGTAGACTTCGACGAGCTCGGGTTCGCCGTTGACTGGAGGAGAAGCGGTCATGAAGCGGGGGAGCCGGTTGAGAAAAGGGAATTCAGTTCGCGTAAGTGTGGCTGCTCTCGTAGGCTTTGATTTTGTCGTCGAAGCCGAGGATGTAGCCGAGCTGATCGATGCCGTTCAGAAGGCAATGTTGGGCGAACGAATCGACCGGGAAGCTGGCGGTCGAACCGTCCGGCAACGTGAGCACCTTTTGCGTCAGATCGACGGTGATTTGCGCTTTGGGGTCGGCTTTCTGCGCGGCCAGGAGCTTCTGATACACGTCCTGGCTGACGACCACCGGCAAGAGGCCATTCTTCAGCGCGTTGCCCTTGAAGATATCGGCGAACGAGGTCGAGATCACCACCCGTAGACCCCAACCGACCAACGCCCAAGGCGCGTGCTCGCGCGACGAGCCGCAGCCGAAGTTGTCACCCGCGAGCAGGATTTGTGCGCCCTGGGAGCTCGGGAAATTGAGCGGAAAATCCGCTTTGTCCGAGCCGTCGGCGTTGTAACGCCAATCGCAGAACAGGCTTTTTCCGAGGCCGTCCTTGTCGATCACCTTCAAGAAGCGCGCGGGGATGATCTGATCGGTGTCGATGTTCTCCGACGGAATGACGACGGCGTGCGAAGTAATTTTGCTGAAGCTTGCCATTATTCTGTACTTTCCCTAATCAAGCCGTGCCGAGCGTCCGGACATCGGTGACTTTGCCCGTGATCGCCGAGGCCATGGCCGTCGCCGGCGAGGCCAAGAAGGTGCGCCCGCCCTTGCCTTGGCGACCTTCGAAGTTGCGGTTGGAGGTGCTGACCGCGTACTGACCGGGCGAGAGTTGATCGCCGTTCATGGCGATGCACATCGAGCAGCCGGCTTCACGCCATTCGGCGCCGGCCTCGGTGAAGATGCGATCCAGCCCCTCGGCCTCGGCTTGGCGTTTCACTTCTTGCGAGCCCGGGACGATCAGGGCGCGCACGCCCGCGGCCACATGCCGGCCTTTGAGCACGGAAGCAGCCAGACGCAGATCGCTGATGCGGCCGTTCGTGCACGAGCCCACGAACACCACGTCGACCTTTTGCCCGACCAGCGGTCGCCCACCTTCGAGGCCCATGTAACTCATGGCTTTCTCGAAATTCTGGCGATCCGAACCCTGGAAGTCGGAAGCGGCGGGCAGAGCCTGCGTCACCGGCACGGCCATCCCCGGGTGCGTGCCGTACGTGATCATCGGCTCGATCTGGTTCGCGTCGAGGGTGACCACCGTGTCGTAGCTCGCGCCCGCGTCGGTCGGGAGCTTCTTCCAGCGCTCGAGCGCGGCATCCCACGCCGCGCCCTTGGGCGCAAACTCTCGCCCCTTCACGTACTCGAAGGTCTTCTCGTCCGGCGCGATCAGACCAGCGCGCGCACCGGCCTCGATGCTCATGTTGCACACGGTCATGCGCGCTTCCATGTCGAGCGCGCGGATCGCGCTGCCGGTGTATTCGATCACGTAGCCCGTGCCGCCGCCGGTGCCGATCTTGGCGATCACGGCCAAGATGATGTCTTTGGCAGTGACGAGTGGCGAGAGCGTGCCGTCGATGCGCACTTCCATCGTTTTCGGCTTGGACTGCAAGAGGCACTGCGAAGCGAGCACGTGCTCCACTTCACTCGTGCCAATGCCGAAGGCGAGCGAGCCGAACGCGCCATGCGTCGAGGTGTGGCTGTCACCGCAGACGATGGTCATGCCCGGCTGAGTGAAGCCGCGCTCCGGGCCGACCACGTGCACGATGCCGTTCTTTGCGTCGCCCAGCGGGAACAAGCGGATACCGAACTCCGAGCAATTCTTCTCGAGCTGCGAGAGCTGAGCGCGCGCCTGGTCGTCGATCACTTGCAGGGCCTTGGGCACGGTGGGCGTGGAGTGATCCATGGTGGCGACCGTGCGATCCGGGCGGCGTACTTTGAGGCCGCGCGCTCTGAGGCCGGAGAACGCCTGCGGCGACGTGACCTCGTGAATCAGGTGCAGGTCGATGTAGAGCACGGCGGGACGACCCGGCTCCTCGACCACCACGTGTTCGTTCCAGATCTTTTCGAAAAGAGTCTTTGCCATGCTCACTCTGCGGCTCCCGTCGTCTGTTCTCGCACTTGCGATTTCTCAGCTTGTTTTTCGTACGTTCCCAAAGTCACGAGCAAGCGATTGAGCGCACCGATGTACGCTTTGGTGCTGGCCACGATGACGTCCGAATCTGCGGCTTGTCCGTGCAAAATTGCGGCGCCGCCGCTGCCGTGTTGAGCATTGAGACGCCCATCACTGCTGCCGATCGCGCGCACGCGCACGCTGGCGTGACCGAGTGCATCGATGCCCTCGGTCACGGCGTTGATGTTGTATTCTACGAGCTCGCTCGGCGCTTTCACGAGCTCGTCGACTGCGGTGAAGGCGGCGTGCACGGGGCCCGTGCCGACGGCGGCTTGAACGCGCAGCTTGCCGTCCGGGCAGCGCAAACGCACCGTGGCCGTGGGCATGCCGTTCGAGCCGCAGGTGACTTGCACCGCGTCCAGCGCGAAGTACTCGATGCCGCGACCCACTTCCGAGGCGGCAAGCGCCTCGAGGTCTGCATCGGTGATGGTCTTCTTCTTGTCCGCCAGGCTCTTGAAGCGTTGGAATGCCGCCTCGAGCGCCTCACCCTCCAGCGCATGACCGAGCTCTTTCAGGCGCACGGTGAAGGCGTGGCGACCCGAGTGCTTACCCATCACGAGCAGCGTTTTGCTCGCGCCGACCGTTTCCGGCCGCATGATTTCATAGGTTCCGGCGTGTTTGAGCATGCCGTCCTGATGAATGCCCGACTCGTGCGCGAAGGCGTTGGCACCCACGATCGCTTTGTTCGGCTGGACCACCATGCCGGTGCGCATGCTCACCAACCGGCTGGTGCGGACCAGTTGCGTGGCGTCGATGCCCGTGCGCAATCCGAACATCGGATGGCGAGTCTGCAGCGTCATCACGATCTCTTCGAGCGACGTGTTCCCGGCGCGTTCACCGATGCCGTTGATCGTGACTTCGGCTTGGCGCGCTCCGGCCATGATGCCGGCCAGGGCGTTGGCGGTGGCGAGGCCCAGGTCGTCGTGACAGTGCACCGAGACGACCACGTTCTCGACGCCTTTCACGTTCTTCATGATGCCCTCGATGATCGCGCCGAACTCCGAAGGCACGGTGTAACCGACCGTGTCCGGGATGTTCAGAGTGGTCGCACCGCATTCGATCACCGCGCTCAAGACCTCGTGCAAGAACTCCGGCTCGGTGCGGCCGGCGTCTTCCGGACTGAACTCGATGTCGTCACACAGCGATTTGGCGAAGGCGATCATCTGGCGCGCACGCGCCACGACCTGCTCTTTGGTCATGCGCAGCTTGTGCTCGCGGTGCAGGGGGCTGGTCGCCAGAAACACGTGAATACGCGGGAATTTGGCGATCTTGATGGCGTCGAAGGCGGTCTGGATGTCCTTCTCGGTCGCGCGCGCCAAGCCACAGACGATCGGCGGCTCGCCGCTCGGGCGGCCCATAATCGCCTCCAGCCCGACCGTCTCGGCGATGTCGTGCACCGCTTGAAAGTCGTCTGGCGACGCCGAAGGAAACCCCGCTTCGATCACGTCTACACCCAAGCGTGAAAGCGCACGTGCCACCTCGAGCTTTTCTTCCGACGTGAGAGTTGCGCCGGGACATTGTTCGCCGTCGCGCAACGTAGTGTCGAAGATTCGCACGTAGTCTCGAGGGGGGATGGTGCTCTTTTTAACTGGGCTGGTCATGGATTTGGTTGGGTTTGGGGTTGGGGCGTCCGGGAGCGACGCCCGCCGATTTCTGGTTTGGGCTGCGCTGAGGTTTGGTTCGGGTCACCAAAAGGGTCGTTTGGGGTCGGGGCCCCAAACTCGGGGGTGCGGCCCCGCTGAATTCACTTCAGCGGGTGCGGGGGAGAATCCCCCGATGACCGCACTTTCCGTTCCGGTGCTCGCCAAAGCCTTGCCGAAACCAGAACTTGGCGGGCGGGTTTTATGTTGGGGTTTTGGCATCAGGTTTGAGAGAAAGATTTGAGAGAAAGAGGAGATTTGAGAGACAGAGAGAAGAGAAGGTTAGGCGGCGTAGATGCCGCGGACGCTGGGGGGTTGTTGGGAGGCGCTCTCTGCGGCGGCACCTTTGGCGCCGCGGGTCATGGCTACGGTGCCGGTTTGAACCATTTCCGCGATGCCGTACGGGGTCAGCACGTTGACGAGCCCGTCGATCTTGCTCTGCTGGCCCGTGAGCTCGATGATCATCGTGTCGTTGTCGAGATCGATCACCCGGGCGCGGAATACGTCGACCAATTGCAGCACTTCCGAGCGCTTTTCCTGGCCCACGGTGACTTTGATCAGCGCAAGGCCTCGAGTCAGGCTCGGTTTGTCGGTGATGTCTTCCACGCTCAGCACATTCACCAACTTGTACAGGTTGGCTTCGATGCGGCGCGCCGTGTCTTCGTCGGCTTCGACGGCGAAGGTCATGCGCGAGATGCCCGCTTCATGCGTATGCCCGACATTGAGCGACACGATGTTGTAGCAGCGACGGCGAAACAGCGACGTGACCCGATTGAGAACGCCGGGCTGATCTTCCACGTAAGCGACGAAGTGACGCAGAGTCGAGGGTGCGGTTTGAGCCATGGCTATCTACTGATCCTTGCCGGTTTCGAAGATGGGATTGTGCGGGGGCACGTCTGCTTGAGCTTCACCGGGCAGCTCTTCCGATGGGAATTCTCCGCCGGCAGCCGCGACCGGGACGGGGCGGCGGATCATGTTGTCCAGATCGGCGCCCGCGGGCACCATCGGGTACACGCTGTCTTCTTGCTCCACGCGGAAGTCGATGATGCACGTCTCTTTGAACGCCCGGGCGGCCTCCACCGCAGCTTGGACTTCGGAGCGTTGGGTGACGCGCAAGCCCTTCAGGCCGTGGGCATCGGCCAGCTTCACGAAGTCCGGGCTCTTGATCGGCGTCGCGACGTAGCGCCCGCCGTAGAAAAACTGCTGCCACTGGCGAACCATGCCCAAAAAGCCATTGTTGATGATGGCGATGTTGACCTTGATGTCCTCTTGCGCGCAGGTCGCAAGCTCACAGGCGGTCATCTGGAAGCCACCGTCACCAACGACGACCCAAACATCGTCGTTCGGACACGCCATGCGTGCGCCCATGGCAGCCGGGAGCGCGAAGCCCATCGTGCCTGCGCCGCCGGAGGTCAGCAATTTTCGCGGGTAATCGTGCTTGTAATATTGGGCTTCCCACATTTGGTGCTGGCCCACGTCCGTGACCACCAAGGCCTTGCCCTGGGTGTAGCGCCACAAATCGTGAATCACGTGCGCCGCGAAAAGACGGCCGTTGTCCGGCAAACTCTGGATCTCGCGCACGGCGGTGCTGCCCTTCAGCTCCGTGATGTGCGCATTCCAAGCGTCACAGCTGCGCTTCTCGATCTGCGGCAGCAACATGCGCAAGATATCGCGCACGTCACCCACCAGGGGGAGGTCCACCTTGACGTTCTTGTTGATCTCGGCCGGGTCGAGCTCGATGTGGATCTTCTTGGCGTTGGGGGCGTACGTCTTCAGGTTTCCGGTCACGCGATCGTCGAAGCGCATGCCCATGGCGATGATCAGATCCGCTTCCTGAATCGCCGTGTTCACCCACGCCTCACCGTGCATGCCCATCATGCCCAGGCTGAGCGGGTGCGTCGCTGGGAAGCCGCCCAGGCCGAGCAGCGTGGCCGCGACCGGGAAGTTGGTCTTCTGCACGAACTCCAGCAATTGCGGCGTCGCGTTGGCTTCGATCACCCCGTGCCCGCAAAAAATGATCGGTCGTTTCGCGACCTTGATCATGTCCGCGGCGCGTTCGATTTCGCGCGGCACCGGGTGGTGCTCCGGCCGATAGCCGGGCAAGCGCACGGGCGAGGGATCGTAGCGGTGCTCGATGCTGCCTTGCTGTGCGTCCTTGGTGATGTCGACCACCACCGGGCCCGGGCGGCCCGAGCTCGCGATGTAAAACGCTTTGCGAATGGCCGGCATGATGTCTTCGGTGCGCGTCACCAAGATGTTGTGCTTGGTGATGGGCAGCGTGACGCCGGTGAAGTCGACCTCTTGGAAGCCGTCGCTGCCAATCAAATGCGAGGACACTTGCCCGGTGATACAGACCATCGGGATCGAATCCATCATCGCGTTGGCGATGCCGGTGACCAGGTTCGTGGCGCCGGGGCCCGAGGTCGCGATGCAGACGCCGACTTTGCCGGACGCGCGCGCGTAGCCGTCCGCCATGTGAGCGGCGCCTTGTTCGTGGCGCACCAACACGTGCCGGATGGGATATGCCGGCATCGCATCGTAAGCCGGCATGATCGCGCCCCCGGGGTAGCCGAAGACGACCGAGACCCCTTCGCGAACGAGCGTGTCCCAGATGATCTGGGAGCCGGTCAGGGTTTGCACCTCCGTCATCGCTTCGGACGATGCGCTGGAAGATGCGCGGGGTTCGGTGATGCTCTTCATCGGTGAGGCCACGTTGTTCTCCTCGGTGCCTGGTAGCTCTGCTTGCGCTTCGTTGCGATTGGGAAGTGGAAGAAAGAAATAGAAGGGTGCGGAAACTAAAAAACCCCCGAACCTCGGTGGGTGCGGGGGCCTATACTTTGCTGAGCTGCTTTCTCAGGTCAGCCGGCCACCGCACCCGGGCTAATAAGCCCGAGCCCGACAACGACGAGACCGACGACGACACCAGACACGCGCGCATCGCTGCACAGAGCAGCGACGGGGGTCACGGAGGCGCGGGTAACGGTCATCGACGGGTGAAACCTGCTCTTCTGCCTGGAAGTCGTCAAGTGAGTTTTTGTAGGGCAAACGAAATCAAATAGATAAGTGCTCGAAATACAGGAGATAATTTGGTTGAACCAGTTGGGGCTCCTACGTTCGACCCAACGTACGACCAACATTCGACCAACGTTTAGGGTCGCTACTCGCCGGTCTTGGGTTCCTCGCCGGTCTTCGGCTCGAGGCGCTGCAGGTCCGCCCACGAGAACTCATCACCGTGCGGGGTGAGCAGCGGATTCGGAGGCCGCATGCTGAACCAGGCCGTTGCCTGCCCGAGCTGCAGCACATGGATGCTCTGCGCTGGGCTCTGCAGCGCCTGCCCGAGCAAGGCCACTCGTTCGCCGGTCGGTTTCTGCGCGACGTCCAAGACCAGGACAGCGCGACCTTTGCCGCGCAGCTGCAGGAAGAAGTCCCCCGCCGTCAGATCGGCGGGCTTTTCCACTCGCGTCGCGCGCATCGCGAGCGAGACGTTGTTCGACCACAACATGACGGCATCGATGTATTGCCGAAAGTCGCCGTAGTTCGGCTCATGCGGCTTGTTCTTGACCACCCAAAATACGTTCGGCCCCGAAGGCATCAAGCGTTGCCCCTTGGCCCAGCGCGAAAAGGGCATGTCGAGCTTGGATGCGCTTTTGTAACTGATGGCGTCGGGCTTGTCGCTCGCCCACAGCCACTCGCTGTGCAGGCGGATGATCGCGTCGGAGCTCTGTTGTAAGTCGCCCGCTCCGATGTCGATGGCCACCACCGCCGCGACGTAGGGGTCGTTACCCGCGTACACCGTCTCGCCGCTGTTGCTCAGCACCGGCGTGTCCGGCGCGGCCAGGGGTAAGCCACGCAACCACGCACCAAATGAGTCGGGCGGGAGCGCGATGCGCTGATAACCGGGAGGGGTGGGGAAGCGCGCCTCGAGCGAGTCTGCGGGCGCGGGGTACTTCAGACCCTCCGCGCCGAGCCAGCGGTAGCGATGCGCATCCGGCGCGGCGCCGTTGCTTTTCTTTACGGGGCTTGCGTCGGTGGCATGCGCGCTCGAGGATCCAGCATCGAGCAACACTGTCGAATCGGCGGGTGCTGCAGAAGTGATCGGTGCAGCAGAAATGCCCGCAGTCGCACTTGCAGTGACACTCGATTCAGGAGCAGGAGAAGGTTCGACCTTGGGCTGGTGTTTACAGCCCAAGGCCGCCACGAGCAGACTGAGAACTGCGATTCGGTGCACGGCGTCCGGGGATAGTACACTGAGCCCGGGCAAAGGCCGATTTTTGAGCCAGATGCACGATCGATCCCAGTTCTCGCACACTTAAGTATATGTATTTGCTGCTCTTGTTCGAAGTTTCGAGCGGCGCGATAACCCTGGGCGTATAAGTGGCCGTCAGGACGCCTCATGAGCAGCCCGAGTCCTTTCCCCGGTGTGGGCTTCCGTCGTGGACGAGACATAAGCTACGGAGTCGCCATGGGTCAGCCTGATAAGGGTCAAGAGCTCGAGCGCGTGCTCGGCAGCGCCGTCGACAAGCCGCACGTGATTCTACTCGGAGGTCATCCCGACCCGGATGGCATCGGCAGCGCCCTCGCGCACAAGCGTCTGTGCGAACGCATGGGCGTGTCTGCGACCATCGCACACGTTCTGCCACTTTCGCGCTCTGAGAACCGCGCGCTCGTCAAGTTGCTCAACGTGCCGATGGTGCGCGTGTCCGAGATGGCAGATCTGGAGCAGTACGGCTATCTGGCGTTGGTCGACGCCAGCGCCAGCGAGTCCGCGATCAAGCTGCCCGAGAGTCTGAAGTTGCTGACCGTGGTCGATCATCACCGGCCGCCGTCGGTGCCCAAAGCGCCATTCGTCGACATTCGTCACGACGTGGGCGCGACCTGTACGATCTATGCGGAGTACGCGGAGCGAGGACTTGCGCCGTTCGGCGCCGAGGGCAATGACGACGCGGCCGTGGCCACGGCCATGTTCTTCGGCATTCAAACCGACACCGACGACTTCGCCTTCGGGACTCCGGCTGACTTTCGCGCGGCCGCCTATTTGAAGCCGTTTTGTGACTCCGAGACGCTGAGCCGCGTGGGCCGTCGAACGCTCACGGCCGAGTCGATGGAAGCCGTGGGGCGCGCGCTCGTCGATCTCGAGGTCGTGCGTGATTTTGCAATCGCGAGCGTGGGGCGCGTTTCGGCCAACAACCGCGACGCGATTCCGATGGCCGCAGACTTCATCCTGCGGCGTGAGGACATCGACACGGTGCTGGTGTTCGGTGTGGTCGAAGATCGCATCGACGGTTCGCTTCGCACCAGCCGCGCCAGCGTCGACCCGGCGCTGTTCATGCAGAACGCTTTCGGTGACGACAACCAGGGGCGCCCCTATGGCGGCGGTCGTGCCGACATGGGCGGCTTCCGCATTCCGCTCGGTTTGCTCGCCGAGTCGACGGACGAGAACAGCCTCCTGCGCATGGTCAAAGACGTCGTGCAGAAGCGCGTCGCGCGCGTCGTGCCCGAGCTCGAAAAGAAGAAGCGCGAGCCGAACAACAAGTCCGAGTAGTCAGCGCTGCTCGCGCCGCGCGCCGGCGTCGACACTGTCGTCGAGCTGCTCGCCGGGTTCGGGCTCGAGCTCGACGCGCTGGGGGCCGGTCGAAACCCGGGTCCGAGGCGGCGATTGGGGCTCGAGATCGGCCATTTCCTCGCCCTCCGTTTCGATTTCCTGGTTCAGCACTCGACCGCGCATCACGGCCAGGGCGTGACTCAGGCCGTGGTCGATGTCGACGCCGACTTCGCGGCAGCGATAGGCCGCTCGCCGCAGAGGACGACCGAACATCAGCGACAGCGCGGACAGCAGGGTAGGGAGGAACACCCGAAACAGCCCCCACATGGCCACGCGCGCCACGGTCAGCGCCAGCACCACGACCATCAGTACCAGTGGGCCAGGGCCGTTGAACCCGTGGTGCCCGTGCCACTCGCGCGCCCGTTCTCGCTGATGACCGTGCGCGGCGCGGCGCGCGCGCCTGGTCTCTTCACGGACCTGAGCTTTGACGTCCTGGCGCAAGCGGCGCGTCTCTTCGCGGACTCGCTCTTTGATGTCCTGGCGCAAGCGGCGGCTCTCATCGCGGATCTGCCGGCGTTGCTCGCGCCCACGGTTGCGCAGCTCACGCCAATCTTCGCTCGCCGCTGGTGGCGGGGCGGACGCCTGTGCCGGGCTCGCTGCCGGGCGTCGACCCGAGCCGGGCGCGGGCACGCGCGCTGCGCGCTTGTCGGGATCGGGATCGAGCATCGCGCTCAAAGCGCGCACGAGCCACGGCTCTGCGCTACTGCCCAACGCCGCACGCACGTCGATGGCCAAGCCGCGGTGCGGCATATCCTCCGGTTCACGGCCGGTCACGAGCGACAGCGCGGTGGCTCCGATGGCATAGACGTCACTGGCAGGCAGCGCGCGCCCTTGGAATTGCTCGGGTGCCATGTAGCCGAACGTGCCGACCACGGTGCTGCCGCCCTCGGGCTTCAATTGATCGCGCACCGAGCCGAAGTCGACGAAGGCAAAGCTGCCGTCCTTACGCAAGATCACGTTGCCGGGCTTGATGTCGCGGTGAATGATGGGCGGGACGCGCGCATGCAAATACGACAACGCGGCGTCGGCGTCGGCCAAGAAGCGAGCGACGTCCGCGTGGCTCAGCGTGGCGTGGCGCTTGCGCAGCGAAGCCAACGTCTCGCCCTCGATCTTCTCCATCACCAGGTACAGGGCGCCGTCTTCCTCGAAGTGCTCCACGTACACGGGCAGGTTCGGGTGCGAGAGCGTGGACAGCACGCGCGCCTCGCGCTCGGCGAGCTCGACGTCCTTCCAGCTTTTGGCGCCGCGCACCTGGAAGCGCTTGATGGCGACCCGGCGGCCGTTCAACTTGTCGACGGCATCGAGCGTCTCGGCTTGAGAGCCAGCGCCGAGCTCGCCGATGATCGCATAACGCCCCGAGCGTAGCGTGGCAGGAACGGGGGCCGTGCTCGCGGTCACGGGCGATCCCTAGTACCGGCCCCGGACTTTTGCCATCCGGGGCCGAAACCAGCGAAATTTCTGGGCAGCGGCGGTTCAGCCGGTGTTGCGCATGCCTTGCGCGATGCCGTTCAGGGTCGTGCCCAGGGCGGCGTCGAGCAGCTTGAGCTGGGGGTCGTCTTCGGAGAGCTTGCGCTTCTTCTTGAGCAAGCTCACCTGCAGCAGGTTGAGCGCGTCCACGTACGGGTTGCGCAGGGTGAGCGCGCCCTGCAAAAAGCGGTGATCGAGCAACATGTCGCGCTCGCGAATCATGTGCAGGCAGTGCACGGTGCGCTTGAATTCGGCTTCGAGCCCGCTCATCACCACCGGATCGGCGCCGAGCTCACGCGCGTACAGGCGGGCCACGTCGATGTCCGCCTTGGCGCACACCATCTCGATCTTGTCCAAGAGGTCGCTGAAGAAGGGCCAGTTCTTGGCCATTTGCTTGAGCAGATCGAGCCCGCCCGGTTCGGCGATGACTTGATCGAGTGCCGTCCCTGCGCCGAGCCAGGCCGAAGCCATCAGTCGCATCTGCGTCCAACCAAAGTTCCAAGGGATGGCGCGCAGGCCCTTGATCGTCCCAGCCCCGCGCTCGCGGTATGCCGGACGTGAGCCAAAGTGCACGTGGCCGAGCTCGCGCACCGGCGTGGCCTTGAGGAACATTTGGAACAGCGCCGTGTCGTCGTGCACGACTTTGCGGAACGCCGCTTGCGAAGACTCGCTCAGGCGCGCCATCACCTCGCGGTAGCGAGCCTCCGCGCCGGGCTCGAGCTCTCGGCGGAAATCCGAGAATTTCGCCATCAAGGTGCCGGTCAGCATCACCTCCAAACTGCGCTCGGCGATCGACAAGATGCCGAACTTCTGGGAAATGATTTCGCCTTGCTCGGTGATCTTGACGCGCCCCGAGACCGTCCCCGGGGGCAAGGCGGTGAATGCCCGGTATACGGGCGAGCCGCCGCCGCGACCGACCGTGCCGCCGCGACCGTGGAACAGGGTCAGCGTGACGCCCGCATCGCGCGACACTTCTGCGAGGGCCTCTTGCGCTCGATACAGCTCCCAGGCAGCGGCCACGACGCCCACGTCCTTGGCCGAGTCCGAATAGCCGAGCATCACCTCTTGGTGCATGTTGCGCGCCTTCAGCTGGCGCAGATACACCGGGTCGGCGAACAGGTTCTTCATGATCGAAGGCCCGTTGAACAGGTCGGCCTGCGTCTCGAACAAGGGCACCACGTCCAAGCGCGAGAACGGCTCTTCGCGCGCCAAATCGACCAAGCCTGCTTCGCGCGCCAAGAGCAGCACACGCAGCAAATCGGTCGACGTCTTGGTCATCGATACGATGTACGTTTGTGCTGCGCGTTCGCCGAACTCATCCTGCACCTCGCGCATGGTGTGAAACAGCTTGCTGGTGCGCGCGGCCTCTTCGTCGAGCGGCGCATACGCCGAGACCAGCGGACGCAGGCCCATCAATTCACGGTGAATGGCCGCGTCATCCAGCTCTGGCACGCCCACCGCTTTGGCGATCGCCGAAAGCGTGCGCGTGTGCATCTCGGAGTCCTCGCGCAGATCCAAGTAGTAGCCGGCAAAGCCGAGGACTTCGACCAGCCCGATCAGCGGTTCGAGCAAGCTGCGGCGCGCGTATTCGGCGCGCGCGTGCAGCAGCGATTGGCGAATGACGTCGAGATCTTTCCAGAATTCGTCGGCGCTCGCGTAGGCACCGGAGATGCGCTCCGGCTGCCCAGAGTCGCGCGATGCGATCTCGCGGCGGGTTGCCTCGAGCCTGCCGGTGATGAACGTGAGCTTGAGCCGGAGCGGCTCGTGTTGATCGCGCTTGCGATTGATCTCCCACAGCCTGGGCAGGAGCGGCTTGTCACGCTCGAGCGATTGGCGAAGCACGTCCGGCACGCCGCCCAGGCGATCCGAGACCGACAAACGCTGCACGAGCAGCCAAACCTTACGATGGTACAGCCCGAGCAGCGCGTGCGCCGTGCGTCGCGCTGCGGCCATCGTGATCTCCGGAGTGACGAAAGGATTGCCGTCGCGGTCGCCCGCCACCCAGCTGCCCATCGGCAAGCGCAACGAAAAGCCGAGCGGTTCGCCGAACGCCAACTTGAAAGCGCGCTCGGCATTTTCGCCGACCTGCACCGAGGCATCGAGCAGGCGATCCTCCAAGTACCAGATGACCGAGCTCACTTCGTCGAGCACGCTCGGACGGTCTCTTCGCACCTCGTCCGTCAACCAGAGCAGCTCGATCTCGGCGTCGATCTCGGCGTCGATGCGGTTGCGCTCGTCGGGCGGAGAGCCTTCGCGCTTGAGCAGCGCATCCGCGAGGCGCGCCTGGAGCTGCAGCAACGTGCGCCGCGTGGCTTCCGTGGGATGCGCGGTGAGCACCGGTCGAACTTCCAGCTCGCGCAGGTACTCACGCACGTCTGCGGCGCTGCGCTTGCTGTCGCGCAATTTCTCGAACGCCCAGCGAATACTCGCGGGCTGCGCTGCCAGCTCGGCACCGTCTTCGTAGGCGTGGCGGCGGCGAACGCGGTGCACCTGCTCGGCGGTGTTGATCAAGAAAAAGAACAGCGTGAACGCGCGGGCCACGGGGGCCGCCACCTCGAGCGGCAGACCCGCAACGCGTCCGAGCAGCGTGTCGAGATCCGCGGCGGTCGCTTCTCCGCGACGACGCCCGCGGCAGGCCGAGCGGAGATCTTCGACGGCTTGAAACACCGCGTCCCCCTCGAGGCGTTTGATGACTTGGCCGAGCGCAGACGCGAGGTAACGCACGTCTTCCTGCAGGGGCCGATCTTGAGGACGGACTTCGGGATGTGTTGCGAGGCTCACACCCTCTCGTTTCGCACGAGCCGGGGACAGAAGGAAGCCCCTCGACGATTGCTAGCGTTCTACGAGGGGCGGCTAAAGCACCGTGTTTCCCGAGTGTTGCGCGAACTCAGAAAAAAGGAGTTGCTACCGAAACCAGCGAGAGTCGTCGCCGATACCGCCCCTCGCAAACGAGGCGGAAATCAGCGGGGCTTGCCATGGAGCAACACGCGCAGGGCGGTTTCTGCCGTGGCCTCCAGCCAATCTGCCGCGTGCTGGCGCGCTTCTTCCAGCGGGACCGGCCGACGGCAGATCGAAAAGATCCCGGCAAACTCCGGAAAATCCGCCGGGCGAACGTCGTCGGCGATGCCGCCCACGAGCGCGAGCACCGGGACCTGTCGGCGCTTGCTCCAGCGCGCCACACCCCAAGGCCCCTTGTTGCGCAGACTCTGCCGGTCGAGCAGGCCTTCGGCCGTGATCACGACGTCGGCCCCGGACAATGCCTGCTCGAAGCCCACCGCCTCCAGCACCAAATCGATGCCCGCTTCGAGCGTCGCTCCGAGCACTCCGAACAAGCCCGCGGCGATGCCCCCAGCGGCACCGGCCGAAGTGACGTACCTCACGTCACGACCCGTCGTCCGTTCAATGACGTCGGCGTAGTGGGCAAGGTTTTGTTCGAGCTCGAGCACTGCTTCCGGGCCGGCGCCCTTCTGCGGCCCGAATGCCACGGCCGCACCGCTCGGACCGAGCAGCGGGCTATCCACGTCACAGGCAACGCGCAACTTCACGCGCCCGAGCGCCGGATGGATGCGCGAAAGGTCGATGTGCGAAAGCCGCGCCAGCCCCGCGCCTCCGCTGGAGATGGGCGTTCCTTTCTCGTCCAGTAAGCCCACACCCAACGCGGCGAGCAGACCCGCTCCGCCATCCACCGTGGCGCTACCGCCGACGCCGATGATCACGGTTTCGACACCCGCGTCGAGTGCAGTGCTGATCAGTTTGCCGCTGCCTCGACTGCTGCAAAATAGCGGATCCCGCTCGTGCGATTGCAACAGCGTGATGCCGGAAGCGGTGGCGACGTCCAGCACGGCGGTGCGGCCCTCGTCGAGCAACGCGAAGCTCGCTCGCATGGGGCGACCCAGGGGATCCGGTACGATTGTCTCGCGGATCACGCCATTTTTCGCGGCGCTCAGGACCGCGCTCGTCCCGTCCCCGCCGTCCGCAATCGGCACACTGACCAGCTCGACCGAAGCGTCGGCGGCGCGCAGGCCGCGCGCGATGGCCAGGCTGGCTTCGAGAGCCGTGAGGCTACCTTTGAGGGCGTTGGGAGCGATGACGACACGCACATCACACCTTTACCCACTTCGCTGAAAGTTTGCACGGCCCGCGTCGATTTGCCGACTCGAAGATTGCCCAGGCCGGGCTTGCTGGTCTATCGGTTCGCTCTTTCCGGTCTCGCCGCGCGCGCGAGAGTCAGTCCGGATCTCGGCAACAATCGGAGGAACAGATGCGTAGCTCCCTAATGATGTCCTTGGTCGGTGTGACGAGCATGGCTCTCGCTCTACTCGTTGCTTGCGGCGACGACGACAATGACAACAATCAGCCGGTGCCGAGCAGGGCGGGCGAATCTTGCACGCGCACGGCAGACTGCGAGTCTGGCCTGAGCTGTATCGGACAGGTCTGTTACAAGACCGCGCCTCCCGCAGCGGGCGGTAGCGGGGGTGACAGCTCGGTCACTCCCACGCCCCCGATGTTGGGGGGTGAAGGGGAGAGCTGCTCGTCGCGCCTCACCTGTCAGGAGGGGCTTGCCTGTTTCAACAACCGCTGCACAGTAGTGGCTTCGGGTGAGGCAGGCGCGACGGGCGGCAGCGGAATACAGCTCGGCGTGCGCGGTGAGAGCTGTCGCGTCAATGGCGATTGCAGCAACGGGCTGGTCTGCGTCACGACGGCGGCGGGCGCTGCGGTGTGTGACTATGCAAGCTTCGGTGTCGAGCCGACCGGACTGACCTGCTCTGGAGAATGTATCGAGGCCGCAGACTGCTGCCAATTGCCGATGGCTCTCCACACCAGCACGATCAAGTCCTGTCGAGACATCGCCGCTGCCATCGACGACGGCGCCATCGACTGTAGCGCGCCAGCTGCGGGCAGCGCGGCAACGCTTTGCTTCCAGCAGGCCACCTATTGTGACTGTGGGAAGGACACCTGGAGCTGTGACGAGGACACCCACGCCTGCGTGTATGGGATCGAATGTGACCCCGCGGTCGGCAGCAACGTGCCCGACGGCTGTCCCAGCCACTCGCGGCTGTTCGATATCTCGGCCAAGACATGCAACCCCGACACGAAGACTTGTATCGGTCAGGTCGTGACGCCCACTTGCTCCAGCGACAAGGCCTGCCTGGACAAGCAGATCTTCGACAGCGCGGCCGGCGACGTGTGCACCGCGGACGAGTGCACCTGCTATAGCGGAAACAAGCAGTGTTATCGAAAGTGCGCGCGCGACATCGATTGTGGCGCAGGCCAAGTCTGTGACGGCAAGAGCAAGTTGTGCACGCCGGATGCCGCGTGCGTGACGGATTCGCAGTGTGCGATCGCCAACCACGACGTTGCCTACAAGTGCAACGACGGGACCTGCGCCCAGTCCTGCACCGTGGACCGGGATTGCTCGCCGTCTGGCGTGAGCGGAGCATTCACGGGCAGGGTGTGCGGCGCTGACGGTTTCTGCGTGGTCGTCGCCCAGGACTGCAACGAAGACAGCCAATGCGCGCCGCTGACAGCCGGGGGACTCAAGCCGTTCTGCGTCACCCCAGCGAAAGTCGCCGGTTCAGGCGTGTCCTCGGCGATCACGAACTGATCCGAGAGCGGGCCGGCGGGCTGTCAGGGAGACAATCCGCCGGCTGTGCTGATATACCTGGTCGCGAAGATGGCTAGGACTGTCCCTGCATGATCGAAGAGGGCGGCGTTCGGCCCGAGATTTTGGTCGTCGAGGACGATCCTGCGCATTCGGAGGCCGTGGCACGCGTGCTCATGGCCAGTGGCGGCTTCGGTTTGCGCTTTGCGGCGTCGCTGGCCGACGCTCAGCAGGCGATCAGCGAGAAAGCGCCGTCCTTGGTGCTGGCGGATCTGAATCTCGCCGACGGTAGAGCGTTCGACCTGCTGTCGAGTCCCAGCGATCACGTGCGGCTGCCCGTGTTGGTCATGACCAGCCATGGCGACGAGCAGACCGCAGTGCGCGCGATGCGTGCCGGGGCGCTCGATTATCTGGTCAAGTCGCCCGAGGCGTTTGCAGGCCTGGCTCATGCGGTCGAGCGCGCGCTGCGCGAGTGGCGGTTGATCGAGTCGCGACGCGCTGCCGAAGCCGCCCTTCGCGAGAGCGAGGAGCGCTTCCGCGTGTTCTTCGAATCGTCCCCCGATGCCTGCAAATTCGTAACCAGCGAGGGCACGTTCATCGACATCAATCGCGCCGCCGAAGAGATGTTCGGTTACCGACGCGACGAAGTGGTCGGCAAGACCGTGCCCGAGCTCGGTCTATTTCACGAAGACTCGCTGCCCGTTGCGCGCACGATGACCAACGAGTGCTTGGAAGGCCGATCCTGCCCGCCGACGGAGCTCACCGTCGTGCATCGTTCGGGCCGTGAAACGGTGGTGGAGGCGCGCACGGTCACGGTGAGCTTCCGCAATGGGCTCGCGATTCTGACTGCCTTGCGCGACATCTCGGCGCGCAAACAGGCAGAAATCGCCCAACGCCGGCTGGAGGAGCAGCTGCGACAGGCGTCCAAGATGGAGGCCGTGGGCAGGCTCGCCGGCGGCGTGGCTCACGATTTCAACAATCTATTGACCGGGATCCGCGGTTTCACCGACATCTTGATCAGTGGCGTTTCCGAGGGCGACCCAGCGCACGCCGATCTGCTCGAGATCCAGCGCGCCACGCAGCGCGCGGCGAACTTGACGGGACAATTGCTGGCCTTCAGCCGCAAGCAAATGGTCGAACCGGTGGTGCTGGACCTGAACCATTTGCTCTCCGGTGCGATGGGCATCTTGGAGCGTCTGATCGGTGAAGACGTACAGGTCGTGTTCCGGCCCGGCAGCAAGCTGCACGCCGTGCGAATCGACCCGAGCGGCATGGAGCAAGTGTTGATCAATCTGGCGGTCAACGCGCGGGATGCGATGCCCGAAGGCGGGCAGCTCAGCATCGAAACCTGCGAGGTCGATGTCGACGCCGAAATGTGCAGGAGTCACCTGGACGCGCGCCCGGGTCGGTACCTGTTATTGTCAGTGACGGACACCGGTGTGGGTATGTCCGAGGGGGTGCGGTCACGGCTGTTCGAGCCTTTTTTCACCACCAAGGGGCCCGGGCGCGGCACCGGTCTCGGCCTGTCGATCATTTACGGCATTGTCCAGCAAGGCGGCGGCTTCGTGCTCGTCGACTCGGGCCTGGGTCGCGGCTCCACGTTCCGGATCTATCTTCCTGCGGTACTCGAGCCGCCCGCAGCCGTCGGTGCCTCGGCGGAGCCGGAGCTGGCCAAGGGCAACGAGACCATCCTACTCGTCGAAGACGAAGTTTTGGTGCGCACGCTGGTCAGCAAATTCCTGCACGGCCAAGGCTATCGGGTGCTGAGCGCGGCGCGCGGCAGTGATGCGATTCAATTGGCCGCCGAGCAGCGCAATCGCATCGACTTGCTGCTCAGCGACGTCGTCTTGCCGAACATGAATGGGCGGCAAATCTACGAGCGACTCGCGCAAACCATTCCCAAGCTGAAGGTCTTGTTCATGTCTGGTTATACCGAGAACATCATCGCGCCGCACGGTGTGCTCGAGGGCGGCTTCTATTTCGTGCAGATGCCGTTCTCTCTGAAGGAGCTGGCGAGCAAGGTGCGGGAAGCGCTAGACGCGATCGACGCACCCTGAGTGAGAAGCGCTGCTCTGGTGTCGCGTTGACTTGTCACTCGAGCCAGATACCCTACGCAGACGCGAGCATGGCGGATTTCGAAAGCCCAGCAGCGAGCGGCCTGCCAGGAGCGAGCGAGGCGGGGCTGCGAGCCACACTGGAGTACGTCAAAGACGGCATCTTTTTCCTCGATGCTGAAGGCGTGGTCGTGGATGCCAACGCCGCAGCCTGTGAGCAGTTGGGTCGCGCCCGCTCTGAAGTCATCGGCGCCAGCGTGGCCGAGTTCAGCGGCAGAGAGAATTTTCAGTTCAGTTCGGTCCTCGAGCGCCTGGGCTCTGCTTCGCATTTGTCCTACCAAACCACCCACCTACACAAGAGTGGCACCCGCGTGGACGTCGACTTGACGCTGACGCGCATGCCGAGCCACGGTTCGTACTTGTACGTGGGCATCGCGCGCGACGTGACCGAGCGCGCGCGCGTCGAGGAAGAGCTGCGACAAAGCGAGCAACGCTACCGCCTGCTCGCCGAAAATCTGCCCGGCAGCGCGATCATGTTGTTCGATCGCGAGCTTCGCTTCCTGCTCTTGGATGGCCCCGAGATCGCCGCGAACGGCTTCACGCGCGGCGCGCTCGTGGGGCGCACGCCGAGCGAATGTCTGCCGCGCGAGTTTGCCGAAGCCAGTGAGGCCAGGATGCGAGCCGTGCTGGAAGGCCAACGCTTCTCGGCCGAAATGTCGTTCGGAGAGGTGCGTTACAACTCCGAGTACGTGCCCTTGCGCAATGCGGCCGGAGAGGTGGTAAGCGGCTTGATCTTGGCTCAGAACGTCACCGAGCGTTATCGCGCACAGCAAGCCATTGCCCAGCGCGAGCGCGAGTTTCGCACGCTGACGAACAACCTTCCCGATTACGTCGTGCGCGTGGACCGCGGGCATCGCTATCTATACGTGAATCCGGTTTTTCAGAGCGCGACGGGCATTCCCGTGGAGGCAGCGATCGGCAAGACCGGAGCGGAACTAGGCATGCCCGCCGACAAGATCGAGCTCTGGACCGAGCTGATCCAGCGCGTGTTCGACTCCAAAGAGCCCGCACGCCTGGAGGACGATTACACGAGCCCCGACGGTGTCACCCGCACGTGGGAATCGCAGCTCGTGCCCGAGCGCAACGAAGCCGGCGAGATCGACTCGGTGTTGATCATCGCCCGTGACATGACGGAGCGCCGTCTGCGCGAGGAAGAGCTGCGCCACAAGAACGAAGAACTGACGCGCTTCACCTACACCGTGTCCCACGATCTGAAGAGTCCGCTGGTCACCATCCAAAGCTTCCTCGGCTTCTTGGTGGAAGACGCGCAGCGCGGCGACAGCGAGCGAGTGGCTCGGGACGTCTCGCACATCAAGACTGCCGCAGAACGCATGGCCGCTTTGCTCACGGATCTACTGCAACTGTCGCGAGTCGGTCGCAAACAAAACACCCTGCAGCGAGTCTCCCTCGCGCAACTGGTGAACGACGCGCTGGCCATGGTCGCCGGAAGAATAGCGATCGAAAATCCGACGCTGGTGATCACTAGCGATCCAATCACCCTGTACTGCGACCGGCAACGCTTGGTCGAAGTTTTCCAGAACCTGATCGACAATGCCGTGAAATTCTCGCGTTCGGTTCCGGATCCCCGGGTCGAAATTTCGGCTGCCCAGGTCGATGGGGAGCTGGTCATTCGCGTGCGCGACAACGGCATCGGAATCGATTCGCGTTACCAACACAAGCTGTTTGGGCTATTCGAAAAGTTGCATCCGGAAATGGAGGGCACCGGCATTGGTTTGGCCCTGGTCAAGCGTATCATCGACGTCCACGGTGGGCGCATCTGGGTCGACTCCGCCGGCCCGGGCCAGGGCACCACGGTCTCTTTCACGCTGCCCGGAAGCAAACGCGAGGAATCATGAAATCTCCCCCGTGCCCGATTTCGATCCTGTTGGTCGAGGATGATCCCGCGCATGCGGAGATCGTGCTGCGAAACCTGACGAGCCTTCAAGATCGCGTGCGCTGCATCGCGCATCTGAGCGACGGTCAACAAGCGCTCGACTATTTGCAACGTGAAGGCGAGCACAGCGACCCGCACCGCTCACCCCGACCCGATCTCGTACTCCTCGATCTGCGCTTGCCGCGGGTGGACGGCTTCGAAGTCCTGCGGCGCATGAAAGCGAGCGACGACGTGAGCCACATTCCCGTGGTGGTGTTGAGCACGTCCGAGTCGGACGGTGACATCGCGACCGCCTACCAGACTGGCGCCTGCAGCTATTTGGTGAAGCCCGCGGAGTTCGGGGCGTACATCGAGCTGATCAAGGGCCTAGGCCATTATTGGAGCGAGCTGAATCGCTTTCACGGGGCCTGAGCTCTTTTTTTGCGAGCGAACGAATCTGCCCGATGTTGGTCAAGCTGGTCGTGCGAACCCCGCGCAAACTCGCGGAGACGGTGAGCTCGCTGCTGTTCGAAGCGGGCGCCGGAGGCGTCGAAGAACAAGACGGTTCCAAGCGGCTCGTGGTCTATGCCGCGGATCGCGAAACCGCGGAAAGCATCGCTGCCCGGACGCGCGAACTGCTGAGCGACGCCCTCGTCGATCCTCGAACGGGGAATGTCGCCCCGGGCCCGAGCGGCATCGCGTTCAGCATCGAGGTCGACGAGAGCTCGGATTGGGCCAGCGCCTGGACTCGCCACTTGGGTCAGGTCGCGCTGACCCCGCGACTCGTGATTCAGCCGCTGTGGGACGAAACACCTGCGCCGCCTGGCGCTCAGCGCATCTTGTTCGATCCCAAGTTGTCTTTCGGAGATGGCGCGCACCCCACCACGCGCCTGGCATCGGTTGCACTCGAGCGCGCTTGTCAGGCGCGTCCGGGCGCTTCGCTCCTGGACTTCGGCTCCGGCACGGGCGTGCTCGCATTCGTGGCACTGCTATCGGGTGCACGGCACGCTCGGGGGATCGACATCGACCCCGTGTCCGTAGAGGCTGCGCAGCGCAACGCCGACCTGAACGCACTCGGGCAGCAGTGCCAGTTCTCATTGCCCACGCCACTCCTGGAAAGCAAGTTCGAGCTGGTCGTGGCGAACCTGGAAGCGCCGGCGCTCTTGTCCGTGGTTCAGGACTTGACGCACTACGCGCGCGGCTCGGAACGCCTGATATTGACCGGGTTTCTGGCCGCGAGGGAAGCCGAGGTCGTGGCGGCTTTCGCTGCGAGTTTCCGGCTCGAGCGCGCCGAGTACGAGGCAGATTGGGCGTTGCTCGAATTGACGCCCCTCGCTTGAACGCAAAAGGCCGGCTTCCTCGCGGAAAGCCGGCCCTTCTTGCGAGCGTTTCGGCGGTTACGCGTTGTACGAGCGCGAGCTGACGTTGCCCCCGCGGCCGGTCCAATTCGTGTGGAAGAACTCACCGCGCGCGCGGTCGGTGCGCTCATAAGTGTGCGCGCCGAAGTAATCGCGCTGCGCTTGCAGCAGGTTCGCCGGTAGGCGATCACGCCGGTAACCGTCGTAGAACGCAAGCGCAGAGCTCATGCACGGCGTCGGGATGCCGAGCAAGGCAGCGTTGGCCACCGTCTTCCGCCATCCGCTCTGGCTCTCGTCGATCACCTTGCGGAAGAAATCATCGACCAGCAGATTCTCGAGCTCGGGGTTCTTGTCGAAGGCTTTCTTGATGTCGCCCAAGAAGCGGCTGCGGATGATACAGCCGCCGCGCCACATCAGCGCGATCGAACCGAAGTTCAGCTTCCAGCCGTACTCACGGCTGGCCTCGCGCAGCAGCATGTAGCCTTGCGCGTAGCTGACGATCTTGGAGGCGTACAGCGCGAGCATCACGTCCGCGATGAACGCTTGCTTTTCACCGCTGAAGGTCGGCTTCGGTCCGCTGAGCGCGCGGCTCGCGCGCTCTCGTTCGGTCTTGAGTGACGATAGCGCGCGGGCGAACACGGCCTCGCCGATCAGCGTGACGGGCATGCCCAGGTCCAACGCCGAATTGCTGGTCCATTTACCGGTGCCCTTTTGCCCCGCGGCGTCCAAGATCTTGTCGACCAGCGGCGCGCCGTTTTCATCCTTCACGCCGAAGATGTCGGCCGTGATCTCGATCAGGTAGCTGTCGAGCACGCCCTTGTTCCAGCCCTCGAACACGGTCTTCAGCTCGTCTGCCGAAAGGCCGAGGCCGGTCTTCAGCAAGTCGTAGGCTTCGGCGATCAGCTGCATGTCGCCATACTCGATGCCGTTGTGCACCATTTTCACATAGTGCCCGGCGCCGCCTTCGCCCACCCAGTCACAGCAGGGCTCGCCATCCACCTTGGCCGAGACGCTCTGCAGAATTTCTTTGATGTACGGCCAGGCTTCCGGATCTCCGCCGGGCATGATCGAGGGGCCGCGGCGCGCGCCCTCTTCACCGCCGGAAACGCCGCTGCCGACGAAGCGAATGCCCTTGTCCTTCAAGCGATCGAAGCGGCGTTGGCTGTCGGGGAAGTGTGAATTGCCGCCATCGATGATGATGTCGCCCTTGTCCATGAACGGAAGCAGTTCGTCGATCACGGCGTCGACCGCGGCGCCCGCCTTGACCAAGATGAACACGCGACGCGGAGCTTTGAGCGACGCGACGAGCTCCTTGATCGTCTTGGTGGGGACGACTTTGGAGCCTTTTGCCGGACCCGCCATGAACTCGTCAGTGACGCTGCCCGTGCGGTTGTACACGGACACGGTAAACCCGTGGTCGTTCATGTTCATGACCAGGTTTTGCCCCATCACGGCCAGGCCGATGAGTGCGATGTCTGAGCTCGGTTCCGACATGATCGTTTCCTCTCCTTCTTTCGGGCGCCGCTATAGCACGACGCTGCACCGGGCAGCCAAGGCTCTCGAGGCTATCGACTTTGGAATGCGCGGACCAGCTCTGGCATCGTTTGGAAGAGCGCGTCGGCGCCGGCATCGCTCAGCTCTTTTGGGGAACCGTAGCCCCAGAGCACGCCCGCCGAGCGCAGCCCATTCTGCTTGGCCCCCAATATGTCGTGCAAGCGATCGCCGATCATCCAGGCGGTTTCGGGCGAAATGCGCTCGTTCTGCAGCACGTGAGCGATGAGCTCGCCCTTGCGGCTTCGCTCGCCGCTCAACTCCGAACCATACACACGCCGGAAATACTGGCGGAGTTCGAAATGGTCGATGATCGTGTGCGCGAACACCTCCGGCTTGGAGGTGACCACGAACAGCTCGATCCCGGCGGCTCGTAGGGCGAAAAGACCCTCGGCGATCCGCGGAAACAGGCTGTTTTCGAACAGACCGAGCTTTGCGTAGCGCTCGCGGTAAATGGCGATCGTGCGCGCGTTCAACTCGGGGTCGTTGCTGCCGAGCAGCTCGCGAAATGCGTCGTGAGTGGGGGGCCCGATGAAACGTGAGAGCGCGTCATCCGCGGGCACCGGCCTGCCCAAGGTCGCGAGGGCGTGGCGCATGCTGGCGAGAATTCCGGGGCGCGAATCGGTCAGCGTGCCATCCAGATCGAAGAACAGCTGCGTCTGGCTCATGCTCGTGCGGCGCGTGCTCGCGAAGTTGCTACTTTGCCGGGTGCAGTGCGGGCGCTCTTCGGCGCGGCGCTGCCGCGCTCGAGCACTCGCGATAGGTATTGGCCAGTGTGGCTTTGCTTCACGCTGGCCACGCGTTCGGGGGTGCCCTCGGCCACCAATTGACCGCCACCGCCTCCACCCTCCGGGCCGAGGTCGATCACCCAATCGGCGTGGGCAATCACGTCCAGGTTGTGTTCGATCACGAGCACGGTGTTGCCCGCGTCGACCAAGCGCGACAAAACCTCCAGCAACTTTTCCACGTCTGCAAAGTGCAGACCCGTGGTCGGCTCGTCGAGAATGTACAGCGTGCGTCCGGTGCCCGGGCGCGACAGTTCCCGCGCCAGCTTGATGCGCTGTGCCTCGCCGCCGGACAGCGTTGGCGAGGGTTGCCCGATCTTCACGTAGCCGAGGCCGACGTCAGCCAGTGTCTGCAGGCCGCGCGTGATGTTGCTGTGCACGCTGAACAACTCAAGCCCCTCACGGACGCTCATCTCCAAAGTGTCGGCGATGCTCTTGCCTTTGTACGTCACCCGTAAGGTAGCCTGGTTGAAGCGCCGCCCGGCGCATTCCTCGCAGGTGACGTACACGTCGGGCAAGAAATGCATCTCGACCTGACGCACGCCGTCGCCGGAGCACGCTTCACAGCGCCCACCCTTGACGTTGAAAGAGAAGCGCCCTGCGTCGTAACCGTAGGCGCGCGCCTCGGGCGTGCTCGCATACAATTCGCGAATCGAGTCGAACACCTTCGTGTACGTGGCTGGGTTCGAGCGCGGGGTGCGTCCAATCGGCTTTTGATCGATGCCGATCACTTTGTCGATGTGTTCGATGCCCAAGAGTTTTTGGTATTCGCCGACGGGGCTGCGCGCGTCGTGCAATGCGCGCGATAGGGCAGGGAACAGAATGCCGTTGATCAGCGTAGACTTGCCGGCGCCGCTCACTCCGGTGACCGCCAAGAACGTGCCGAGCGGGAAGCGCACGTCCAGGTTCTTCAGGTTGTGCTCGCTGGCGCCCTTGATTTCGAGCGCCTTGCCATTGCCCGGGCGGCGCTCACTGGGGATGGCGATCTTGCGCTTCCCGGACAGGTATGCGCCGGTGAGTGATTTGGGATTCTTCAACACCTGCGCGGGCGTGCCCGCGGCGACCACCTCACCGCCGAGCTCTCCTGCACCCGGGCCGAAGTCGATCAAATAGTCGGCCTCGAGCATGGTTTCTTCGTCGTGCTCGACGACAATCACGGAGTTTCCGACGTCACGCAGCGCCTTCAAGGTCTTGAGCAGCTTGCCGTTGTCCCGCTGATGGAGCCCAATCGATGGCTCATCCAAGATGTAGATCACACCCGTGAGCTCCGAGCCAATCTGAGAAGCCAAGCGGATGCGTTGGCTCTCGCCGCCAGAGAGCGTGGCGGCCGCGCGATCCAGGGTGAGATAGCCCAAGCCCACGTTGACCAAGAAGCCCAAGCGTGAACCGATCTCCTTCCTGAGCTCGGCCGCAATCTCGGCGTCGGCACCTGCGAGCGGCACGCTCTCGACCCAGGCGCGAGCCTGCTCGATGCGCTGATGCGACAGCGTATCCAGGCTCTCGCCGGCGATCTTGACCGCTCGGCTTTCGGGGCGAAGGCGCGCGCCGTGGCAGCTCGGGCACACCTTGCTCGAGAAGAAGCGCAGATAGTACTGCTTCATGTCCTCGCTGCTGGTGCTCTTCATGCGTCGCATCAGCTGGTTGACCAGGCCCTCCCACAGCCCGCTGCCCTTCTTGCCGCCGAACATCACCGCGTCGCGTTGCGCTTGGGTCAGCTTGTTCCAGGGCTTCTTCTTGTCGATGTTGAACAAAGACAGCACCCAGTCGATTTCGTTGGCGATCCAGCCTTCACCGCGCGCGGCGGCCGCCGCCCAGGGCGTGATCGCGCCGTCCTTGATGGATAAGCCTGGGTTCGGAACGACGAGCTCCGGATCCATCTCCGGGCGCGAGCCGAGGCCGTTGCAGTCGCTGCAGAAGCCGAGCGGTGAATTGAACGAAAAAGACTGCGGGGAGAGCTCGGGAAAGGACAGCTCGCAGTGCGGGCAAGCCAAACGTTCACTGAACGCGCGCTCTTCGCTGGGTGTCTCGATGCTGATCACGCCCTTGCCCTCGCGCAGGCCGAGCTCCACCGAATCCGTGATGCGCGCGCGGGCACTGGGGTCGACCACGAGCCGATCGACGACCAGGTCGATGTCGTGCTTCGACTTCTTGTCGAGCGCGATCAAGCTATCGTCGAGCGTGACGACTTTTCCGTCGATGCGCAGTCGAGTGAAGCCGCGCGTGCGCGCGTCGAGCAGGATTTCACGGTGCTCGCCTTTGCGCTGGCGCTCGAGCGGCGCAAACAGGACGAGCTTGGTCCCTTTCGGGTACTCCAAGATCGAAGCCACGATTTGCTGCGCGGATTGCCCGGCCGCTTTGCGCCCGCATTTGGTACAAAACTGCACGCCAATGCTGGCGAACAACACGCGCAGGTAGTCGTGCACTTCAGTCACCGTGCCTACGGTCGAGCGCGGATTGCTGGATGCCGACTTTTGTTCGATTGAGATCGTCGGTGAAAGCCCACGGATGGTGTCGTATTTGGGCTTGTCCATTTGCCCCAGGAACTGACGGGCATAGCTGGACAAGCTCTCCACGTAGCGGCGCTGACCTTCCGCGTAGATGGTGTCGAAGGCCAGCGATGATTTGCCGCTTCCGGACACGCCGGTAATCACCACCAAGTTCTTCTTCGGGATCGACAGGGTGACGTTCTTGAGGTTGTGCTCGCGTGCGCCACGAACGACGATGGCTTCAGGATCTCGATCGCTCACCCGACGGCAGTAGCGCGGCTGGCGCAGGTTGTCCTGTGTGCTGCGCCTCGAGCTGCGATTTCCTCGCCGTCGGAGCCGAAAGCGAGCGGGCTCGCGAGCTTCTGCCGGACGCCTGGCCGGTCGCGCTGGCGCTAGGCGATTTTCAGTGGAAGCGGCGCTGCAGACTGCGTGAGCAACTCGCGAACACGCGAGAATTCCGCGTCCAACTGCGCCTGCAGCGGCTGAGCACTCGAGAGCTCGTGGCATTCTTCCAACCCGAGGCAGAGCGCTGCCATGCGCGGTACCCCAACCGATACGCAGCTGCCCTTCAACTTGTGGGCCGCGGCGTGCAGCGCCTCCAGGTCATTGCTCGAAAGTGCGCTTGCCAGTGACGCGAGCTGGTCGGGGACATAGCGCAAGAAGACCCGCACCACGGCCGGGCTGCGTTCCACCGCAGGGTCGAGCGCGAGCTCGTTCGGGTCGCGAGGCTCGGGCGGCGGAGCCGGAATCGAGCCCAAGCTCGGTTGGCACGGCCACATCGACTCTCGTGGCCACCAGCGTTCGAGGGACTCGCGCAGCAGCTTCTTGTCCAAGGGCTTGGTCACGTAGTCATCCATCCCCGCGGCCATGGCTCTTTCGCGCTCACCCATCAGTGCGCGGGCGGTGACCGCGATGATCGCCACGTGCTCGCCCTCGCTTTCGAGCTCACGGATTTGACGCGCTGCCTGATAACCGTCGAGGACCGGCATCTGACAATCCATCAAAATCAGCGGGTAAACATTGCGCTTCCAGGCTTCGACGGCGAGCTGCCCGTTGTTCACGACGTCCGCCGCATAGCCCAAGTTGTGCAAGGTTCCGAGCAGCACTTCTTGATTGATCGGATTGTCTTCGGCAATCAACAGGCGTCGTGGTTCGTGCGCGGCGATCACGATCGAGCTCGTCTCGTTCGCTGCTGCGGTCGCGCCGCGCCCCGACTCGTCGAGCGCGCGTGCGATGAGCATCTCGAGTTCGGCGGAGCGCACGGGTTTACTCAGCACGCCGGCAAACAGCTCACGGCTTTCGATGCCGGCTCCAGTGTCGCTGAGCGAGGTCAACATCAACATCGGTAGCTCGGCGTCGCGTGCCCGGATCTGCCGCGCCAAGGCCAGCCCGTCCATACCGGGCATGTGCATATCGGTGATCACCAGGCCGAACGGGTCCTTTGGTTGGGACTGCTCGAGGAGGCGGAGCGCGTCCGCACCTCCGCTGGCTGATGCGCTCCGCAGGCCCCAGGTCGACAGCAGCTCTTCGAGCAGCATGCGATTGGTGGCGTTGTCGTCGACGATCAGCGCGCGCGTGTTGCGCTCAGGTGCGGGGATGCGCAGCGACTGCGCGCGCAGTACGCGCAATGGCATCCGCACGACGAACGTGCTGCCCTTCCCCGGCTCGCTCTCCACGCCGAGCTCACCGCCCATCAGGCGCACCAACTGCTTGGAGATGGCGAGGCCGAGCCCGGTACCGCCGACGTGGCGTGCGGCGCTGCCATCCGCTTGCGAAAAGGCTTCGAACAGCTGCGCCTGTTGGCCCGCGTCGATGCCGATTCCGGTGTCAATCACGGCCAACTCGAGCAGGCATTCCTCGCCGTGGCGGGCGATGACACTGGCCCGCATCACGACCTCTCCCACGTCCGTGAACTTGACCGCGTTGCCCACCAAGTTCGTCAGTACTTGGCGCAGGCGATCGCCATCGACTTCGACCTGTGTCGGCACGTCCGGCTGAACGTGACACAAGAGCTCGATTTGCTTGGACTCTGCGCGCGCGGCAAACAGCTCCGCCACTTCTTCGAAGAGCGATCGCAACCGACACGGCCCGGGGCGCAGGTCGACCTTGCCGGCTTCGATCTTGGAGAAGTCCAAGATGTCGTTCAGCACGGTCATCAAGCCGTTGGCAGACGTGCTCAGGGTGTCCGTGTAGCGCTTCTGCTTGGGGTCCAGCGTGGTGCCGCGCAAGAGCTCCAGCATCCCCAACACGCCGTTCATCGGCGTTCGGATTTCGTGGCTCATGTTGGCCAAGAACTCGCTCTTGAGCCGCGCCGTTTCGAGCGCCGTGAAGGTGGTCTGCTCCAGTCGGCCGAACGCTTGCTCCGTCACGCGGAGCCACGGAGCGAGGTACAGGCGCACGAACAACAGGCTCGCGAGCAACCCGAGCGCGCAGCCGACCCCCGCTGTCCACAAGAGCTCGTGCTGCAGCCGAGCGCCCGCGTCTGCTCGCGTCGTGGCAACGAACACGAGCAAGCCGCACAGACCCAGGATCACCCCACCGGCGAAGAGCAGGAAGACGACCTTGACGCGCAGGCTCGAAAGCTCCTGCCCGGCTCCGCGCTGTGCGGGGACATCGGCCGTGGGACCTTTGCGGGTGCCGGGCGCCGGGCGAGAGGGTTTTTCGGGCACAGCGGTCAAACGGCAGATCGCCGGGCATTTTAAGCGCTCGGGCGCGCTTGCTCAGCGCGCAATTCCCTCGATTTTCGAGGACTTGCGCGTGTGCCGGCTTACTCTTCGAGCAACCGTTTGGCTTGCCCTACCCAGTCGTCGCGCAGAATGCGGTCGGTTCGCGCCTTGATCAGGGGCGCGATGCGTTCGATTTCGTCCGCGCTGAGCGCTGCGATTTGCGCCACCGTGGTGATGCCCACCCCGAGCAGGCCACGCTCGAAAGCCGGCCCGATGCCGCGGATCTGGCGCACACTCGGCTGAGCCGCCGCTGGGGAAGCCGCGTTCGCAGTGGCGAGCGCTGCTTCCAAGTCGCTGATGCGCGCTCGCAACGCGGCGCTGCTCGCCGCATGCGCATCCACGAACTCGGCCCGCAACTGGGCTTCGGCGCGCGACGCCGATGCCAGCTCCCGCGCGCTATTTTCGGCTTGCACCACGCGGATGCGCAAAGCGTTGCGCTCGGCGATCACCTTGCGCAGCTCGGTCGCTGTTTCGGTCAGATCCTTGCGCGCGCTCATCAGCTCGGCCAAGAGCTCCTGCACGCGCGCGCCTTCGCTGCGAAAAGCGACCCCGCTGCTGCTCATGGGCGAGGGCGCGGGAATCGCTCCGGGCGGACGCATGCTCGGCGCGGGCGGGCGTGCGCTCGGCGCCTGCGGGCGCATGCTCGGCGGGAGCGGTGGAAGGGACCCGCTGGCGCGTGGCGGCGTTGGCGGCATTGGCGACTCGCGGTTCGGTTGCGCCAAGGGGGGCGGCCGGCGCACGGGCGGCGGGGGCGGGGTGCCCGGGGGCCGGGTCGACGGCGCCAGCGGCGCACCCGTCGGTCTGGGCGGTAAGGAGACGGGGCGCGGGGATTGAACCGAGGGGACGGGCGTCGTGGCAGACGGCAGAGGCTCGGCGACTGTCGTCGCTAGGTTCTCGCTTTCGTTGGCTGATCCGCGTTCGTCGCCCATGGAAGCCTTTGGCTGTGCGCCGCCTGAGCATAGCCCAGATTGCGTTCTGGCTGTCACCGGGAGCGCATCCGTGCGGCGCGCAAGGGCTCGGGAATTAACGCTTCTTAACCCGAGCCCTTCCTCGTTCTTCACAGTCGGCACCCAGATTGTTCGCTGAAGGAGCTGAAAAAAATGTTTGGATTTCTGTTTGGTACCGCGTGTTTGCTGGGCTTGACCGCCACCTTCGCGCAGAGGCGTCATGAGCGGCATCATTGCTACGCCGGGCATCGCGGTCGCGGCTTCCGATTCGGTCGTGGGCGCTTCCTGCTGAACCGCTTGCTCGATCGGCTGGACACGACCCCCGGTCAAGAGAAGGTCATCCGTGAGGCGGTCGACACGCTGTTCGAGGACGTGCGCGAGGCGCGTTCGGAATTGCACGCGACGCGCGCAGACGTGGCTCGCGCGGTTCGCGAAGAAACCCTCGATCGCGGAGCAATCGATGGCGTCTTCGAACGCCACGATCAGGTGATCGACCGCGTTCGTCAGAACGCACTCGATTCGTTCGGCAAGGTGCACGAAACACTGGATGAACGGCAGCGCAAGATCTTGGCAGAGCTGATCGAAGCCGGCCCGTTTGCACGCGGTTTTGCCGCGTACTGCTGAAGCTCGCTGCCGAACCTCACTGCCCTCACTGCCCTCACTGCCCTCACTACCGAACTTCGTCGCTATCCGAAGAGAGAAAGAAGATGAGACACAGAGCCTTGATTATCGTGCTCGCCCTGGGAACGGTCGCTGGTTTTGCCTCCGGCATGTACGGCTGCCATTACCACTCCGTCGAGCGGCGCCAGGCGTTCGAGGATCACATCGCGGACGTTTGCTTGCGCGCCGCCGATCGCTCGCGAAACCACGGTCCGCACGCCGAAAACGCGCCGTGAGCCGGCAACGCGAACGGAAGCTCGCTGATGGCTGGGCGGGGTCGTCGTGAGGGGGGGCGTGAGCGAGCAGCGCGTCGTGAGTGAAAACCGGGCCGAAAACCAGAATCGAGACGGCTTGCAGGTGCCTGACAGAGCGGGCAAGGAGGTGGTACGCTCCCTCTCCCCGCTCATGTCGGTTCACGTGTTGGTCATCGATGATGACGTGCGGCTGTTCGAAGTCTTGGACAGCTATCTGACTCAAAATGGCATCCGTTCGAGCCATGCATCGAGCGGTGTCTCGGGTCTCTCGGTGCTGGAAACGGGTGCTTTCGATGCGGTGCTCTTGGACGTGATGATGCCCGGCTTGGACGGGCTGTCGGTGCTCAAGAAGATCCGCGAGAAGAGCCGCTTGCCAGTGATCATGCTGACCGCCAAGGGCGATGAAACCGATCGCGTGGTTGGTTTGGAGCTCGGCGCGGACGACTATCTCGGCAAGCCGTTCAGCCCGCGTGAGCTGCTCGCGCGCCTGCGCGCCGTCCTGCGCCGGACGGAGCTCGATCCGAGCAAAGAGCATTTGAACGTCGGCGGCGTCAGTCTGGACGTTGGAGCTCGTCGCGTCACCGTCGACGGCAAAATCGCCGATCTGACCGGGATCGAGTTCGACCTGCTGCTCGCGCTGATGCGTCGCGCCGGGCGCGTCGTGCCTCGCGCAAGTCTACTCGAGCACGCGGGCAGGAGCGACGTGACCGTCAGTGATCGCACCGTGGACGTACACATCTCGCACTTGCGCAAGAAGCTGCTCGATGATCCGCCGCGCTTGATCAAGACCGTGCGCGGGGTCGGCTACGTGATGGCCAAGGGGTCGGAATGAGATTTCGGCGCTTCGTACGCGCCCGCCTGCATCGCCAGTTGTTCATGTGGCTCGGCGTCACCATCCTATTTACGGGCATGGTGGTGAGTGGCGTGGTGAGTGCGCTGCGCCCCGACAAGTCGAGCGTGGAGAGTGACGTGGTCCGCATCCAGCGCTTCATCGCTGAGCGCTTCCAAAGGGTGTGGGATCAACCCGCAGAGCGGCATGCCCTGACGCAGGAGATCGCCAAAGCGTTCGAAGTCGACTTGACCCTGCGTGACGCTGCCAAAAAACCGATCGAGCAACTGGGGCCCGGCTGCAAGAAGCCGGAGTTCACCGTGCCCATTTCGCGCGGGCCAGCCACGCTCGGCACGCTCGAAGTATGTATCGACAAGCGTCGGCGCGTGCCTGGCCTGACGTTCGTCTTGGCGATCGCCGCCGCTTGTTTGAGCTTGTGGGGGGCTTCCGGTGCGCTGGCTCGCAAGCTGACCCGACCACTCTCTGATTTGATCCGCGTCACGCGCGAAATTGGCTCCGGAAACTTGGTCAGCCGGGTGCGTTTGGGTCGACACCACATGGGCGAGGTGGGGGTGTTGGCCGACGCCGTGAACGACATGGCTCGCCGCATCGAGCGGCAATTGAACGATCAGCGCGAGTTACTCGCGGCCGTTTCGCACGAAATCCGCAGCCCCTTGGCGCGGCTGCGCGTGCTCACCGAGCTGCTGCGCGGCAGCGCCGATGCGGTCACGCTCGACAAGGTGGAGCGGGAGATCGCCGAGGTCGACGATCTGATCGGCAAGCTGTTGGCCAACTCGCGGCTCGATTTCGGCACTCTGACGCTGCAAACCTTGGATCCTGGCTTGCTCGCCTCGCGAGCGATCGAGCGCGGCGGGTTGGATCCCAGCGTGCTCCACAACGAAGCCCCAAACGTGCACGTCAAAGGCGACCCAACGCTGCTCGATCGCGCGCTGTGCAACCTGCTGGAGAACGCACAAAAGCACGGCGCGGGGGTCGAGAGCGTGCAGCTCTCGTTGCAAGGCGACAACGTGCGACTCACCGTGTCCGATCGCGGTCCCGGCTTTCCCAAAGAATCACTCGGGCGCGTCTTCGATGCATTTTATCGCGGCGACGGCTCGTCCTCCCTCGGGCTCGGGCTGTCCTTGGTCGATCGCATCGCGCGCGCCCACGCGGGGCGCACTTGGGCCGAAAATCGCCCGGGCGGTGGAGCTGGGGTTCATTTCGAGATGCCCGCAGAGCGATGAATCCGGCGCCGCGCGTGCCGCGCCACGGCCTCGAACATCCGGCGTTTTCCCTGCTCGAGCCCAGCGTGCGTGCGCGCCTGCTGGCGCTCGATCACTTCCCGTTCCCCCACGAATTGCGTGAGCTCGCACGAGGGGTGCCGAATGCGATCACGCCCTGGTTCGATTTTGCAGAGCAAGATCCGGCCGAGCTGCAGGAGGCCGGCGGGTTCGATCGCCTGCTTCAGCGAACCCGGGCCGTGCCGACTCGCGCAGGTTCGTTTCACGATTTGTTCGGCGCGTTGATCTGGTTGCACTTCCCAGCGCTGAAGACGGTGATTCATCACCTGCAGCTCGAGGGCCACTCGAGCGCTCGTAGTCCCGTCCAAAACGCCCTCACTCACCTCGACGAATCCGGTGTGTTGGTGCTGAGCTCGGACGAAGCGATCTTCCGCGCAATAACGGCGCTCGAATGGGCGGACGTGTTCTGGCACAAGCGCGGCGAATTGCAGCAGACGACCCGCTTTCTGGTCTTCGGTCACGGTTTGCTCGACGCATTGCGCGACCCACACCCGCGCCTGATGGGTAAGGCGCTCTTTGCGCGCGTGACCGGTGAGCACCTGGCTCTGACCGACTCCGAGTTTCGAGTCTTCGTGGACGGTGCGCTCGCTCGGCTCTTGCCTGGTTTTTTGTCTGAACCCGCTCGGCTCCTGCCGCTGCCCGTGCTCGGCGTTCCCGGGTGGTCGGCACAGCAAACGCGCAGCTACTACGACGACGAGCGCTACTTTCGCTCGGTGCGGCAGCGCGTGAGCGCGCCGAGCGCGTTGAGCACGCCCAGCGCGCCAGCTTGGCTGGTGCTCGATTGACCGGTGCTCACTCGCGACCGGCGTAGAGCACGCGTTCCAGCCACTGTCGGCTGAACCACGCCGACAGTACGCGAAACGCGTGCTCGATGTCTGCAGCGGCTGACCCGCTATCGAAGACTGCGCACACTCGGGCAACCGTGGCGCCGCTCGCCGCGGCCGCCAATGCCTGCCACTCCCTGAGCTCGAGGCTTTGGTGCTGGACGGTGTGATGCTTGCGCCAAACAATCACCCCGCAGGGTGATTCGGTCGCCTCGACAGTGTGCAAATCCGAGGCCGACGGCTGATCGCCGGCGAACAACCGCAAGGCCCGAGGATCGAGCTCGAGGCGCTGCAGCGAGGGCGCGAACGCGAGCTGCGCTTCCGGAAATCGCGCAGGCTCGATGGCTGCGACGGTCGCGATGCTCGCGGGATTGGGCGCAACCAGCGCGCACAGCCGGGCCCACTCGAGCCGAGCCAAATCGACGACCGGGGCAGGCGCTGCAACGCTTCGCAGATATTCCGAGAACGAGCGCCCGACGCGCTCGACCGCGGGGTGCTCGGACGGATAGCGGGCCACGTAACAAAGACCCAAACGCCTGAAATCGCTCTCACCGAGGACACGCTTCGTGTGCTCGAACACGGACGCCAAAGCGTCGAGCAGGCGGTAGAAATAGCCGCGGTTGTAGATCGCCAGGCGCTCGCTGGCCGGCAGCTGCTCACTGCCCACGAACACGCGCTCGAGGTCGGGCAGGGGACCGCTGTCGGAGGTCGCCGCACGCGCGAAATAACGCTGGAGCTCGGCGAGCTTCACGGTTCGGCCTCGGAGGGTCGGCAGTGGGCGAGGCAGAGCGAACGGGCATGATCCGCCTCCGCTTCGAGCGCTTCGAGTCCAGGGATCCGCTCGTCCCATTCGATGATCGTCGGTCGCGGGCCGAACAGCTCGAGCGAGTCCTGGTACAGCCGCCAAACGGGGTCCGAGACGACCGAACCGTGGTCGTCGAACAAGTAGCCGCCCGCGTCGCTGTGCCCTGCGAGGTGGATTTGCTGCACGCGCTGCGCGGGCAAAGCGCGCAAATATTGGGCTGCGTCAAAACCGTGGTTCGTGGCGTTGACGAAGAGGTTGTTCAGATCGAGCAAAATCCCCGCGTCTGCGCGCGTCGCGACTTCGCTCAGAAAATCCCATTCGGTGAGCGAGCTTTCGCGGTACTCCACGTAGCTCGAGACGTTTTCGAGCAGTAGCCGCCGGCCGAGCCGCTCTTGCACCTGCTGCACGCGCTCGGCCACGTGGCTCAGCGCTTCTTCCGTGTAGGGGAGCGGCCACAAGTCGTGGGCATAGTGCCCAGCAAAAGTGCCGAAACACAGGTGGTCGGAGACACTGAAGGCTTCGATCCGCGTTGCGAGTTCGCTGAGCTGCGCCAGGTACGCCTCATTCAGCGGGTCCATGCCGCCGATCGAGAGCGAGACGCCGTGCAGGCTGATCGGCATGTCCGAACGCACGCGCTCGAGCACACTGAAGGCGCGCCCACCGCGACCTAGAAAATTCTCACTGATGGCCTCAGCGAAATCCGCGCGCAAGCCGCCACTCAGGATGGCGTCATAGTGGGGAACTCGCAGGCCGAACCCGACCCGCGCTCGGCCGGAGTCAGCGAGCGCGTTCAAGGCCGATTGCGGAGCTGCAGCTCCTCGCACTGTTCCTTCGTTTGGGTGAAGACGTAGCCGGTGCCTTTGCACGCGTTCTCACCGACGCAGCTGCTCTTGCCGTCTTGCGTGGCGCACTCCGAGAGGCCGCGGCAGGCGTTTCCGCCCTCACATTGGATTGGCTGAGCGGCGCTGCTCGACGCTTCTTCATGATCGAAGCTGCAGCCGCCCGCGACAAGCAAGGCGGATACCGCGAGTGCAATGCTAGTTCCTCTGCTCGAGTCCAAGTCGCTTCCTTCCGAGATGTGCGCGGTCGCCGCGCCCCGAAGTATAGCCAAGGCCGGGGAAATGGTTAGCGTTTGCGCTTTCCTGGCCAATGCTGGCAAGCTTCGCGCCCGTGGCCGGTGACGCCGAGAGCAGTGACGAGGAGCTGATGGCGGCGTACATCGCCGGCGACAAGGCGGCTTTTCGCGAGCTATTTCGGCGCTACACTCCGCTTTTGCAGCGAGCCATGGCCCGCGATTTGCGAAGCGCCGAAGAGGCCAATGATTTGGTTCAGCAGACGTTCCTACACCTGCACCGCAGCCGTCTGGACTTCGAACCGGGGCGCAAGCTCAAACCCTGGATTTTCACGATTGCCTTGAACCTCAAGCGAGAACACTTCCGGCGCAGCAAACGGCGCCGTGAAACTTCGCTGGACGACGACCGCGCAGCCGAGCCGTTCGAAGGGCCGCGTGGGCAAGAGCGCTTCGACGCGGCTCGCGAAATGACGCGCGCCCTTGCGACGCTTCCGGACGAGCAGCGTGAAGTGATCGAGCTGCATTGGTTCGCTGGCCTGAGTTTTCCGGAGGTGGCCGAGGCCGTGGGCTCGACCGTGGCGGCGGTCAAGGTGCGCGCGCATCGCGGCTACGTCGCGTTGCGCGCGCGGCTGGGTGACGCCGCTCCGGATCCCGACCAGCTGCAGGCGACCAAAGCCAGCATGGCGGAGAGCAAGTGATGGACTGTTCGCAAATTCGCGATTCGTTCCTGAAAGGCGCGGCCGTACCCGACGACGCGGTCAGAGAGCATCTCGCGAGCTGCGCGCCGTGTCGCGCGCTGTTCGAGCAGGATAGCCAATTGGCGCGCGAGCTGGCGGCGCAGGCCGCGACCGACGTCTTGTCTTTGCCCATGGATGTTTTCGGGCAAATCGAGCAACGGCTGGCGGGCGAGACCGGGCCCCGAGCCTGGCTGCGCTCGCGGCCCTCGCGCATGCGCTTCCTGGTCGTGCTGTTGCTCGCGCTGTTCGTGCTGGTTGCCGGCGGCCTACTCCGGCAGCGTGCGGACTTTGCGCAATACCCGGCGCTGCGCGTGGTCATGCTGCTCTGCGTGTACCTGCTCGCGCTCGCGCTGGCCTTCGGCAAAGAGTTGCTCGAGCGGTCGCGGTCAGAGTCGTTTCGCGATCATTGGGTGCTGCTCGCCTTCGCGCTCGGGGTGCCGATCTTGGCCGCGTTTGCCCCGGCCACCGAACTCAGTCGTCAAGCGGGACCCGAGGGCGCGTTGAATTGCTTCGGCTACGGCGCGCTGCTCACGTTGCCCATCGCGCTGCTCTTGTGGGCCTTCGATCGCGACGATCGCCCGACGCTGCGCACGGTGTGCTTGAGCGCGGCCGCGCTTGGTCTCGCGGCGAACCTGCTGCTCGAGCTCCATTGCGGCAATGGTAATCCAGCCCACGTGCTGCTCGGCCACGCCAGCTTGGGTGTGGCCTGGCTTTTGGCCTGGGCGGTGGTGCGCGGAGTGAGCCGCGTTTAGCGCCAATTGGAAGTTTAACCCGGCACCGCGCTCACAATCTGGGCCGGGTCAATGGTCATTTGGTTCTAGCCAACATGGCTGCCGCCCGCGGGCTGCTAACGCCAAAGAATTGCTAGGACGTCAAGGCGTGCAGGCCTGGGGATAGGCGCTAGTTGCGTCCGATCAAATAGAGTATTGGGGAGGGAACCTTGTAGTTCGCATGGACGATTATTTTTGGGACTCGCTGATCGACAAGATCCGTGAGAACAACGTAGTGCCGGTGCTCGGCTCACGCTTGTACGTGATGCCGGACGGGGTTCGGCTTCAAACGCGGGTCGCGGAGCGCTTGTTCCAGGCAGCGCGGGTAGCGCCAGGGGCGGCGCTCACCCCGTTCCACGAGGTGCATGAAGCCGTCTCCATCCTGAAGACGAAGCTCTCGCCGCAGAGGCTGTACGACGCGGTCCATGACGCGATTCGGAAGACGCTCGCCGACCCCGGCTTCAAGGTGCCGACCGCGATCGAACAGCTGGCGAAGATCACGGATTTTCGTCTGATCGTGACGCTCACTCCCGACGACTTGCTGTTGCGCTGCCTGCGGCAGGAGCGAGACCGCGCGCCGGGATTGTCGAGCGATGCTGATGCCGACGAGCTGGCAGAGACGGTGGTCGAGATCCTGCATTCGCCGACGCTGCCGACGAGCGAGGCCAGGGATTTGCCGCCGGACTGGCAAGCGCGCTCGCGACAGTCCTACCTCTTGTACCTGTTCGGCAAGGCGCGCTCCGCTCCGACGTTCGCGATCCACGATGAAGACGTTCTGGAATACGCGCACAACATCATTGCGCGCGGCAGCCAGACGCCGACGCGCTTCTTCGATGAGCTCCAGCAGCGCAACCTGCTCCTGATTGGCTGCAACTTCCCCGATTGGCTGAGCCGGTTCTTTCTGCGCGCGACCAATCGCCAACGGCTGCTTGCGAACGCCTCGAAGTTCTCCTGGTTGGTCGAGCCGCTCGAGCCCGAGGAAAGCCTGACCTGCTTCCTGCAAGCCTTCAATGCGGACACGGAAATCGTGTCCCAGCTTCCGCCCATCGAATTCGTCGCGGAGCTCTATCGGCGCTGGCAGGCGAAGGTGGCCCTTGCCGCGCCCGAAAGCCCCGCGCAGGAGCGCGCGTTGTTCTTCGTCAGCTACTCGCGCACCGACTCCCCGCTCGCGCACAACCTGTGCGATGTTCTGCGCGGACTCGGCGTGCGCGAAAGCGAGCTCTGGTTCGACCGGATCGCCGTGCAGCCGGGGATGAACTTCGACGACCGGATCAAGGACGGCATTCGCACGTGTCGCTATTTCCTCCCGCTGTTGTCGCAGGGAGCGGATCAGCGTGGGAACGGAGTGTTCCTCGATGAATGGAGAGCCGCCAATGCTCGTGCCGAGGACGAAAAGGCAAAGGGCCTCGGAAAAGACCTGATTCTTCCGATTGTGCTCGATTCGGCGTACAGCCCGAACGCCTACGGCGCCGACCCGGTGAACGCTTGGCGCTCAATCGACTTCGGCCACGCGCCAGGCGGCGTGCCCGACGAGCGGCTGAAGAACCAGCTCAAACAGCTGATTCGTCAGGCACGGTTGGAGCGGTAGGGCGATGGATTCGATGGAGACTTCAGACGCGACTGAGGCGAGCGCTGGTGTGTCGCGGCTCGACGCCAAAAATCCCTGGCCCGGTCCTGCCTCCTACGACGAGGTGTGGAGCGAATTCTTCTACGGGCGCGAGCGCGAGACCGAAGAGCTCTTGCGTCTCGTGCGCTTGAGCCCGCTCACGACTCTCTACGGCAAGTCGGGCCTCGGAAAGAGCTCATTGGTCCAAGCCGGCCTCTTTCCCCGTCTGCGCAAGGAGCACTTTCTACCCGTCCACATTCGCCTCGATTTTTCGTCGAACGCGGGTGACCCGCTCGACCAAGTCTTGCGGCGCGTCGTCGACGAGCTGGTTCGGGTCCACGCCGAGCACCCAAAGCCCCGCGAGGGCGAGACACTCTGGGAATACCTGCACCGCTCTCCGCTCGAGCTCTGGAGTGAGGAAAACTTCCCGCTCAAGCTGGTCTTGGTCTTCGATCAATTCGAAGAGCTGTTTTCGCGCGCGGCCAGCGCCGAGCTCATCGCACACACTTTCAACGGTCTCGCGGATCTGATCGAGAATCGGATCCCGACCGAGCTGGCCGCAGAGGATGCCGCCGCTAAGCGAGCGGGGCTGGACCTCCTGGGCAGGAGCTATCGGGTGTTGCTCAGCTTCCGCGAGGATTTCCTACCTCAAATCAAGGGCTGGGAAGCGAAAGTCCCATCACTGCTTCGCAACTACCTGCGCCTCGAAGCCATGAAGCGCGACGAAGCGACCAAGGTCGTCGAAGGCCCCGGTAAGCAGGTCGTCAAGGCGGGTGTGACCGCTGCGATCCTCGATCTCGTGGCCCACGATCCCGATGCGGGCGACGCCAAGATCGGCTCTTCGGACGAGGGGTTCGAACCGGTACTCTTGAGCCTCTGTTGTGCGCGCTTGAACGCACGGCGCGGAGACCGCCTGATCGACGAGGCCCTGGTCGACGCCGAGGGCCGCGGCATCCTGGAAGCGTTCTACCGCGAGGCGCTGGCGGACGAGGAAGTCAGCGGCCTGCCAGACGTGGCGCGTTTCATCGAGGAACGCCTGATTCAAGGCGATCGCTTTCGCGGTGACTACCCGAAGGACGAAGCTCTGAAGGCCGGCTTGATCACGGCCCGTCAGCTCACTGCTCTCACAGACCGCCATCGGCTGCTGCGCGTGGTGCCCCGTCCCGACACCGCGCGCGTCGAGCTGATTCACGACCGGTTGGTGGCGGTGGTTCGGCAAGTGCGGGATACGCGGCTTCGAGCCGAAGAAGTCGCGCGTGGCGAGCAAGAGCGCGAGCGGGAGCATCGGGAGGAGCTCGAGCGACGAGAGAAGGAACTAGCAGAGGCGCTTCGGCAGCGAGAGCGGCGCCGGAAACGGCAGATCCTCTGGGCAGGGGTGCTTGCGGGAGTATTACTACTCATTGTGGCGATTGCCTTGCCGTTGTTGCTCGAGGCGCGTAGGGCAGAAGCAAACGCGCGCTTGGCAGCGGCTCGTGCTGAGCAGCTGTTAGATCGAGCGGCCAAAGTGGACATCGTGGCGGCGCGCGAGCGCTTGGCCAGGCGGGATGACGCGCTGGCGTTTTTGGCGCGGGCTCTGGACTACCGTCCGAGTGCGCGAGCGGCGGCCGAACAAGGAACGGTGTGTCTGTGGGATCGAATGAGCTCGGCGTTGGTGACGGTGGTCGCCCACGCTGGCCCGGTCCAGAGCGCGGTATTCAGCCCGGACGGGATGCGCGTGCTGACGGCGGCCGACACCACGGCGCGCATCTGGGATGCTTCGACTGGCAAGTCGCTGGCGGAGCTCAAAGGCCACTCGGATTTGGTCCTGAGCGCGGTGTTCAGCCCAGACGGGACGCGCGTGCTGACGGCGTCACAGGATAACACGGCGCGCATCTGGGATGCTTCGACTGGCAAGTCGCTGGCCGAGCTCAAAGGCCACTCGGGAATGGTCTGGAGCGCGGTGTTCAGCCCAGACGGGGCGCGCGTGCTGACGGCGGCCGACACCACGGCGCGCATCTGGGATGCTTCGACTGGCAAGTCGCTGGCCGAGCTCCAAGACTCGGCAACGGTCTGGCGCGCGGTGTTCAGCCCGGACGGGGCGCGCGTGCTGACCTTGTCAGACGACAACACGGCGCGCATCTGGGAGGCAGCGACGGGCAAGTCGCTGGTCGAGCTCAATGGCCACTCGAAACGAGTCCTGAGCGCGGTGTTCAGCCCGGACGGGGCGCGCGTGCTGACGCGGTCAGAGGACAACACGGCGCGCATCTGGGAAGCATCGACGGGCAAGTCGCTGGCGGAGCTCAAAGGCCACTTGGATCGAGTCCTGAGCGCGGTGTTCAGCCCAGACGGGGCGCGCGTGCTGACGGCGTCAGATGACAATACGGCGCGCATCTGGGAAGCATCGACGGGCAAGTCGCCGGCCGAGCTCAAAGGCCACTCGGAAGCGGTCTGTAGTGCGGTGTTCAGCCCGGACGGGGCGCGGGTGCTGACGGCGTCTTTCGACGAGACGGCGCGCATCTGGGACGCCTCGACGGGCAAGTCGCTTGCGGAGCTCAAAGGGCACTCGGGACCGGTCTGGAGTGCCGTGTTCAGCCCAGACGGGGCGCGCGTGGTGACGGCGTCAGTGGACAAGACG
>DASSMT010000313.1:0-7022 GCA_035688655.1 Polyangiaceae bacterium | reverse complement strand
GCTGCCGATCGTCGACGAGATGTACACCGTGCTGCGGCACGTGCGCGGGATAGACCGCGAGCTACTCAGGCGTTACACCGAGTTTCTGCAGTCCCGCGCGGCGGAACTGAGCCCACCGGAACGCTTCGTCTTGCAGCGCCTCGAAGGCCTGGAGCGACTCGCCGCCTGGCACCCGGCAAGCTAACGCGCTGGCGCGACGCCGCGCGAGTGAGGCTATGCTCTGCCGACCATGACTCTGAAGCGTTTGATCGGTTATTTCGTGCGCGGTTGTCTGGTGTCGGCGCCGCTCGGCCTGACCGTGTACATCCTGTATGCGATCCTGCGCGCGATCGACCAGCTTTTGCCCGTTGGCATTCCCGGCGTCGGCCTGCTGCTGACCGTGTGCCTGGTGACCGTCGTGGGCATGCTCACCTCGAACGTGATCGGGCGGAGCGTGGTCGAATCCACCGATCGGGCATTGAAGCGGCTACCGCTGGTCAAGCTCATCTATACGTCGATCAAGGACCTGATCAACGCATTCATGGGCGACAAGAAGAGCTTCAATCGCCCCGTCGCAGTCACGCTCAACCCCAGCACGGGCTTGAAGACCCTCGGTTTCATCACCCGCGATGGGCTGGCCTCGCTCGACATGCCGCTGCACGTCGCGGTCTATTTTCCGCAGTCCTACAACTTCGCCGGCTATTTGGCGGTCGTGCCACGAGAACGAGTGGAAACGCTGGACGTGAACAGCGCCGAGCTGATGACGTTCATCATCTCCGGCGGTGTCTCCGGACTCGGCGTCGGTCAGTCTGTGCTACCGCCGAGCATGTAGGCGGGGCCGACACAGCGCTCGCTGGGGCTCATGGTGTTTCGTCGGGCTCGAGCACGCGCGACCCCAAATTCAGCGCGCCGTCCTGCACGGACTCGAGGATTTGAGCGGCGGCTCGGGCGTCGAATTCGAGCAGCTGGGTGAGCTTGTCCAATAGCTCCTTCTCCGACGCGCTCTGATCACCATCGGCGTGCGTGAGCAGCGCCGCGTTGGCCAGCAAGAGCTCGCGTTCTTCACGCGACAGGTCCTGAAACGGAGCATCCGCGTTCAATGTGCGCTTGCGCCGAGCGTAGTCGAGCAATTCTCGCTCTTCCTCCTCGCTGGCGTCGAAACCACACAGCAGGCCTTCGATGACCCCCGACTCGGGCGCCGCAACTTTGCCGTCGGCCCATGCCACCGCCACCAGACATTTCACGATGTTCTTTTCGCCGGGAGTCATGACCGCCAAGCCTACACCGGTTTGTGCGCGCCGCTGACCGGGCCAGAAAAAAACGCGCAGTTCCGTGACAGAACTGCGCGTTTTTCGAGAGCAGGGAGCGGGAAGCGCGCGGGCAACGCTCGCCCGGCGACGACCCGGCTCCCCTCGTCTCTTCACCTGCTCAGTAGCGGTACAGCTCGGGCTTGTACGGACCCTCGACCGAAACACCGAGGTACTCGGCCTGCTTGCCCGAGAGGCGATCGAGCTTCACGCCCAGCTTCCCGAGGTGAAGACGGGCAACCTTCTCGTCCAGCTTCTTCGGCAGAATGTGCACGCCGACCGGGAACTTCTCGCCGAACAGCGCCAACTGCGCGAGCACTTGGTTGGTGAAGCTCGAGCTCATCACGAAGCTCGGATGCCCAGTGGCGCAACCGAGGTTCACGAGCCGTCCGCGGGCGAGCACGATCAGCTTCTTGCCGTCCGGGAAGATGAAGTGATCGACCTGCGGCTTGATGTTCTCCTCACGGATCTCCTTGTTGCCTTCCAGCCAAGCGATGTCGATCTCGCTGTCGAAGTGGCCGATGTTGCACAGGATGGCTTCGTTCTTCATCGCCTGCATGTGGTGGCTCTTCACCACGTCGCAGCAACCGGTTGCGGTGACGATGATGTCGGCCTGGGGTGCGGCCTCGTCCATCGTGGTGACTTGGTAGCCCTCCATGGCCGCCTGCAATGCGCAGATCGGGTCGATCTCGGTGATCAACACGCGCGCGCCGAGGCCTTTCATGGCCTGCGCGCAGCCCTTGCCGACGTCGCCATAGCCGGCGACGACGCACACTTTGCCGGCGAACATCACGTCCGTCGCGCGCTTGATGCCGTCAGTCAGCGATTCACGGCAACCATACAGGTTGTCGAATTTGCTCTTGGTCACCGAGTCGTTGACGTTGATGGCCGGGCATTTGAGCTCGCCCTTCTTGAACATCTCGTACAGGCGGTGCACACCGGTGGTGGTCTCTTCGCTCAGACCGCGGATCGGATCCGGACCGTTGAACAGCTCCGGGTGCTTCTGGTGGATGTAGATGGTGAGATCCCCACCGTCATCCAAGATCATGTTCGGGCCCTTGCCGCCCTCGAAAGCGAACACTTGCTTAGCCAGACACCAGTCGTACTCGGCCTCGGTCTCACCCTTCCACGCGAACACGGGCACGCCGGTTTTGGCGATGGCCGCGGCCGCTTGGTCTTGCGTCGAGAAGATGTTGCACGAGGTCCAAGTGACCTCTGCGCCCAGGTGCGTCAGCGTCTCGATCAACACCGCGGTCTGGATCGTCATGTGCAGACAGCCAGCGATGCGCGCACCTTTGAGCGGCTTCTTGGCCCCGAATTCCTCACGCAACGCCATCAGACCCGGCATCTCGGTTTCTGCGATCGAGATTTCCTTGCGGCCCCAATCCGCCAGGCCGATGTCCGCGACGCGATAGTTCTTGCCCTCTTGGGTCGCGACTCCGCTCTGCTTACGTCGCTCGGTACCGGTTTCTTGAACGCTCTCCATGACCATGGTCTCCTCTCGTGCCTATCTCAAACCCCGGTGACCCGGGAGTGATTCGTTTTTTCTACGGGGCGCTTGCCAGACAGCAAGAGCCAGCTGAGGTGTCCGTCTACACCGTTTTGGAACAGGCCGCGCGGTAGATCGCGCACGCGTACGCCGGCGAGCCCGGCGCTCTCTGCAAAGTTCGAAAGCTCGCGCGGGTCGAAACCCATCCAGACATCGGCCTGCGCGTCACGCAGGGCCTCGTCCGCATGGCGCGCGTAGTCGAGCAGCAGCAGTTGGCCGCCGGGACGCAGCAACGCGGCCAGCGCTGCCAGCGTTTCGCGCGGCAATGGGGCGTGGTGCAACACGCGCGCGGCGACCACTACATCCGCACCCGCCCCCACAGCGCGACGCACGGCCTTGTCGCTGATCTCCGCCGAGTACAGCTCGACGTTGTCGTAGCCGCGCGCCTGCACTCGGCGCTCGGCGCGCGCCAACTGCGCGGAGCTGCGATCGAGCGCGATCACTCGCTCGAACGCCGGCGCGAGCACATCCAAGAGCGCACCGTCACCGGTGCCCGCGTCGACAGCCAGTGCGCGCGCTTCGAGCAGTGAGGCCAGGGCGGCGATGTACACCGGCAATTCGGGCGCGAGCACCAACGGTTCGTCGGCGCGCGGGGGACGAGCGAAGAATTCGCGCGTCTTCTGATCGCGCGCACGCACGATGGTGACGATCCGCGCGAGGCTGCCGTCCTTCTCGCAAAGTGCACGCCCAGCCGCGAGCGCGTCGCACACGACCGGATCGGCCTTGGCCGCGACGTCCAAGCGCACCAGCGTGCGAGTTCCTTGACGGCGCTCTGCAAGCAGGCCCGCTTGGCGCAAGGGCGCCGCGTGCCGTGAAAGGTTCGGCTGCGATTCGCCGAGCAGATCCGCCAGTTCGCCGAGCGCCAGCTCCTCTTCCGCCGCGAGCGCGAGCAAGCGCAGACGAAAAGGGTCGCTGAGCAGCCGATAGAGCTGCCAACGAGCGTCGAGGGGGGCCACCTGGGTCATCGAACGGACTCATATTTGCAGATATTCGCAAATACGCAAGTATGATTAATAATCCGTAAAATCCATAGGTTAACCACCATGCGACCAGCCGCTCGATGAGCACCTCGCGCCAAGGGCATCGCTATCGCCCAGACCCTTCGAGTTAGACTGAGAGCTATGGATCGGTTTCGTCGGTTCGACGAGGCGTACTACCACCGCTTCTACGAATCCCCTCAGACTCGCGTCGTTAGCCCTGAAGAACACGCAAACTTGGCAAGCTTCGTGGTTGGGTTTGCACGTTGGAATCGGCTCGAGCTGAAAAGCGTTTTGGATATCGGAGCCGGAATTGGCCTGTGGAAACACTGGTTCGAGAAGCATGACAAGGCCGTGTCGTACACGGGCACCGAGGTCAGCTTGGCAATGTGCAAGAAGCACGGCTTTCAACAGCGTGACATCGCGCGCTGGCGCGATCGCAAGAAGCACGACCTGATCATTTGCCAAGGCGTGCTGCAGTACTTGCCCGACCCGGACGTCGCACCCGCGGTGGCGAACATCGCAGCCATGTCCCGCGGACTGATTTATGTCGAAGTCACGACCCGCGGGGATCTGCGAGAGCGCTGTGACAAGACTCGCACGGACTCGGACATCTTCGTGCGCAACGGCTCTTATTACCGGGGCATTTTGGCCAAGCACTTGATCAGCGTCGGCGCCGGCCTGTGGTGGGTGAAGGACAAGCCGCCGCCATTTTACGAGCTGGAAATGGCGGGCTGAACGTGGAAGCGCGCTCACTGGTTCGGCCACTGGTCGCCATTGTGTGCTTGGCGGCAACTGCGCTGGGCCTGAACAACACCTATGGCGACAACACCGAGGTCAAGGCGTTGGCCGAGAAGACCGCCTGCGGCGACGCGCCGTGCGTGGTCAAAACGCTGCGCGAGCACCGCTCTGCCTTCAAGCAGGCGTTCGGTTACCAAACGGCGCTGGTCGAGAAAGGCAAGAGCACGAAGGGCGCGAGCGTGGATATCGAGTGCGCGCGCGCGTATGTCTTGGTCGGCGAATATTCATGCAGCGTGACCAGCGGTGGGCTGCCTCAGGTTCACTAGTCGTCGGGAGCGCAGCTCCCGCCCCGCTCGAGTGACGCGCTTCGCGATCCCCGACGGGGGAAATCGAACGGGGCCCCACGCCGTCACGAGTCGCGTTTTGGGGCCCCAACCCCAAAACGATCATCGCTTCGGGACGCAGCTAATTCGCGCGGGCGGATTCTTGCTCGAGCTTGGCCAGGAACTTTCGCACTTCGCCCACGTCGCCGGCGTTCGGCAATACCCCCAGGTAGCGTTGCAAGTGCTCGATCGCAGCGCGCGGCGCGCCCAACTTGGCGCAGAGGTAGCCGTGATCGCGGAGCTCGTCCGTGACGTCGGGCATCAAATCGATCAGCCGATCGAGGACCAGCAAAAGCCGAGGATAGTCACCCTGGGCGGCGTACACGCCGCGCAAATTCATCAGCATTCGAGCCACGATATGCCGGTTCGGGGTCGGCTCGAGCATCGCTTCTTGAAACTTCATCTTGCCCGCGACACGTTTCAGCAACTCGACCAAATCACGGCGAGTCAGCGTCGCGCCGCCCGCAAAGGGATCGACGATCACGTTGCCTTCGCTGTCGTCCACGCGCGCCAAGAAGTGACCGGGAAAGCCGACACCGCGCGCGCGCACCCCTGCCCGACGCGCAACTTCCACGAACAGAACCGTGAGCGAAATCGGGATGCCGGCTCTGCGTTCCAGCACCTCGTTCAAGAAAGAGTTGCGCGTGTCGTAGTAGTTCTCGGCGTTGCCGCGAAACCCGTTGCGGATGAACAGGTGATCACCGATGGCGCGCGCCTGCAGCGCCGCTGGCAGCTCGTCGATGTGCCGACGTCGGAGCGGCGCCGCGAGCTGATCGAGTTTTTCCTCTTGGGCGTCGAAATCGAGCCCCGGGTAGGCATCGCGTGCGATGAGCAAAGCACCGGTGAGCAGCTCGAGGCGGTCGTCCGATTGGGCAGCGTACTGCCGAAAGTCCACGGTCCCAGTATACCGCGCGCGCGCCTTTCATTAAACTGTCCTCACGGTCTTCCAACGTTCCCCGCGCATTCCGACCTTTTTTTGGGTCGGGCCGGAATCCCGTCACGCCGTCACCGCAACAGGACGCCCGATGAGAATCGACGAAATCATGACCCGGAACGTGCGCAGCATTGCGCCCGACGACACCCTGGGTACCGCTGCGCAAATCATGTGGGAGAACGATTGTGGGGCAGTCCCCGTCGTGGAAGCCGACGGGAGATTGGTGGGCATCGTGACCGACCGAGACATTTGCATGGCCGCACAGCTACAAGGTGCACCGCTCCACGATTCACGCGTGTCGAGCGCAATGGCACGTGACGTCAAAACCTGTTCTCCGCGTGACACCCCGGTCACCGTGCAAGCCATCATGCAGCAGAACAAGATCCGGCGCGTGCCGGTGGTCGACGACCAAGGGCGCTTGGTCGGGATCGTCACGCTCGGCGACTTCGCGTACCTCGTCAGTCGTAACCCCGATGGCGCCGACGGCATGACTTGGACGGCAGTCGCGCACACGCTCGCCGCGGTGAGCCAGCCGCGCATCGCGCGCTTCGCCGCGGGTTACGGGGACCGTGGGTCGGGCCGACAGAATTTTCCCCCGAACACCTGAGCGAAGGGTTAGCGTACACGGCGTTCGAAAGGGACCGGACGATGAACTCGAGATTTCCCAAGCGCAATTCCTCTGGCTCGGTGCTGGCCGAACTTTCGCAGTTGCGTGACGAGCTCCGCGTGCGACTGCATCTGGCCGGGTTGGAGGTGCGCGCTCAGTGGGAGAGCGTCGAGCCGAAGCTCTTGGGCCTCGAGCGTTCACTCGAGCAACAAGGGGAAGGCGCCTTCGAAGCCGCGGGTGAGCTGGCGGTCGAGGTGGTCAAGGCGTTCCGAGATTTCTCCGTGCGCAGCCAAGAGGGCGGCCCCAGCCGAGCCCCCGTGCACGACATCATGCGCGTGCGCGTGCACACCTGCAATGCAACGGATACCCTGCACCGCGCAGCGCAGATCATGTGGGAGAAAGACTGCGGTTGCCTGCCGGTGATCGACTCGGTGCGCGTCGTGCGGGCCGTGATCACCGATCGCGACATCTGCATGGCTGCGCTGATCCAAGGCGTTTCTCTCGCCGAAACGAGCGTTTCCAGCGCCATGTCGCGCTCGCTCACC
>DASSMT010000208.1:0-2841 GCA_035688655.1 Polyangiaceae bacterium | reverse complement strand
TTTTGCCGTCGAATGCCCCGGTTGGTAGGACGATTGCGCTGTCGGCGCTTGGCAAAGACGCGGACGGCGATCGGGTCTATTACGATTGGACCGGCACCGGCGGCCTGCTCAGCCACGACTTGCATTCGAAGTATGCGAGTTATCGCTGCGGCTACCCGGGCGTGCACGCGCTCACGCTCTGGATGTTCGATAACCATGGATGCGTCACGACGACGCCGCTGGAAGTCACTTGTAAATGAACGAACGCTCTCTGCTCAGGCCCTTCTGGTCGACTCTGATTTTCACACTTGGTCTCTTGGCACCGCGAGCAGCCAGTGCCTACTGCCGCGCGACGACCTGCGATCCGCGAGTCGGTGACGTGTGCAATCGGGACGCAGGGGGATGCGTCACTGGCTACCCCCCGCTGTATTGGCCTGGCTCGTGCGTGACCTTCGCCGTTCAGCGAGATGGCTCGGCGCTGAATCGAATCACGGGCGCAGCGATGGAAGTCGCCGTGCATCGAGCTTTCGAAACTTGGATGAGCGCAGACTGTGGGAACGGCAGGCACCCGGGCATTCACGTAGAAACACTGGGCCTGATCGAGTGCGATCAGGTGGAGTTCAACGCTCAGCGCGCCAACGCCAACGACTTCATGTTCCGTGATCGGGATTGGTCCGTCGATTCGGCTGCGGGTGACGCGCTGGGGCTGACCACCGCGCACTTCGACTCGCGCAGCGGACAAATTCAAGACGCGGACGTCGAGATCAACGGTTCTGACGGCAACCTGACCAATGCCGACGTAGACGATGGCGCAGACCTGCTGTCGATCCTCACGCACGAGAGCGGGCACTTCCTCGGCCTCGACCACAGTCGTGACGTAAACTCCGTCATGTATCCGAACTACCGGCCTGGCATGAGTGATCTGCGCCATTTGAGCGCCGATGACAGCGCGGGGATCTGCGCGATCTATCCGCCGAGCTTGCCGCAGACGAGCGCCGAGTGTCGCCCATGGAATGGCTTCTCGGGCGTGTGCGCCAACGAGCAACGTGAGCCGCTGGGCTGCTCGTTCGCGCCCAACGCAACGCTGCGCGCGGGCGCTACGAAACGCGCACGGTTCTGCCTCGGTCTACTCGTCGCGTTGGCCCTGGTGCTCGCGAAGCGGCGACCGCGCGCGCGCAGCACGGGCCCAGATTCGAAGGTCGAGTTCAGCCGCGGCGGGGCACGGCGCTGCGCTCTGCTGGCTCGTTCGTGAGCCAGAGTATCAGGCCATCGGCAAGCAGCGGACGCATAGGCCATGCTGGGGGGCTCAAAAAAAAGCCGGCAAACACGGTATCCAGCAGTGCCAACCCGCCGGCACCGAGTTGCACCCCGTGAACCCGCGGCAGTGCGAGAAAGCGACGCGGAGGTGAGCAACGACAGCGAGGAGAACGCGAGCGAGATGCCTGCCAGGCCTGACGACGTTCTTGAAAACTCACCGCGTGAGAGCGCTATCGCTATTTCCTAGCAAGAGCACGCTGTCGAAGTGAACACTGATACTCGACGCGCTGGCCGCTTTCAGCAGTTCGAGCCGAATGCGCAGCGAGCGATCGCTCTGTGCCGGGCTCTCGGGCACGTGCAAGGTACGCCAACTGTTGATCGTGCCTTCGGGAGCGGAAGCAACCACGCGGTCGTAGCTCCCCGAACAATCCGTGTTCGGATAGAAGTCCGCGCTCAGGCGCGCGAACCCGGTCGAGCTGTTCGCTTGAATCAGCATCAGCGCGAAAGCCTCGTAATTCTTGCCGGACTGCAGGGGGACGCACTGATCCATGCCGAGTGCATCCGCAGAGCTGCTCGTCAGCACGACCGAGCCGGAATGGGGAGTCATGGAGTCGAGCGAATCCCAGCTCGTCGTTACGCTGTTGTCGACCCGCCAATCGTTGGGCGCGCCCGCGGCCGACGCGTCGAACGTGGCGTTTTTCAGGAGTGTCTCTGAGCAGTCAGGGACTGAATTTTCGTTGAGGTCCGGACACGTGACGGTCGCACTACCGCCCGAACTGAACGCACCGCCCGCCGCCGATGTTCCGCCATCCCCGCTCGCATTCCCGCTCGAGCCAGCGCTCGCGTTCGCCGTCCCGCCCGTGCCCGACTTGCCGCCCGAGCTGGTTCCGCCGTTCGCGCTCGTGCCGCCGGCACCCGATTTGCCGCCTGTGCTCGCACCGCCGGTGTTCATTCCGCCGGCGTTCATTCCGCTGGTGTTCGTTCCGCCGGTGTTCGTTCCGCCGGTGTTCGTTCCACCCGCTCCATGGCTCATGCCCGAATCGGCGTCGCTCCCGGCCTCGCCTGCGGAATCCCCGGCATTCGCCCGCCCGCCGTTGGCTCCCGAGTTTTTGCCGGCAGCGCCTCCACGCTCCTGAACGCCACTGCCACCTGCTACTTCGTCACTGCCGCAGTCCTCCTCTAGCGGTTCCTGAACCAGCGAGCGATGATCGATCTCACAGGCGGGCGCCACGCCGCCAATCACGGCGAAGAGCAGCAGCGTTGCTCCAGCCCAGCGCGCGCGCCCTGCCGCGATCCGCCGCTTAGAAGCCGCCGCGGATGGCGACATTCCATGCCCCATTTGGACTGAAGCCCGCCGCCGCGTGAACAGCGCCGGGTCGCGGGGCAGAGACATACAAGACCGCAGCACCGGCGAGCGCCGCCGCGCCCACGCCGAAACTGACATAGGCCCGAGTCCGCGCCGCATGCGCATCGTCGATGTAAGCCGCGTGCTGCTCGATTTCGCTCTCCGTACAGCCGTAGCTCGTGGGGCAGACGTTCTTGGCGTCATGATTGTTGGCCAGGAACTGCATGCCGAAGGCGATGCCGGCAACCGTTGCTCCTAGC
>DASSMT010000204.1:0-32972 GCA_035688655.1 Polyangiaceae bacterium | reverse complement strand
GGATCCCACGCAGCCCGCTTGCCACTATTGAGATATATTCATCTCAATGAAGTCGTCGCAGCTCGAGCTCGTCCCCGCGCCAAAGCGCGGGCAATACGATCGAGGCTTGAGCCGAAGTGAGCGACAGACGGCGCAGCGCGAGCGTGTGATTGCAGCCATTGCCGCGCTTGGACGGGAAAATCGCGAGCTCAGCGTCGCGAACGTAGTCGAGCTCGCGGGCATTGGACGGAACACGTTCTACGAATACTTCGACGATCTCGAACATGCGCTGGCTGCGACGAAGACCCGCGCGTTGCGCGACTTTGCGACGCGCGTCGCGAGTGCGTGGGAGCTCGCCCGCACGCCGCTTCAGCGTGTGCGCGCGCTTGCGCGCGCATGGACAGAATGCCTGCTCGAAAATCCCGCCCAGGCAAGACTCGCACTTCGCGCGCAGCCAGAAGTGCTCGAAGTCACGCAACTCTCGCTGCTCGGCCAGCACGTTGCGGCGCTGCTGAACGCGGAGCTCGATGCGCGCAGCGCGTTGCCTGGACTCGCTGAGCCGTTGCGCGTCACTGCGGTCGCTGCGTTGTTCGACGCGGTCAGCAGAGCACACTTGAATCAACGCGCGATGACCAGTGATGAGTTGCAGAGCATGCTCAGCGACTGGTCCTTGCGCTTGCTGCGCTGAGCGCGCGGTCCGATCGGCGCACGCAAGAGAAAAGCGTCTCCAGGCGAGACGGCTCTCGGATGGCCGAGCCCCGCGCTGGCATCCGCTGGGTTTCCAGCGCGCAACGGGCGCTCAGCGAGCTGCTTTTTCGAGCCCGGCTGTGGAAAACCTGAGCGCATTCTGAGCTCAAACTGCGAGCAGCGGGCTGAAATGAAAACCATCGCTGCGGCATTTCCATCGCCCCTCCAGGATGCTAGCTTCGCTCGCGATGCCAAAAGGTCCGGTCGAGCTCCATGTTGGGGGGCAGACCTACCGCGTCGTAGCGACAGCGGAAGAGGCCGACCTGCATCGTTTGGCGGATGTCGTCGACGCGCGTCTGCGGCAACTCACTGCGCCAGGTCGGCAAATCTCGCCTCAATCGCTGCTGCTCGCGGCGCTGTCTTTGGCGCATGATTTGGAGGACGAACGCAATCGTCGGCTGCGCTCCGAGCAGCGCGCGAGAGAGATGTTGAGCAGCCTGGTGGCGCGCATCGACGCCGCGCTGGAGGCTGATTCTGCCGAAGTTGGCGCTGTACCGCAGCCCGCTGAGCCCTCTCGGGACGAGTCCGAGGTGGAGTTCGACTTCGGGCCGGGCCTCGATCCGTAGCGCGAAGCCCGCACAGTCGCGCGGCTTGCTTCAGTCGCCAGGGTCCGGCGCGGGGTGCAGCCACTCGTAGGCGAGGATGAAGGGCAGGGCCAGCCACAGCCCGTCGATCTGCACGCCAACGTACAGGGTGTTGCCTCGCGGACCGGCGAGCACCGAATCTCCGCCCAGGACGAGGCCGCTCGCCATGGCGTAGTGACCGTGGAAATTGTGGCTGCGCAAGCCGAAGAAGACTTCGCCGGCCAAGCGCAGATCGCTGCCGTTTCGGCTGTGCGCGCCGGCTGAGAGCAGAATCGGAAAATCACCCTCGAGAGTGGGGATGAGCAAGCTCAGGCCACCGCCGAAGCGCACGTCGGAGAAGGTCGCGGTGCCCACGGTGGCGTAGGGCCCGAGCGCGAAGTCCGCGTTGCGCGAGCGACCGAACAACAGATCCCCGCGCAAAGCCCCACAAAATCCGGTCTTTTGCCAGACCCGATCGCTACCCAAACCGCACACGTTGGCTTGCGCGGCGACGTTCCACTCCGGCTCGGCATGTACGCGGCTCGCGCCGCCCAAGAGAGCCAGCGAGGTGGCGATCAGGGGCGTTCGGCGCATGGTTGTCGAGCTCGACGCGAACGGGGGGCGGGTGCGCCGGACTCAGGGTCCGTACGAGGGATTTTGCAGCGGATCCCGGCACAAGGGGAGCGAAGCCGAGCAGGTCGTGCACGGGAAGGAATCGTCCTGGCCGATGATACAAGGCAGTTCTTCGGTTCGGTCTACGGTGCTGGCTGCGGTCGTGCACTTGTAGTCACCACCGGGCGGAACCGACGGATCGGCGGCACTGGTGGGATAGCCGACCAGACAACCTTCGCAAATGCGGATCGGGAAATCGAGCTCGCTGGAGGTGACCGAAATGTTGCCCAGCGTGTCGCCGAAGACGCGAATCTTGGCCACCACGGCGCCCGCGGCGAGCAAGCTCGGATTCGAGCCGAGCGCGGGCGGAATGATGTTGACGGACATCGGAGCGTACGCGGGCACGTCACCCGCGGACGCGTCCACGAAACCGGTGCCGACCGTCGAGTAGTTGCCGAGCAGCTTGCCATCCACCGTGGTCAATTTCACCTCGGCGCCGCGCAGCGAGACGCGTGAGGTCTCGGTGCGGATCTGCTCGCGCGAGCCGCGCTCGGTGAGCTGATTGCCCACGAGCACGAAGCCCGTGTAACTCGTGGTGAACGCCACGTCCAGGATGCCGCCGGCCAACATGTTGGACGTGGCGTCACTCGTGGCGACGCAGGTGCTCTTGTCGAGTGCGATCACGCCCACCACGAACAGCGAGCTGTTGTTGTCCGCGCAGCTCGGGATCAACGGCAGCGAGCCCAGCGTGAGCAGGAGACCGGGGAGCAGGGACTTGGACGTCGCACGGCGCATTGGGGAACCTCGATGGCTGCGACGCTTCGGCGCGCACCTATGCGAAGTCTACCGAGCGCGGCTTCGAGACGCCAAGATTGTGCGTAACATCCCTTAATGAAGTGTGAGCTTTGTGCGGATTTTCGCTCATTCTGCGAGTTGTAGGACGCGTGTGCGCAATTCGGTCAATGCCAGGCTTTGCGTCTCGACCCGACCGAGTGCGCGCGCAAAAACGAACTTCACGCTCGACCCTGCGCGCTTCTTGTCGTGTCCGAGCAGATTGACGGCGTCGGCCAGGGGTTGACCGGACAGGGTCGCCGGCAAGCCCAGACGTTGCAAGAGCGTCAGAGTGCGCTCGCGCAGCTCGGCTGGGGTTTGCCCGAGGGTTTCACCGAGCCGCAACGCGGCGACCAAGCCGAGGCTCACGGCCTCGCCGTGGCTGAGCGCGCTGTAGCCGGCTTGAGCTTCCAGTGCGTGGCCGACGGTGTGGCCGAGATTGAGCACCGCGCGCAGACCGCTCTCGCGCTGGTCGAAGCTGACGATGCGCGCTTTGACGCGGACCGAGCGACGCACGAGCTCGGCGCTCAGCTCGGGATCGCGGGCGACGACGCGCTCGGCGTTCCGTTCCAAGAGCTCGAACAGCTCGGGATCGCCGATCAGCGCGGTCTTGACGACCTCGGCCAGGCCGCTGATGAAGCCGCGGCGGGACTCCGTGTTCAGGTACTGCACATCGCACAACACGGCGCTCGGTTGCCAAAACGCGCCCACCGCATTCTTGGCCGAAGCCAAATCAACGCCGGTTTTGCCGCCGACCGAGGCATCGACCATGGCCAGCAAGGTGGTCGGGATGCCGACCCAGCGCACGCCGCGCATCCAAGTCGACGCAGCGAAGCCGGTCATGTCCGTCACGACTCCGCCGCCCAAGCCGATGAACGTGGCTTGGCGATCCGCGCCGCCTGCCAGCGCCGCGTGCCAAATGCCTTCGATCGAAGCGATGTTCTTGTGCGCTTCGCCGGGCTCGAGCTCGACGCGCAGCACGCGCGCGGCGGTTTGGCTCAGCGCGGCCTCGATCGGGCCGGCGTGCAGCGCGGCCACGGTCTTGTCCGAGACGAGGACGCACACGGGGCTTTGCGCGACCAGGGCGCCCACGCGCCCGCTTGCAAACCCCAACCCAGTCTGAACGCCGTACGACGCCTCACCGACCGCGACCGAAAGCTCGTCGCGCGACCAGACTTCCAGCACCTGGGCGGCCACGTTTTCCGGCGGCGCTTCGCAGCTGACGCGGGCGTGGGCCTCGGCATAGCTCGCCGCCCGCAGCGCCAAGAGTTCGCTCACGCGTTGCTCGGGATTGGGGCCTGAAAGCAAGGGCCGAGCGCCTTGCTGTAGGGCGCGCCGGGTGAGCTCGGCGGGCGTGCCTTCCAGAGTGACGACCACGCAGGTGTCGAGCGCGCGCAGGCGCACGTCGCGCGCGAGCAAGGCGCCGCCGCCGAGCGCGATCACCGGCGGCTGCGCGGCGCGCGTGGCTTCATCGAGGACGCGCTCCAGGCAGGCGCGCTCCAGCGCTCGGAACGCGGCTTCGCCGCGGGTCGCGAACAGGCTCTCGATGCTGGTGCCGGCTTCTCGCTCGATGGCTCGATCGAGGTCGATGAAGGGTCTGCCCGTGGTTTGGGCGACGAGCGCCCCCACGGTAGACTTTCCGGTGGCCATGAAACCGTTGAGAAGGAGTGGACGTCGCATCAGGATCGGGGGGCCGGCGAGGGCGTGCCGGCGAGGCCGGAGCTTGCCGGAGCTCGGCGGTTCGCGCCAGCCGCGGCTGGAAAGCGCTAGGCTTGGCCCGCCATGTCAGAGCTAGCCATCGAGCAACGCGGAGTCGCGCTCCGAATTCGCGTACGGGTGAAGCCGAGGGCCTCGAAGAGCCGGATTTTAGCGGTCAGCGAGGGCATCTTGGAGATCGCCCTGGCCGCCCCGCCAGTCGACGGCGAAGCCAATTCCGAACTGATTCGAACCTTGGCGCTCGCGCTCGGTTGCGGAAAAAGCGCGATCGAAATTGTATCCGGCCTCGGGTCTCGCAGTAAGCTGGTGGCGATTGTTGGGCTCACGTCGGCCGAGCTGCTGGCGAAACTGGGCCCTAGCGGGACGTAGCCGCTCGCTGCGGCTCAGGTGGGACTGGCCGGAACGGTCAGTAGGACTCAGATTCAGAAGCGAATTCCCACGATGACTGAACCGACGAATCTCCGCTTCGCCAAGTACGAGGGCCTGGGCAACGACTTCTTGATCGTCGATGCCGGAAACGATGCGTTGCTCGACGCGGCGCAAGTCGCGCGCCTATGCGACCGACACTTTGGAGTGGGCGGCGACGGCGTTCTGCTGGTGACGCCGCCCACGTCGCTCGGCGCGCGCGCCACCATGGTCGTGCTCAATGCCGACGGCAGCCGACCGGAGATGTGCGGCAACGGCTTGCGGTGCGTGGCGTTGCACCTCGCGTTGCAAGATCGCACGCAAGCCGGCAGCTTCATCGTGGACACGGATGCCGGGCCGCGCCTGGTGGCGGTCGAGCGCAGCGACAAGGCTGGCTCGGTTTCGGTCGGCATGGGTCGCGGGCTGCCCGAGGGTGAAATCGAGCACACTTTCGGTTCGGCCACGCTCACTTTCTCGCGGGTTTCCATGGGCAATCCGCATGCGGTCACCTTCGACGCGGGTCTCGACGAGCGCGCGCTCGACCAGCTCGGGCCCGCGCTTTCAGCGCGCTTCGCTCAAGGCAGCAACATCGAGCTCGTGACCACGCGCGGCGAGCGCGTGCTCGATTTGTTGGTTTGGGAGCGCGGCGTCGGTCGCACGTTGGCCTGCGGCACGGGCGCTTGCGCGGTCGTGGTCGCGGCTGCTCGTCAAGGGCGTGTGCCGTTCGACAGCGAAGTGGAGGTGCGCTTGCCGGGCGGCCCGCTGCACATCACCGTTAGCCGAGAAACCTTGGATGTGACCATGCGCGGTCCGGCGCGGCGGGTGTTCTCGGGCGAGGTTTCGCTCACTTGAGCGTCGGGCTGGACGGCCCACACCACGACTTGAACGTGGTGGCGATCGTGTCCAATGCGGACGCGATCGAGGTCATGGGCCGAACTCTGGGGCAAGCCGGAGATCGGCTCAGCGTGGCCACCGATCTGGCTGAAGGTTTGGTGCGAATTTCGTCGCAAGTTCCAGATGTTGCGTTCGTGGACGTGACCATGGGCGAGGGCGCGGGTCTGGCCGTGTTGCACCACGTGCGGGCGCTCGCGCCGCACGTGACGGTGTTCGCGCTGACCAACGCCGGGAGTTTGGCTCTGGGTGTGCAGGCCACGGCGCTCGGCAGTGCGGGCACGCTGGTCATGCCGCTCTCGGGCGACGAGCTGATGAACGCGCTCGGCGACGTGCGCACGCGGCTCGCCGAACGCGACGAGCGACTGCGCTTGGAGCGCGCCATGGCCGCTTCGCTGCGCCATGTTGCGCTCGTGGAACAAGTGGCGGAGCTCGCCGAAGCGCCGACGCGCCGCGACGCTGCGGAGAGCTTGAGCGAGCTCTTGATCAGCGGCGTGGGTTTGCTGCTGGCTGCGGTGTACGTGCCCGCGGCCGAGGGCTCGCGGCAGCTGATGCGTGTCGCGGCCCGCGGCATTTTGGGAGACGCGCCCAGTTTCTGCGACGAAATGGAGCTCTTGAACCACGCCCGCGAGCACGAGCTCGACACGCTGCGGCTCGCGCTGCGCCGGGAACAGAGCGGTCTCGTGCTGCTCGGTAAGACCGCGGAGGGCAAGAGCGCGAGCCAGGTGTTTCCGCTTTTGCCGTTGCTCAGCGCGCAGGCGACCACGGCGCTCGCGTTGATCGGCGCGCGCGAGCAGTCGCATCGCGGTGCGATGAAAGATCCGAGCTCGAGCGCCTACACCTTCGCCTACTTCGTCGACGTTGCAGGACGCGAAATCGACATGGCCCGCCGTCACAGTCGGCGCTTTGCCTTGGCCACGATCGGCGTGCAGTTCGAGCGTCCGAGTCAAGGCGAGGGTGAGCCGACCGTGCTCGCGGCGGAGCACGTGCTGTCGGCCGTGCGTGACACGGACGTGCTCGCGCGCGTCGACGCGAACGAGTTTTATCTGCTGCTGCCCGAGACGGGCGGGCTCGGCGCGCACGCTTGTCGCCGCAGAATTCTCTCGGAGTTGGCCGGGCGCGAGCCGCGCTGGGCGGAGGGCGGCCTGGGTATGACCGTGGGCGTCGCGACCTTTCCGCACGACGGCGGGGATCTGTCGCGCTTGTTGCGGGTGGCCAAGCAGCGCGCGGACGCGTCGCAGAACAGCGTAGTGCACCGGCTGCACTTGCGTGAGCTCTCCCTGCCGGAGCTGGCCGATGCCTTGCTCTCGCAGCCGGGCCTCGAGCGAGAGCCGCACGGCCGCGGGCTTTCGAGCCCGCACTACATCGAGCTGCCGGCGATGGATTTGGTGGGGCTCGCGCTGAGCGCGGTATCGGAGGCTTCACGCGCGGGGCAGGCGCGCGTGGTGGCCTCGGTGCACGCGGGGATCAGCGTCGGCGGCGCGGTGCGCGCCGAGCACGCCCGCGACGGCGAAGGTCTGCGTTTCGACGCGGTCGAGGTGTCGAGCCTCGACGGCTGCGCAAATCTCGATATTCTGTGCGTGATCGCCGAGCATTCGACGTATGCTTTGCTCGGCCGCAGTGAGGGTAACGTGGTGCGCGCCGTGCACGCGGCGGACCCGCTCTTGGTCGATCTGATCTTGCGCAAGCTCTCGGACGCAACTGAACTGAGGCTTTCGGACTGATGGCGCGCTCGATCTTGGTGGTGGAGTCGGACTTCGACGCGCTCGGCGCGTTGGCCTCGAAACTGCGCGCGCGCGGGCTGGAGGTGGCGATCGCCGACAGCGCGGCGAGCGCCATGGATCGCGCCCGCACCGCCGTGCCGGAGGCGGCGATCGTGGCCGCGGACATTTTGGCGGATGGCGGTTTGAAGGCCAAATTCGCCGCGGATTCCGTGCTTTCTCGGGTGATGATCTTCAGCTTGTACAGCGCGCTACCGGAGCGGCAGCTGCACGCGGACGAGCTCGACGCAAACGAGGTCGAAGACATCGTGCGGCGCATGCACGCGCTGCCCGTGCGCGCCAGCGCCGCCGTGGCCGAGAGCGGTGACGTACGCGGCAACCTGCAGCAGATCGGCATCCTGGACTTGCTCCAGCTCTTGAGCATGAATCGTCGCAGCGGCTCGCTGTCGGTCACCACGCACGCCGGCGCGGGTGAAGTGCGGCTCTCCGACGGCGAGATCGTCGACGCCGTGTACCGACGTTTGGAAGGCGAAAAGGCGCTGTATCGGCTGCTGGCCGAGTCGGAGGGTGTGTTCTCGTTCGCCAGCGGCGCCGGTCATTCGCTGCGCCGGATCGTGCTGCCGACGCGCTCGCTCTTGATGGAGGGCATGCGTCACATCGACGAGACCAAGCGCCTGCGCGAGCAGCTGGACTCGGAGTCCGATGCGTTCTTGGCCATCGTCCCGCCCGAGACCAGCCCGCGCGAAGCCGGGCAACGCGTGCTCGAAGTGCTGCTCGCTCCGCGCACGCTCTCGGAGCTGCTCGACGAGGTCCCGATCGCCGATCTGCACGTGCTCGAAGCTTTGTCGGAGTTGCTGGATTCGGGTCAAATCCGGCGAATTCCAGCCGGGGCTGCGCGCGTCGAGCTGGCAGATGCCGAGCGCTTGACGGTGCTCGCCGCGCTGGCCAAGCGCGTGGCGCGGGCGGGTTTTCGCGCGCCGGTGCGGGTCGCGATCGCCGCTTCCCAACAGCGCCTGGCCACGCTGATGCACGCCGTGAGCCGCATCGCCGACGCCGTCGCGCCCACAGAGATGGTGCCGAGCGCGCCCATCCCACATGCGCTTTCGACCCTGCGCTTGGCCGACGGGGGCGAGCTGGGCGTGCTCGGTCTGCCTTTGGTCGAGGCCTACTCGCCGCTGTGGGCGCTGGTGCTGCCGAGCTGCGCCGCGGTGGCGTGCTTGGATGCGAACGCGGCGTCGGTGCTCGAGTCGGCGTGCAGCGATGCCGGCGTGGTGCTGCTCGACGCCACGCGGCTGATGCGGGAGGGCGAGGAGGGCGACCCAGAGCAAGTTGCTTCGCTCTTGCGCACGCTCCTGGAGCGCGCTGCAGGTGGCTGAATCTATTGGGAAATTGGCGATAATACCGGGGGACGGCATCGGTCCGGAAGTGATCGCCGAGGGCTTGCGCGTGCTCGGTTGGTTTCGGGAGCAGCGCGGCATCCAATTCGAGCTGTGGCAGCTCGATCTGGGGGCTGATCGTTATCTGCGCGATGGCACGACCTTTCCCCCAGCGGTGCGCGACGAAATCGCGTCCAGTTGCGCCGCGGTGCTGCTGGGCGCGCTGGGCGATGCGCGCGTCCCGGGCTTCGAGCACGCGCGCGACATTTTGTTCGGCATGCGCATGGGCTTCGATCTGTACGCCAACGTGCGCCCGGTGCGCGCGCTCGCCGACGGCTTGGTGCCGCTCCGCGGTCGCAGCGCGCGCGACGTGAACTTCGTGGTCTTTCGCGAAAACACCGAGGGCATCTACGCCGGAGTTGGCGGCCAGCTGCGCCCGGGCAGCCCGGACGAGATCGCGATCAACGAGGACATCAACACGCGCAAAGGCGTCGAACGCATCGTGCGCGCGGCCTTTGCCTATGCGCGGCGCAGCGGGCGCACGCGCGTTTTGATGTCCGATAAATCGAACGCGATGCGCCACGCACACGAGTTGTGGCAGCGCGTGTTCCACGAGGTGCGCCGCGAGTACCCCGAGATCGAAGCCAGCCACCTGTACATCGACGCCTTGTGCATGGAGCTCGTGCGCGATCCCAGCCAATTTCAGGTGATTGTGACCAACAACCTGTTCGGCGACATCGTGACCGACCTGGGAGCCGCGCTGCAGGGGGGCATGGGCGTCGCCGCGAGCGTCAGCTCGAACCCCGAGCACCCGGAGCGCGTGAAGCTGTTCGAGCCCGTGCATGGCTCGGCGCCCAAGCTGGCTGGGCTCGCTGCCGCGAACCCCATCGCCACGCTGCTGTGCGTCGGCTTGCTATTCGAAGAGTTCGGCTTCAGCGCGGCCGCGCAGGAGCTCGAAGCGGCCATTCGGGGAACGATTGAAGCTCAGGAAACCACGCCAGATTTGGGCGGGTCTTTGAAGACCAGCGCGGTCACCGATGCCGTGCTCGCGCGGCTTCGGCAGCATTCCCCGGCCTGAAGGCCGATGGCCGGCAAAAACTCGGCTCGGGCAGGCGAGTGTGGTACGGCCGAGTCATGGTCGGGCCAGTTCCTGCCCGCGAGGACGAGGCCGCTCGCCTCACGGGCGCGCGCGGCGATTTCGTAGCCAACTTGGGCAGGCGCCTGGAGGCGTTGCGCGTCTCGTTGCGCGCGGTCGAACAAACCCCGAGTGATGGTGCGCTGCGCAACGGGCTGTTGCGGCGGGTTCATGCGTTGGCCTCGTCGGCGCGCGTGCTTGGCTTCGCCAGCGTGGCCGAGGCCTTGGCGGAGGCCGAAAAGCGGCTGCGGAAGAGCGAATTCAGCGACGTGGCGCGGGCGCTGGACCTGTTGCCCTCGCTGCTGCTCGGGATGCCGGTCTCGCTTCGGCCTGGCCCGAACCTCCCGAGCGACCGCGCGCCCACGCGCAGGCCGCTCAGCATCTTGGTCTTCGGCCCGCAAGCTCTGCTGGAGTCGATTCAGGCCATCCCCGGCACGCACGTGGAATGCGAACGCAGCGAAGAGCTGACGCGCGCCCGCGAGCTGGCGCGCATCTTCGGTCCTGATTTGGCGGTCATCGACGCGGATCTCGCGGGCGCTCGCGAGCTCGTCGAGGGGTTGACCAAGGATCCCAAGGTCGAACCGCTGCCGCTGTTGATCGTCGGCGAATTTGCCAGCCCCGAGGCGGCGTCCGCCTATCAGGCGCTCGGCGCCACGCGCGTGCTCGCCAAGCCGCTGAACAGCGAGACGCTGCAGCGCGCGGTCGTGGAATTGCCAGCGCAGAGCGCCGAAGCACGCACCGGTCGCGAGCCGCTCGGTGATCTGTCGATGGCCGCACTGGCCGACCGCATCGCGCTCGAAGTCCGCCGCGGTCTGCTGGAAGCTGCGGAGCCGAGTGCCCGCGCCACGAGCGTCGCCTTCGGCGACGGAACCGATGTGATGGCGGCCGTGTGGGGCGCGGTGGCGCGCGTCCGCGAACTGGTCACCCTGCGCTCGAGCGGAGCCGTGCGCTTCGACGCCACGGGCCCGGAAGGCGCGGTGCCGATCGTCGCCTGGAGCGGTGAGGAGCGCCGAGCGGGCGAGCGGAGCGCGGGCGGGACCGAAGCGCGCGTCGGCGAGAGCGTGTCGCTGCAGGGCCGTCGCATCGTGATCGCCGACGACGATCCGGCCGTGGTTTGGTTCATGAGCGGGTTGCTCAAGGCGCTCGGCGTGGAGGTGCTGGAAGCCCACGACGGCGCCCGGGCGCTGGCCCTCGCCTACGACTCTTGGCCCGATCTGGTGGTGAGCGACGTGCTCATGCCCAAATTGGACGGATTTTCCCTGTGTCACGAGATCAAACGCGACGTTGCCGTGCGCGACGTGCCGGTGATTTTGCTCTCCTGGAAAGAAGATTTGCTGCAACGCGTGCGCGAGCTCGGCGCCAGCGCCGATGGCTATTTGCGCAAGGAAGCTGCGGCCACGACGGTGGCCGAACGACTGCGTGAAGTGCTGCGACCACGCGCGCGCGTCGAGCAGCGGATTGCCGCGGGGGGAGAGGCGCGCGGTCGCCTCGACGGCTTGACTCCGCGCCTGATTCTGGAGTTGGCCGCCGCGGGAAAGCGCGACGTGCGCGTGGGCTTCCGCGACGCGGTGTACTTGTACGAGGCGCAAATCCGCGGCGGCCGGCTGTGCTCGGCCACGCGCAGCTCGGCCGATGGCAGCTTCGAACGCGGCGAATTCGTGCTGGCGGCGTTGCTGGGCGTGAGCGCTGGGCGCTTCGTGGTGGTGCCGGACAGCTCGTCGTGCCGCGCGGATTTCGACGGCACCGTGGCGCAAGTCTTGAAGGCGCCCATCGAGCGCGCACGGGCGGCGTTGAACTCGATTGGTGCGGGCGCGCTGGCGTCCGTGACCCGCGTTCAGATCGCGGCGGAGGCGATGGCGAGCTACCTTGCCTGCACCCCCGACCCCGCGCGCGGCTTGCTCGACAAGCTGATCGGCGGCTCGTCGCCGCGCGAGCTCATCACCAGCGGCGCGAGCGCGCCCCGTTTGCTCGAAGCGGTGCTGTCGGACGTGGCCCGGCGCGGCGCGCTGCTCGGCGTCGATCGCATCGGGGAGGCGCCGCGCGCGCTGTACAGCTCGGAGCCGCCGCTGCCGCCTGAACCAGCAGCGCGGTCCGCCGCCGTGCCACCCGAGCCGGCACTGGCCGAGCCGGCCCTGCCCCCCCAGTCCGCCGCGTCGCTCGTGCCTGCGCGGCCACCTCAACCTGCTCTGCCGATCGTTTCGGTCCTCCCGCCCGAGGAATCCACGCTGCACCCTCCGCCGTCGTTCCTCCCGGAGCCACCGCTGGTGTCCGCGTCCGTCGCGCCCGCCAAATTCTCGCTCACGCCGTCGCTGGCCCCGAAAGTCGACGATGTGAACTCCGAGGACGCCGGCTGGTTTTCTCTCAGGCTCGACAGCTCCCATCCTCCGCCAGCCCCCGCCGCCTCGCCCGCAGTGCCTCTGCCCGCGGTCGCCCTGCCGCCAGTAGCGGTGTCGGCAGTCGCGGCGGTGAGCGCAGCCGTAGCGCAGCCGGTGGCCCCGCCCCCGGTACCCCCGCGCCCGCCGACCCGGAACGTGGAGTCCAAGGCCAAGTCTCCCGCGCCGAACGCCGTTTCGAGAACCGCGCCCGAACCCAGCATCCCGGACCCACCCGCGCTCGCGCCGGCCGTGGCGGAGAAACCGAAGGGCCTGCCGTTCAGCAGCGAAGTGACGCCTGCCGCCGATCGCTGGGAAAAACTGACCGAGGGGGTCTTCAGCTATCCCGGCACCCTGCAGGGCGTTGGAATGCCCGAGGTAACGACGTCACCTGTGGCTGTGCCGGCACCGCTCCCCGCCGAGCCGCCCGTGGCTGCGGCTTCGGAACCGCTCGCACCCGCGCGTAAAGCGATGCCCAGCGTGGAGGAATTGGACGCGCTCGCCAGCGCCCTCACCGAAACCCCCAGCCCCTCGCCGGTTGCCGCAGCGGCTCCGCTTGCTGCCGTCGCGGCCGCGCCGAAACCGCGCGTCGAAGCTGAGGAATTACCCCCAGGCGACACGGCCGCCGCGTTGCCCACAACGGAAGCGCCCGCAGCGCCGTCCGAGGCGGAAGCCAGCTCTGCGCCGTCGACTGCGCGGGTGGTCCCCGAGGAGCTCAAATCGACGCTCGTCTCGCGCACGGAGTCGCAGCCACCGCTTTCCAGCGCGTCGCGGGTGAGTCCGCTCAAGACGCCCACGCCGTCGGCGCGTGTGCCGGCACCTCCGGGTGCAAGCGTGGGTTCGTTGGTGTGGTTGGTGTTCGTCGCCGCCACCGCGTTCGCGGTGGCTTATTTCGTGATCACCTACTACCGGCTGCAGAGCGCACCCAACGCGGGGGCGCAGCCTACCGCCCCGGCACCGCTGCCCGCGACCTCGTGATGGCTCGGCAACGCATGGCGCGGGGCCGACGACGCCTCATCAGCCTGTGCCTGGCCGTGCTCGGTCTGGGCTCAGCCAGCTGTTCGAACCACAAATCGAACCCGAGCGCCGCGGCATCGGCCGTCGCCAGCGCACCGGCGCCGCTACCCGTGAGCGATGCGCCGCTGGTGGATGGTCGGGATCGCTTCGAAATCGTGCCGAACTTGTCCTGGTGCGAGGTGGAGCATCAAGGGCTGCTGCTCGATCTCGGGAGCCCCGCGGCCGCTGCCTACAGCGGCTTCGGCGCCGAGCGTTCGGATGAGTACCAAGACATCGAGCGCGACGGGCAGTCCTTCGTGCGCGCCTTCGGACGGAGCCTGAAATACGAATTCTGGCTCGACGAGCCCCGGGCGGGGACCAGCCTCAGCGTGCGCGTGCGCGGAGGCGAGGCCAAGTGGCTCGGGCTAGCCATCGACGACAAGCGCGTGGGCGCGATTCGGCCGAACCCCGACGAGACGAAAGTGTTCTCCTTTCCCCCGCTCGCGGCCGAGCTTTCGCGCGGGCACCATCTGCTGAAACTGAGCCTGGCAGGCGCGCCGCGCGGCAGCAAAGCCATGCAGGGCGAGATCGATTGGGTGCGCATCGGCGAACGCGGCGACGACACGACGGGTTACACCGCGCCGACGCTGAACAACATCGTGGGCGATGTGGTGCTGAACGGTGCACCCAAGCGCGCCCTGGTGTTGAACCCGCCGAGCGCGCTTCGCTGTTGGTTGCGGCCCGCGGCCGACGCGCGCCTGAAGGTGGCGCTCGGATTTTGGGGTGCTGGCAAAGGCACGGCCGAGGTGCGGGTGGTCGCGGACGGGGAAGAGCCCGTGGTGCTGCAGACGCGGCGCGTGGCCGGGGGTGACAGCGCATCGTGGACTCCGCTTGCCGTGGACTTGGCGCCCTTTGCCGGCAAGGTGATCGGCGTCGAATTCCGCGCGCTCGATGGCTCGCGGGGTGGGCGCGTCGTGTTCGGCGACCCGAGCATCGCTCGTCGGGCGAGCCCGGCCATCGCGGTTCCGCGCGCAAAATTCGCCATTTTGCTGCTCGAATCGGGCATCGACCGACGGCGTGTGCCGCCCTTCGGTCCGACCGGAAAGCTTGCGGCTCTGGGTGAGCTCGGCCGAGCAGCAACCGCGTTCAGCGGCTATCGCGCGCCCAGCGTGGTCGTGCAGTCGGTGGCTGCGTCGCTGCTCACCGGGCTCTCTCCGCGCACGCATCGGGTCGAGGACGGCAATAGCCGCATCGCGGACTCGGTGCGCCTCCTGAGCGAGATGGTCAAAGAGGCCAGCGGCCGCACGGCGTTCTTCACCGGGGTTCCCAGCACCTTCCCGGCTTTTGGCTTCGCTGCGGGTTGGGACACCTTCGACGCGCTGTCGCCCGTGCTCGACGTGCCCGCGACCGAACCCGTGTCTCGAGCGCTGAAGTGGCTCGAAGCCGAGCTCGACGATGGGCATCCCGGTCCGCGCTTGTTGGTCGTTCACGCGCGCGGCTCGCACCCACCCTGGGATCTGACGCGAGAAGAGACACAAGGGCTGAAACCGGACGAGTACGCGGGGATCCTCGACCCACGGCGCGGCGCGATCATGCTTGCCGCGCTGCGTGCCCGAAAGACGCGCACGGCTCATCACCTACAGGAAGAGGACTGGGTTCGTTTGCGCGCGCTGCAAGATGCGGCGCTCGCCAAGCAAGACGTGCTGATCGGCCAGCTGGTGGCGCTGCTGAAGAAGAAGGGCGCCTGGGAGCACACGATGCTCGTGTTCGCCGGCGACGTCTCGGCAGGCGAACCGCCGGAGTCGCCGTTCGACCCGCAGGGCGCTCTGACCGAAGCGCGGCTCTCCGTGCCACTGCTGGTCAAATTCCCGGGCGGAGATCTGGACGGTCGAGACGAGCGGCTGCCGGCGAGCGCGGCCGACGTGAGCGCCACGCTGCTCAGCGCGCTCGGCATCCCCGTCCCCGATTCAGTGGCGGGAGTCGATCTGTACGCGGCAGCCCACGGCATGGTGCCCGTGGTCGCCAAGGCGCTGGTCGCGACTGCACCCGGGCGCTACTCGACGCGCCTCGGCTCGTGGCTCCTGCGCGGGGAACTGGGCAGGAAGCCCTCACTGTGCGCAATCGATCTCGACCCCGCCTGCGTCAACGACGTGTTCGATGAAAAGCCGTATGCCGCGCGCGCGCTGTGGCTCGCGACTTTTCGTGCCGAGAGCGCGGCGCTCCGCGCCAATGGCCGGCCGCAGGAGAAGCAAGCGGCGACCCTCGATCCCGAGACGGTCGCCGCGCTGACGGTGTGGGGCGACTTACGCTGAGGCTGCGGCTCAGACGCCGCGTCGGCCGCCCCACAGCTCCAGATGGAGTCGAGACGAGAAGCGATAGCCGCGGGTCTGCGCCGCTTCGGCCACGGGCAGCGAGCGCGCGCGCAGCTGTTCACGGTCCGCCGCCTCTGGCATCAAGCTGACCCGCGCGCTCGGCCAGCCGAGGCGCGCCACCAAGGCGTCCGCTTCCGCGAGGTCGAGTGGGTTGCTCACGACCAGCTTCAGGTAGGCGCGACCCGAATCGCGAAGCGCCGAAAGCGCCTCGGGTCGGATGCGAAATTGCTCGGGATCGCCGGCATTGGCCAGCTTCGGCGACACGTTCCACTGATTCACCCGCGTGAGCGCGGCCGGCTCGGGAACGATCGTGCCGTTGGTTTCGACCTCGACCGAGATGTCCGGCGCGAGCCGTGCAAAGAACTCCTTCAGCGCTCGCTGTTGGAGCATGGGCTCGCCACCGGTGAGCACCAGGCGCCGGCTCGGCGAGGCGTTCACGCGCTGGGCGACTTCGGCCACGGATTCTTCGTGCACCTCGTCCTCGTAGCGATAGCGCTCGAAGTCCCAGGTGTATTTGGTGTCACACCAAGAGCAATGCAGGTTGCACTGCGCCAAACGCACGAAGATGCAGGGCGCGCCGCTGCTCGGGCCTTCGCCTTGCAGGCTCTCGAAGATCTCCGAAACCTTGAGCGTCGGACTGCTGGATGACATCGCGGGCGGGGTTTAGCTCACAATCGAAAGCAGATCCCGCGCGCCTGTCGAGCTGGCTCGCGCCGGGTAGAACCAGTGCTAAAGGGCGCGGGATGAGCCCTACACCCCAAGCCTCTCGGACTTCGATGCTCGCCGCCCGGGGCGGCCGTGATTTGCGAACGATTCGCCCGGTCGAGATCGTTCCCGGTTTTCAGCGCCTGGCAGAGGGATCGCTGCTTTACCGTGCCGGTGGAACCGTGGTCTTGGCCACCGCGTCCATCGAGGAAACGGTGCCCGACTTCTTGGTCGGCAAGGGTAAGGGCTGGATCACCGCGGACTATCAGATGCACCCGCGCGCCAACCCCAAGCGCCGCGAGAATCGCGACGGCCGTGAGCGCCCGCTCGGTGGGCGCGCGCGCGAGATCCAACGCCTGATTGGCCGCTCGCTGCGCGCCGCAGTCGATTTGGACCGCCTGGGCGAAAAGAGCATCCACATCGATTGCGACATCCTGGAAGCCGATGGCGGTACGCGCACGGCTTCGGTGACCAGCGGTTTCATTGCCCTGGCGCTGGCCTGCGACAAGCTGACCAAGAGCGGAAAGCTCACTCGACCGGTGCTGCGCGATCAAGTCGCGGCCGTCAGCGCCGGGCACGTCGCCGGCGAGTTCGCGCTCGATCTCTGCTACCTCGAAGACAGCTCGGCGCGCGTCGACTTGAACGTGGTTGCCACCGCCGAGGCCGCGATCGTCGAGGTGCAAGGCACGGCAGAGGGCGAAGCCGTGCCGCGCAGCGACATCGACGCCATGATCGACCTCGCGCTCGAGGGCATCCGCGAGCTGTGTTCGGTACAGCGCCGGGCGCTGGAGGCGGCGGGAGTCAACCTGGACGCGCTGCTCATTCCGCGTCCAGGCCGCGCAAGCGGGGCTGCTTAACGCGCTTTCAACAAGCGCTCCACGCGCTCCATGGCTCCGCGCACGCCGTACAACGTCGCGCCGTCGTCGGGTAAAACCGGACCGAGCGCGACCGCCGCCAGAATTCCGCACAAATTCAGGCGCGCGAGCTCCGAGTCTTCGCCCACCGGCTCGACGTCCCAAATCGTCGGGCAGCGCTCGGCCAAGCTGGCCATGCCCGCTGCTTGGCCCCGCTGTTCTGCGTCGCGCGCGTCGGCGCGGTCGTGTTCGCTCGTGCGCCGCGTGCGAATCGAAAGGCGCCCCTGATAGCCATGCTGCTCACTGTGCAGCAAGACTTCCACCTGTTCGCGTCCGTCCGGCGCGATCGCGCTCTTGGCCTGCACGTCCAGCGTGGCGTCGAAATAGCGGCGCGCTGTTCGCAGCAGCTCCGGCAAGTCGAGCGTCAATTGCTCTCGTTGTACAAAGATCCGCACGCCGTTCAAGTGAGCATAGCAGCTCCAGAGCGCGCGCTGGCGGAGCCGGCCCATGGCTTGATTTCCCTGCGCAATGCGGCCACATTCCGCTGCGTGCGACCGGACCACGGCGGCCGTTTGGAGCTCAAGCTCAAAGACGCGACAGAGGCGCGCGCGCAGTACACCTTGAGCTTGCGCACGCCGGAGTCGGAGGTCAGTGCGCTCGTCGTCATCGACGCGCCTGGCGATCGCTTCGAGCTCGCCGAGTGGCAAGGCGGAGTCCCGCCGGACTGGCTTCAGACTTACGCGCACGCACTTTTGCGCAGCGTGCTGCGCACGAAGAGCGGCGACGGCGACTGGCCACGACGGTTGACGCGCTGGCGGCCTGCGCCCAAGCCCTGAGCCCGCTGGCAGCTGGTCAGGGTCGCGAGACTCGGCCATGATGCGCGGAGATGCGAGGGCACGCCTTTGGTTCGGTCGCGGCAGTAGTAGCGCTGATTGCCGGCTGTCAGCCAGCCAAGGTCGCGCCAGGTGCGGTCGCCAAGCCCGCTGCCATTTCGGCGGCCGATTTGCCCGCGCCAGCGCGCTTGGCGCGCGCCAATCAGCGCTTCGAGCTCAGCGCCTACAAGGAGGCCGAGGCCGAGTTCCGAGCGCTCTTGAGTAGTCCGGAGGGCGCCGCGGCGCGGCTGGGCCTCGGTCAGGTGTTGGTCAAGACCGGCCGCGCTTCGGAGGCGATCAGCGTGCTTTCGCCGTTGCTGAGCGATCCGGCGCGGGTGGCTTCGGCGGCGCTGTTCACCGCCCGCGCTCAACAAGCCCTGGGGCTCGTGCGCGCAGCGGAGGCCACGCTGCGCGCCGTGCCCGAGGAGCATTCGTCGTTCGCAGTGCAGCTCGAGCTCGGCAGCGTGCTCTTGCGTGAAGGGCGGCGCGCGGACGCCGAACCGGTACTGATGACGATCGTGAGCGCATACAACGACGATCGCATCCAGGACAGTGATGGCGCTGCGATGGCGCTGGTCGGGCGCGCGGCACAACTGCTGCGCAGCCCAAAGGACGCGAACCAGGCCTACGAAGCGGCCGAGCGAGCGCTGCCGGGCGACACGCAGACTCTGCTTTTTCGCTGCAGTCTGTTCCTCGAGAAGTACGACCCGGGACATGCCGAAGAGGTCTTGAACGAGATCCTGGCCAAGGCGCCCGCCGAGCCGGAGGCGTTACAGCTGCTCGCTCGGGTCAAACTGGCGCAGGCGCTCGACTTCGACGAGGCCGAACGCTTGGCGCGGCTGGCGCTCAGCGTGAACCCGAAGTCAGGTGCCGCATACGCGATATTGGTCGGGATCAGCTTACGCGATGGCGATCTGGAGCGCGCGGAGCAGTTGTTGAACGAAGGCTCGAGCGCAGACCCGGGCAGCCTGGAGCTTATGAGCCTGCGCGTGGCGCAGCGCTTCTTGGCCGATGACCAAGCAGGGGTCGAGTCGGCAAAGCGCGCGGTTTTTCAGCAAAATCCGCAGTATTCTCAGCTGTACTCGATCGTTTCGGAGTTCGCTGATTGGGAGCATCGCTACGACGAGATCGTGCGCATGATGCGCGAGGCCGTGGCCATCGACAACGAAGATGGCGTCGCCTATGCCGAGCTCGGCTTGAATCTGATCCGCGCCGGCGACGACGCGGGCGGCGTCAGCGCGCTGCGGCGCGCGTTCGCTCTCGATCCGTACAACGTGCGCGTGTTCAACACCTTGAACCTGTACGAAAAAACGATCGCTGCGGACTACGTCACTGTCGAGCATCCGCCGTTTCGCTTTCGTTACCGCAAGGACGAGCGCGCGATCCTCGAACGCTATGTGCCGGCGCTGCTGAACGAAGCCTGGACCAAGATGGTGAAGGCCTACGGCTTCACGCCCGAGACGCCGATTGGCGTCGAATTGTACGCGGAAAGGCAGAATTTCGCGATCCGGACCGGGGGCTTGCCGGAGACTGCGATTCAAGGCGTGTGCTTCGGCCGCACGCTCGCGGCCATGAGCCCGAAGTACGAGTCGTTCAACTTGGGCATGACGCTCTGGCACGAGCTGTCGCACGTATTTCACATTCAGTTGTCCAAGAGCCATGTTCCGCGCTGGTTCACCGAGGGACTCGCCGAGTACGAGACGATCATCCGCCGTCCGGAGTGGGCGCGCGAACAAGATCCAGACTTGTATCAAGCGCTGCGCTCGGGGCGCTTACCCGCGGTCGCCAACATGACGCGCGCCTTCACCCGCGCCGAAGAGCTGAACGACGTCGCGACGGCGTACTATGCCTCGAGTCAAATCCTGAGCTCGTGGGCGGGCGAATACGGCATGCCCAAATTGAGCGAGCTGCTGCGCGGCTGGGGAGCTGGGCGGCGCACCCCTGAGCTGCTGCGCGAGGTGCTGGGCAAGCCGCCGGAGGCGCTGGATCAGGAGTTTCGAGCCTACTTGGCTGGCCGGCTCAGTCGTTATTCGAAGCAGTTCGTACCCGTCAATCGCGCAGGTTCGATCGCGCTCGCACAGGCCGCGGTCGAGCATAGTCCGGACAGTGCACAGAGCCACACCACGCTCGCCCGGGCGCTGCTGCGGCGCGGTCGAGGTGATCGCGCCAAGCTCGAGCTGACGCGAGCGCTGGCCTTGGATCCCAGCCTGCCCGACGCGCGCTTCCTCGACGCGCAGTTGAGCGCGCACGAAGATCCGGTACGCGCCGTCACGACACTGCAGAAGCTGATTGCCGACGGCAAAGACGGCTACGCGGTCGAGATGTTGCTCGCACAAACGCTCGCTGCAAACGACGAAGCTTCGACCAAGCGTGCCTTGGAGGCGGCAACGCGGCTCGATCCATCTCAAGCATCGCCCTTCTACACCTTGGCAGATTTGGCCGAAAAGACCGGAGATTCTGCGGGTGAGCTGAGCGCGCTGCGGGCGCTCGCGGGGCTCGAGCAGCATGAACCCAAGGTCTACCGACGTTTGCTCTCACGGCTGATCGAGAGCGGCGCGTATGGCGAGGCGGCGCAGCTGGGCGAGGCCGCGCTGTTCGCCGACGTAGCGGGTTTGACTACGCATCTCTTGTTCGGCGAAGCGTTGGCACGAACCGGGAACATGGCGCGCGCACAATTCGAGCTCGAGAGCGCCACGCTGTGCGAGGGCAGCGCGGAAGAGCTCGCAGAGGCGCACGCGCGGCTCGCGGAGCTTTACGTCAAGAGCGGCAAGCGCGCACTGGCCAAGCAGCAAGCGGCGCTTGCTCGCAAACTCGACGCGCACAACGCTCGCCTGCCCGCGCTGCCGCGCTGAGTTCAGGCCTCGCTGTCATCGTCCTTGTCGCCGCGCAGCCCGAGCGCGCGGGCTTTTTTGTACAAATGGCTGCGTTCCAGACCTAGCGCGCGCGCCGTCGCTGCCATTTGTCCTCCGTGGTGTGCCAGCGCCTCTTCCACGATGGTGCGCTCTGCTTGCTCCGACAGCACGCGAAACGGGACGCCGGGTTGATATAGGCCCGCGCTCTGCGCTGGGCGACCCATGCCCACGGAGCGCTCGATGTCCTCACCGGTGACCGCGTCGTCGGGATTGAGGATCACCAGCCGCTCGATCAGGTTGCGCAGTTCGCGCACGTTGCCGGGAAAGGGGTGGCGCGTGAGGGCCGCGATGGCCGAAGGCGTGAGGGTCATGCCGGGCCGGGCGTTGGCTCGGCGTGCGCTGAGCAGGAAATGCTCGGCGAGCCGGGGAATGTCTTCGCGTCGGGCGCGCAGCGCTGGCAGCTCCAGCGGCACGACGTTCAAGCGATCGTACAAATCAGCACGAAACGCGCCATTTGCGCAGGCTTCACTCAGATCCTTGTTGGTCGCCGCCACCACGCGGACGTCGATCTTGAAGGTGTTGCTGCCTCCCACGCGCTCGATCTCTTGCTCTTGCAAGACGCGCAGCAGCTTGGCTTGCATCGCGAGCGGCATGTCGCCCACTTCATCCAAAAAGAGGGTGCCGCCATTGGCGCGCTCGAACTTGCCGCGGCGTTGCTTGGTTGCGCCGGTGAACGCGCCCGCTTCGTGTCCGAAGAGTTCGCTCTCGATCAGCTCGGCGGGCACGGCCGCGCAGTTCAAACGTTCGAGCACCGCCTTGGCGCGCGGCGATGCGCGGTGAATGGCGCGCGCCACGAGCTCTTTGCCGGTCCCTCGCTCGCCATGCACGAGCACGCTGGCGTTGCTGCGCGCGGCGCGCAACACGCGCTCGCGGAGCTCGCGCATGACCCGGCTTTCGCCGACCAAATCGTCGAAATGTCCGGCCTCGGCGTGGAGCTCCCGGACCTCGGCTTCGGCGTGCAGCAAACGCAGCGCGTTTTCCAGCATCACCAACAGTCGGTCGGTCGACAGCGGTTTCTCCAAGAAATCGAGCGCTCCGAGCTTTGTGGCGCGAACCGCAGCGTCGATCGTGGCATGCCCGCTCATCATGAGCACCGCGGTCTCGTTGCCAGCTCCGCGCAGACGAGCGAGTAAGTCCAGACCATCTCCGTCGGGCAACGCGACATCGAGGAGCACCACGTCGTACGAGTGTTTGGCCAGGCGCTCTTCTGCCACGCCGATCCCGCCCGCCAAATCCACCTGATAACCCTCGAGTGAGAGCGCCTTCTTCAGGGTGTTGAGGATCGATGTTTCGTCGTCGACGACAAGGACATGGCCGCGGAGCATGCGAAAACGCTAGCGAAACTAGCCCGTGAGCGCCACGAGGCTTCCGCAGAGCTGGAATTGCCGCCACGCTGGTCGGGCTTTCATTAGAAAAATAACTAGTGATGAGCGCTCGTCGCTTTGTCGGGCCAGCGGAAAAGCTGGCCTGGACATGCGTGCGCCTCAGCGGCGGAAGTTCTCCAGCCATGCAGCGAGCAGTGCTAGGCTACTCGCGCTTGCGATGACGGAGGCTGCACCCACAGCACAGGGCTCTCTGGAGGCAACTCCGCTCGGGCACCTGCTAGTTTACTGCCTCGATCGAACGCTCAGCGGTACGCTCGTATTGGAAGAGGCGAGCGGTAAGCGGCATGCCATTTATTTCGATGGTGGCGGACCCTCGAAAGCCAAGCTCGATGCCTCGGTGTTGTTCTTGGGCCGGGTTTTGGTCGAGCAAAAGGCGATTACGGAAGAAACCTACGATCGCACACTGGCCCTCGCGACCGAGCGCGGGCAGCTGCACGGCCAGGTACTGCTGGAACAGGGCGAGATCGACGAGCACACGCTGCGCGAGGGGCTGCGTGAGCAACTTTCGCGGCAGGTATTGTGGATGTTCGGCCTGCCCGGCAGCACCGTATTCGGATACTACGATCGCGTGAACTTCTTGGAGCGCTGGGGCGGTGAAGGCGTCCGTGCCAAGCCGCTCGCGCTCATCTGGCGCGGGGTGCGTGAGTACGTTCATGCCGGGCACATGGCCGAAGTGTTGGAGCGCTTCGGGGACCAACCCATCTTGTTGCACATCGATGCGCCGATTCGACGCTTTCGCTTCGATCGTCACGAGCAATCGATCATCGATGTGCTGCGCGCCAAGCCGCAGCCCTTGAGTGAGCTCTTGGCGCGCGGTTTGGCGGAGCCCGCGTACGTGCGTCGCTTGGTGTACGCGATGCTCATCACTCGCCAGCTCGAGTCGGGCATTCCCGGCGTGGAGCCCATTGGCGTCGATGAAGCTGCCTCTTCGTCGCGCATGCCGGTGGCCCCCGTGCTGCCCGCGTCGGCGCAGGCTTCGCGCCATCCGTCACCGCACCCGCCGTCCGCGGCGCCGGCCGCGCCCAAAGCGGTCGAGAGCCCGGAGCAGGCCGCGTTCAAGGCAGAAATCCGTGATCGCGCCGCGCACGGCGCCGCGGACTATTACGAGCTCCTGGGTGTGAGCCCGGACGCCCAACCAGCAGTCGTGCAAGCTGCGTTCTTTCAGCTCGCCAAGAAATGGCATCCCGATCGCCTGGGGCCGGATTTCGCGGATGTGCGGGAACTGGCGAACAAGGTCTTCGCGCGCATGAGCGAGGCGCACCAGATCTTGTCCGATCCCATGCGACGCAAAGAGTACGACGAGCTGCGCAAAAACGGCGCGGGGGGCGCCGAGGAGCAAGAGCAGGTGCAGAGGGTGCTGCGCGCCGCCACGGCTTTTCAGAAGGCCGAGGTGCTACTGAAGCGCAACAACACGCCCGCCGCCTTGGAAGAGGCGCGCAAAGCACTCGAGCTCGATCCGAGTCAAGCCGACTACATTGCGCTCTTGGCCTGGCTCGAGGCCACGCAGCTCAACGCGAACCTGGAAGAGATCTTGGCGCGCATCGAGAAGGCGCAGCGGCTCGAGCCGAACAACACCCGCATCCGTTGGTATCGTGGCTCGATCCTCAAGCGCCTGGGCAAGAACGGCAAAGCCATCGGTGATTTTCGCTTCATCGTCGAGAACGATCCGCGGCACCTCGACGCGCAGCGCGAAATTCGCTTGTACGAAATGCGCAAGGCCGAGCAACGCCGTACCGGCCAAAAAACGCCCAGCGATCGGCCCAGCGCTCAGCCCGGCCGCCCCAGCGGGGCGCCGCCCAGCGCCAAGTCGAGCGAGAGCGGCACCACGAACACCAGTCGCTTCGGCAAGTGGTTCAAGCGCTGAGCGAAGCCTCAGTGCCGGCGTTTCACGCTTAGGCGCGTGACGCGCACGCTGCCGAGCTCGCTCGAGCAGACCGCCACCGCCAAGCGCTCCGCGCCGATGGTGCAGTTGCTGCGCGCGTCGCCGAGCGACAGTAGCACCTGCGCGCCGCTGCGTTCGAGCAAGAGCCGGCCTGTTGCGCCGCCGTCGCCCACGCTGGGCAGTGGGCATGAGCCGTTGGCGTCGGACGTCTGCGGAGCGACGAACGAGGTGCCGCCCAGACGCAAGCTCGGACTTTCGCGCGACGAGAACAGCACCTCTGCGGAGAAGTCCGAAAACCGAGCGTCGCTGAGCCAAACGCAGGATTTGGCTTGGCCCGGCGCGCTCTGAGCGAACGCGAGCGCCCCGGCCCCCGCGGCTTCGTAGCTCAGCTCGGCGCTGGGCGCGCGATCCGGGACGAGGTGCGCGGGGCGCGAAGGATCGCTGGGCTCGCGAACGGTCACGAGCGGGACGTCGTTGCTGAAGGCCGAGCGAGTCGCCAGACGCACGCCCCGCAAAAGGATTCCGCTGTCGTCTTGCGTGAGCCAGGCGAAGGAGTCGATGCCCATGGCCAGGAAGCGCGCGGGGGCGGGTGCATCGCTCAGCCCGAGCGCAATCGTCGTGGTGTCGAATCTGCCGTGCCACGGATCGAACCGAAACAGCTCGGAGTCACCAGCGATCAACCAAGGGCTGCCATCGCTGCCCGCGAGCAAGCTCGGGCGGCCTGCCCGAAGCGGGAGCTCGAGCGACGTGACGCCGCCGTCGGCAGTGATCCAGAACGCTTCGTAGGCCGGTTTTTCGGCGCCGGCCGGCCACGGCGGGCAGCCGTGCCGGCACTCGCGGGCACAGTCTTCAGCGGCACGCGGAGCGCGCTCTTCGCAGCCGCCGACCGCGAGCACCGCGCCGCCCGCGAGCACCGCGTACGCGCGATCGAAGCGCGGCGGCAGCGCGACCGTTCCGTCGAACGGGGCCGGCAGCGGGCTCGAGTCCGCGGCGCGCCACTCGAGGGCGCCAACCGGGCTGCCGGAGGCGTCCACGCCGCCCGCGATGAACAGCCGACCATCGTCGAGGCGCAGCACGGTCGGCTCGCTGCGCCCCAGCGCGAGCGTGCCGAGCAGCTTGGTGGTGCGCGTCAGCGGTGACACCACTTGAATGAAGTTCGTGGCCCGCGAGGTCTCGGTTTGCCCGCCGATCAGCGCGACTTCTCCGCTCGGAAGCGGCACGGCGGCGTGCCGGGCGACGCCTTGAAACAGCGGCACCAGGTCCGATTCGAAGCTCTGACTCAGCGGGTCGTACACCTCTGCGGTGTCGTTGAACACGCTGGCCGGCGTTCCGCTCTCGTGAATCGGGTATTCGCCCCCTGCCACGAGCAGCTTTTTGCCGAAGCCGCTGATCGCCGCGAACGCGCGCGGCTTGCGCATGGCGGCGCGCGCGTCGACTGCGCCGCTCTGACCCGTGCGCGCGTCGAAGCTCATCGCCCCCACCACGGCCGAGCTGGCAAAACCATCGCTGCCGGCCATCAGCGCGAGGCCGAGCGCTTCCGCAAACCCCAGCGCTTCACCGCCCAGACCGGCCGGATAGCTGCCGGCGCGATACAGCTCGCACGGGCTTTCCTGCGGCCAAAGCAAAAAGTCGAGCCCGCGCTCAGTGCGGCCACTGAAGCCAATGAAGACTTGGTCCGATGATTCAGGGCGTGCGCTGGCTTCCAGCGCGAGGGTGTCGCTCGGAATGCCGAGCCGGACGTTTTGGGCGGTGAGAGATACGGTCGGGGTCGTGTCGTTGCTTGTGGGAAAATCACCGAGAGCGCTCAGATCGACTTGGGTGGGCGTCGGGATCGGGCAGCTCTCGAGCGCGTGAACCGTCAAAGGCAGCACGATTTCCTGCGGCTCCGGGGCGGAGCAGCCAGAAAGCAGCAAAAGCGCCAGAGCGGCGCTAGCATACAGGCTCGCGATGTTTCCGCAGATCTTCGGCAAATACGTGCTCGAGCGCGAGATCGCTGCGGGAGGCATGGCGCGTGTTTACCTGGCTACCCTACGCGGCGCGGTCGGCTTCGAGAAGCGTCTAGTGGTCAAACAGATACGGCCCGAGCTGGCTTGCGACGAAGGCTTCGTGATCCGCTTCGTGGAGGAAGCGAAGACTGCGGTCGAGCTCAGTCACCCGAACATCGTGCCGGTTTACGAGCTCGGCGTCGAGCAAGGTGTGTACTACATCGCGATGGAGCTGTGTGAGGGGCTGACGCTCTCCGAGCTGCTCGCGGAGACCGGACCGCTCGGCCCAGCCGAGGGTGCCTATGTCGGTGCCGAGATTTGTCGCGCGCTCGATTATGCGCATCGCCGCGCGCGCATCGTGCACCGCGACGTGACGCCTAGAAACGTGCTGATCGACGACGAGGGTGCGGTGCGCTTGATCGATTTCGGTATCGCCGCGCCGGTTGCGCCCAACGCTTTCGCCAGCGACGCGGCCCGCCGCGAGGTGTTCGGCTCGCCCGGGCACATGCCGCCCGAGCAACTGCACGGCGCCGAGCTCACGCCCGCCACCGACGTCTTTGCCGTGGGCGCGTTGTTGATCGAGGCGTGGAGCGGCCAGCCACCGTTTCGTCGCGCCACCGCGCAAGAGAGCGAACGAGCGCTGTTCAGCGTGCCCGCGCCGATCGACGAGCGACAACCGTCGCTCGCGCCGCTCCGCGAATTGATCGCCAGCAGCATCGCGCTGGACGCGCGGGAAAGGCCGCTCGCTGCGGAGCACCTGGCCCGGCCGCTGCGTGAGTTTTTGAAGAGCGAGGACAGCGGCGACATCGCGCGCCGCCTCGGCCAGCGGGTGCGTCAGGCGCGGCGCCGCGCCCGGGCATCCAACCCTTGGCTTCCGGGCGAGGGCAGCACCGGCAAGAACAACCAAAGCACGCGGCCGGTGAGCGATGGCGCGGGGACCGACCGCGAGTCAGCCAGCGCCGGCGCGCCGGTCACGCGCACCTTTGCCGCGCGCGAAGAGGTCGAAGCCTGGACGCGCCGGCTATCGAGCGCCCCAGCGCCAGGCCCGTTAGCCACGACCCCAGCGATGCCGAGCACGCGCCCCTTCGCGGGCGAGCCCACCGAGCCACCGGCGGCGCGCATCGATGACAGCGTTCGTGAACCTTCCGGCATCTCTTCCAGCAAAGTCAGCCGTGCGCCCAAGGGGGCGTCCGGCTTTCTGCTCGGCATAGGCTCGCTCGCGGTCTTGGCTGCCGCGTTCGCGATTGCCCCGCGCGCCCTCGGACCCAAGGTCAGCGCGCCTCCGCCCACGACCACGCCCTCCGAGCGGCCGTCGCCCGCGCTCGTGACGGCCGAGCCCTGGCCGGCCGCGTCCACCGCGCCGCCCGCTGCCAACGCGGTCAAGCCGAGTGCGACGCTGTCAGCGGCGATCGCTGCGAATTCGAGCCAAAAGGGCGGCGCGTCGACGCGCACTCACGAGTCGGCCAGCAGCCCGTCAGCGAGCGCCGAGCCGGAGCAATTCGGCATGCTCAAGATCACGGCCGATCCGCGCGCGGCGGTCGAAGTCAGCGGACCGCATTTTCATCAGGCGACCCAGTCGCCGGTCTTCGGGCTGAAGCTACCCATCGGCAAGTATCAGGTCGTCTTTCGCAATGACACTTTCGGCGCCCCGCTCAGCGCGCAAGTCACGGTGCTGACCGGCGTCACTCGCAGCGTTCACGCGGACTTTCGTCAGGCCGAGCCCGCGATCAGCGTACACTGAGCCCTTGGCCGGTCGCTTCAGGGAGGCGAGAGCGCGCGCTTCTGGCGCAGGGCTTCGTACACGGCGATCGAGACGGAATTGGCCAGGTTGTGCGAACGCACGTGGCCGGGCATGGGAATGCCGATCACCTGGGCGCCGCGCTCGGCGAGCAGCTCACGCGGTAAGCCGACGCTTTCTTTACCGAACACCAGCGCGTCGCCGAATTCGAAGTCCGCGTCCAAGTAGCTGCGCCGGGCGTGCCCGCTGAAAAACCAAGAGCGCGGCGCGCGCCCGGGACTGTAGGAAGCCACGCTTTGCTCGGCCTGGGACAGCGTTTCGTGCTGCAGGACCTCGACCAAGTGCCAATAGTCGAGACCCGCACGCCGCACCGCGTGCTCGTCGATGCGAAAGCCCAGCTTCCCCACCAAGTGCAGGGGGCACAGGGTGGCGGCGCATAGCCGCGCGACATTGCCGGTATTCGGCGGAATTTCCGGCTCGACCAGGACGATGTGGAACGGGCGCGGCACGGCGCGCGTGCGTAGGTAAAAGTCGGATTCGGGCGGCACGTCGGACAAGCGACGCGCAGTCTAACGGCCCAGCGCCCGGGCCGCGAGGACTTGTCTCGACGTTTGGCGCACTGCTTGACGCAAATCCCGCGCGGCAAGTAGCCTCGCGCGAACGGCCACCGGTCCGTTCATGATGAGCGCTCGCTTTTTCGGCTTCGCAGTTGGTTCACTGCTGCTCTCGGCGTCCCAGGTCGCAGAAGCCGATCCCATGGATTTGGCGCTCGAGCGCTTGGTCGAAAATGGATCGAGCTGTCTCAGCGCAGACGGCACTGGCCGTTTTCAGCCGACCAGCGCGCAGGATTGTCGCCCGGACAATCTCGCCTTCAAGCGCTTGGTCAGTCAGCTCGGCTTTGCGCTCGCGCCGCCCGCGATGCACTCCGCGCGCACCACCGGCTTCGGCGGTTTCAACCTCGCGCTCGAAGCGAGTTACACGACGCTCGCCAATGACGCCGAGTATTGGAAGCGCGGCACTCAGGGCAGCTCCGATCCCACGACGCAGCAGGCAGCGACCAGCAATCAAAGCCCCGCCTCATTGCTCCAGCAGTACTCGCTCAGGCTGCGCAAAGGCTTTGGCTACGGCTTCGAAATCAGCGGTGTGGTCGGCATTCTGCCGCAGACCAGCTTGATCAATGGCGGCGCTGACGTGCGCATTTCGCTGCTCGAGGGCTTTCGCACCGGCGTGCTCGGGATCTTCCCGGACGTCTCGGTGGGGAGCGGCGTGCGCACCATCACCGGCACACCCGAGCTCCAGCTCACGACGGTCGGCCTGGATGTGCAGATCTCCAAGCCCTTGGTGATCGCCGACACGTCGGTGATCACGCCCGTGCTCGGTTATCAATACGTGTGGATTTTCGGCGACTCGGGGCTGATCGATCTGACCCCGGCCACGAACGCGATCGGCGCGTGCAACTACACCGGCCAGAACGTGCCGGGCAACCCGGACCCGAGCAAGACCCACACGACCTCCGACGGCAAGGTGAGCAATGTCTACGATGGACAGCCGGTGTGTCGCGGTGGCAGCCCGCGTGACTTCAACAACAACACGATCTTTTCGCCCGTGCGCCTGCATCGTCAGCGGCTGATCTTCGGCGTGAACTATCGCTTCGAAATGCTGCTCGTGGGCGCCCAGCTCATCACCGACATGTTGAGCCCTTCCGACGCCAATTCAGGACAGAACAAGAGCGACCTGCAGGGTGAGCCGCGGCAAACGACGTTCGCCTTCGAGCTCGGGGCGATGTTCTAAAGCGGATTGGTTGGGGGGAGCTCGACGCGCTTCGTGACACCCGAAGGGGTGCAAGCCGGCCACGCACCTCCGAATGCGCGCTGTTCCCGCAGGCAGCGCCGCGCAGTGACTCAATGCATCGCCGCAGCGACGGCGAGTACGCCGACGGCGAGCGTGAGCAGCACCGGAGCGATCGTGAACAGCGCGGCCCGGCGCGCCGCGAGACCCGCGGTCTCCGGGCTCAGCCCGTGCATTCCGATCAGAAACGCTTCGGAGGCTTGCCCCGGCGCGGTCAGACCGAGCGGCGCGGCCCGGCGCGCGGCCGCAAAGCCACTGCTGAGCGCGGTGATGAGCAGCCCGAGCGGCAAGGTGATCAAATCCCAGCCGCAACCATAGAGCCCGAAGCGCAGCCCGCGCCCCAAACGCCGCCCGCCGTAGCGGCGCGCCGCGGCATCGAGCGCCAGCCCATGGATCGCATGCAGGGAAACCATGGCCAGCACCAACATCACCATGCCCGCCCCGGCGCCGCGCAGGATTGTTTGCCGCAGCGCGGCGTCTTCCAGCAGCAAGCGCGGCAGTGAGGGCAAGAACAGCAGCGCGACCAGCCCCACCCCCAATGAAAGGCCGCTCACCGCCAGCGTCTCGCACACCAGCGCGAACGACAGTGCGCTCGACACGTCGCCGTCGGGCAGCGCGCCGAAAAAAGTGCGCGCGTGCAGCGTGGCCAAGGTCGAGGTCTGCCACAGCCTTCGCCAAACGCTCAGACCGGGTCGTTCCCAGGGGATGATCGCGACTACGCCCGATTGGTTCGTGGGTTCTTCGAGCATGCACCCGCCGCATGCGGGATCACCGCAGCCGGCACACACCACCGTCGCCGGCACATCGACCAGGTCGAAGGCGGAGTCGTCGCGTGGCGCGCGGTCGGAGGACCGCGCATCGGCGCTGGCGCGGGTACCCATCCTTACCGGGGTAGCACGCGAAGCGCAGCTCGGCGATGATTTGCGTGAGAAAGCCGCTCAGCGCACGGAGCTTTCGCCAAGCTTTCCAGCTTTTGCGCGCTCAGTGCAAGGTCTCGCCGGAGCTCGTCTGCCTCGTCTGGCTCGAATCGGGACTCGGGGCCGTCACGTGCCTCACGGTTTGCACGATTCGCGGTAGGTCTCGCAAGCTCCCGCCCAGGCGCAGTGCGACCACGACGCCGGCTGCGCCGGTCAGCAAGCTCGCGTAGATCCCCCAGCGCCAGACGATTTCCAGCGGCAGCCCGTGCCGAGATTGCGGGGGGGTTGAAAGCAGCATGCAAGCTTCGATCAGCGTCATCGCCGCGAACAGGGCCGTCACGAGCCGGATCCCGCGCAGGCGCTGAATCGTGCGCCGAGTCCAAACCAGCGGCAGCGTGATGAACCAGCCCGCAGCTCCTCCCCAAAGCCAGCCAGCACGGCCGCGCGCGAGGTCGAAGCCACTGCGCACGGAAAGCTCGGGCATGCGCAGCTCCACCCAGGGCGTAAAGAACAGCCCCAGCCCAAGCAAGGCGAGCAGCAGCAGCGCGCCGCGACCCCGGCCAAAATAGTTCCAAGGCAGGGTGCGCTGCTCGGGCAGCACGATTTCACCGGCCTCAGCCTCGTCGGAAAGCGCATCGAGCGAGTCCGGCAGGTTCTCCATCGGGACCAGCTTCACACCGCACTCCGGGCACTGGCGGGTCTCCGCGCTGGCGAACAGCGACCTGCAGAAGGGACAAGCCAGGAGCCGCGCCACCGCCGAAGCATAGCTCACGCGCCGCTCGCGAACGCTTTCCACGTGCGCCAGCTGACGCGGTGTGTCAAATCGCGCGATGTTGCTTGCGCGATCCGCTAGCTTAGTCTTCAACGCCCGTCCTCCTCACTGTCCTCTCCACCGTGCTCCGCCGTGCTCTGCCCGTCGTGGCGGGACGTGCCCCCCTTTGCGATGACTGAACGCCTTGCCGAACTCCTGGGTCTACCCCTGGATGCGCCTCACCTGGACGAAGCGCTGACCCACCCCAGCTTTGCAAACGAGCAACGCAGCTCGCAGCACAATCAGCGCTTGGAGTTCTTGGGTGACTCGGTGTTGGGCTTCTGCGTGAGTGAGCTCTTGTGCGCGCGCTTTCCGCAGGCCGACGAGGGAGCACTGACGCGCATGCGCGCGCATTTGGTCAACGCCGAGGCGCTCGCCACCTGGGCACGCAAAGTAGACCTAGCCTCTGCTCTGCACCTCGGCCGCGGTGCCAGCGCCGCCGGTTTGCGAGACAGCACCAACGTCTTGGCCGATGCAGTCGAAGCGCTGATCGCCGCGGTGTACTTGGACGTCGGCTTGGAAGCCGCGCGCGCGGCCTGCGAGCGAGTCGTGGCCGACGAGCTCCAAGCCCTCCAGCGCGACGGCACGCGTGATCCGAAGAGCGAGCTGCAGGAGCGTCTGCAGGCGATCGGCGGCGAAGCACCCACTTACGAGCTGATCGAGAGCGGGGGTCCCGCGCACAAGCGCTGGTTCAAAGTGGGCGTGCGCCAGGGTGAGCGGCGTTTGGCCGAAGGCTCGGGCCGCTCGAAGCGAGCCGCGGAACGCGCCGCCGCCGCTGAAGCGCTGCAATTGCCGGAGCTGGTCCAAGAAATGGCGGAACCCCAGTGAGCACGCCCGGCCTGCGGCGGCGAGCCGCGCTGCTCGCGCTGCTGGCCGCGCTGCTCGCGCACGGCACGGCCTGGGCCGGCACCTACTTGAACAGTGCCGCGTTGCTGCTCAGCCAAAGCAGCAAAGAGGGCGATTATTTGCGCGCGCGCATCGGCGACAAAGACCTGGCCGAGCTGATCCACAAGCTCGCCAGCGCGCGGCTCGAGGCGGCCAAGGGCATGCTGGTGCCGAAAGAGGTCGTGCAAGCGCACCCGCACCTGCTCTTGGTGCTCGAGAATTACGAGCGCGCGGCCGATGCGGCCACGCGCGGTGAGTCCGAGAAATTCCTGGTCTACCAGCAGCGCGCGCGCGACGAAGAGCGCACGTTCCGCGGCGTATTGAGGCAATTCGGCTACTCGTTGCCGGACATCAAATCACAGTAGTCGCTCAGCGCTCGTCGCGCGCGTTCGGGTTTGCGACCGGCACGCTCGAGCCCGCGGCAGCGGCATGCGCGGCTCGCGGCGCGCTTTGCGGGCGTTC
>DASSMT010000186.1:0-39644 GCA_035688655.1 Polyangiaceae bacterium | reverse complement strand
TGGCCAGTGTGCTGCTCGATGCCGAGCGAGTTCCCGGCGCAGCACAGCCAGCGGCCGCGCTGACTAGAATTGCGGTGAGCGCGAGCAAACGAGGAGCGACACTGAACATGCAAATAAACCCTTGGTTGTTATGCCGCGAGGAGCTCTTTCCTCGGACTTCGAACGCCACCGATGCAGGCGGTGTGCCAGCCCACGGAGTCGCTATTTTCAGGCGTTTGTCCCGTGCTGTGCTCGCGCCGCTGCTCGGGCAGCAAGACACTGCCCAACGCGCTGGACACTCGGCACTAGCTCAGGCCGTGATCGGCGAGCTTGTTGTACAGCGTGGCGCGACTGACGCCCAGCACGCGGGCCGCGAGCGAGCGGTTGCCCTGCGCGTAGGCCAAGGCACGTTCGAGCGCTCGGCGTTCGGCTCGCCTGAGTTCTTCGGCCAACTCGACGGGGATGAGCGAGGAGGCCGTCGACAGCGCGCTGGCCACGCTGGACGCGCCGGGCGGCGAGGCGCGCGTGACGGGTTGAGTGGCAAACGCCACCCCTTCGTCCGAATACTCGCGCATGACGTCGTCTTTGCTGATCTCGGGGCCGTCGGCGAAGACAATCAGGCGTTCGACCAGATTTTGAAGTTGGCGAGCGTTGCCTGGCCAGCGCATCGAGCGCAGCAAAGCCAGCGCTTCATCCGACAGCCGCACGCCGGCTTTGCCGTTGGCCTCGCCGCTTTCGCGTGCGAAGCGCAGCGCTAGATCCGCGATGTCCTCGCGGCGAGCCCTGAGCGGCGGCAGCCAAAGCGTGACTACGTTCAGGCGATAAAACAGATCCTCGCGAAATTCTCCCGACTTGACCATCGCGCCCAAATCACGATGGGTCGCGGCAATGAAACGAACGTCTGCCTGCTGCGGCTCGTTGCTGCCCAAGCGCTCGTAGCGTCGGTCCTGGAGCAGGCGCAGGAGCTTGACCTGCATGGCCAGGCTGATATCGCCAATCTCATCGAGGAAGAGGCTGCCTCCCGCGGCCAGCTCGACGCGACCGGATTTGCGGGCAGTGGCGCCCGTGAACGCGCCTTTTTCGTAGCCGAACAGCTCGCTCTCCAGGAGCGCTTCGGGGAGGGCCGCGCAATGCACTTTGACGAAAGGTCCGGAGCTGCGAGCCGAGAGCTCGTGGACGGCCAAGGCGGCGAGCTCTTTCCCGGTGCCGCTTTCGCCGCGCACGAGCACGGTCGCATTGCCCGGCGCTGCGCGTTCAATCAGCTCCATCACGCGCTGCATGGGCGCGGAGTTCCCCGCCAAACGCTCGGCCGCGGTGCCTCGCTTCGCCGCGCGCTCCGGGTGTTGACCCGCGACGGCCAGACAGCGTTCGAGCGCGCGCAAGAGCTCTTCGTCACTGACGGGTTCTTGAATCAGCTCGGCGGCGCCGGCCATCAGCACCTCGTGCGCGAACCCTGGTGCGTTGCGAGGCCCGAGCACGACGATCGGCGCATCCACGCTGCGCACCATTTGCTTGAGCCAGGCGAGCTCCGACTCACGCGCACTACCAGGCACCGCGACCAAGGCCAAGAGGGCGTTGCCAGCCGCCGCCTGAGCGAGCTCACGCGGAGGAACGATCCGCGCCACCAAACCGAGCCTGGGTGCCACGCCCGAAGCGCGATCGGCGATCGCGACGTCGGAGGCGATCAGGAGCTCGGCGGGTTCGTTCATGGGCGAAACCGCGCTCATCATACACTGAGTCGGGTTCGAGCACAGCGCTCTGGTCATGCGGCGAACTTCTTGCTCCGCGGCCCGAGGGGCACATGGTAAGTTTGCTAGGCTGTGAACCTCGCGCCCGGAACCAAGTTGCTCCACTACACGCTGGATCGAGCGATCGGTGCCGGGGGGATGAGCGTGGTCTGGGGTGCCCGGGACGACCGCAGCGGCCAAACACTGGCGTTGAAGATTCTGATCAATCGCGAGCAGATGGCGCTCGGGTCGCGCCGGCGCTTCTTGCGTGAGGCGTACGCGACGCGCAGCGTCGACCACCCTGCGATCGTGCCAGTCGTCGACATTGCCGAGACCGAGGAGCTCGTGATCTTGGCCATGGAACTGCTCAGCGGCGAAACTCTGCGCGCGCGCTTCGAGCGCGCGCCGGGCCTGAGCCCCGAACAAGCCGCGCTCACTTTACTGCCGATCGTCGAAGCGCTGAATTTGGCGCACGCGGCGGGCATCGTGCACCGCGATCTCAAACCCGAGAACATCTTCCTGCAGGCCACGCCGGCCGGCATCCGTCCACGGCTGCTCGATTTCGGCATTGCGCGCTTTTACGAGCCGCCGCCCGACGCGGGCCGCACACCGATCACGGGCTTCGGCACTTTGCTGGGCACGATTCCGTACATGGCTCCCGAGCAAGCCATCTCGCCCTCGGACTGCGATCACTTGGTCGATGCTTGGGCGCTCGGCGTGATTTTGTACGAGGCGTTGAGCGGCTGCCGTCCGATCGAAGGCAACAGTCCGCCCGAGACACTCCGTCAGTTGCTGCTCGGCGGGATCGCGCCGTTGTCCGTGCTCGTACCGACGCTACCGACGGAAATCAGCGATCTGGTGATGGGCCTGCTGACGCGCGATCGCAGCGAGCGAACCACGAGTCGCGCGGCCGCGGAGCAGCTCGCGCGTTATCTGCCTCGCGGCGGTTGAACGGCTATTCGACGTTCCGCGCGCAGCGCCAACCGACGCCGTCGTCCAGCGATGCTCGGGGGAGCGCAATCCGAGCGGCGGCGCGCAGGAGGCCCCCTGGGTTGATGTAGTTACCGCCACGAAGCGGGCTCGCGTGGGCAACCGTGTCCTGCGACAGGTTGACGGCATTCATGGCGGTTGCGGCCGCCAAAACGTAGAAGTTCGGATCGTAAATGTCGCGGGTGTATTCCATCACCGAACCGGCCAAGTCCGCCTGACCAAAGCGGCCCAGCCCGGCCGTGCGCACGGGCCCTATCGGGCGAATGTCGGCCGGTGTGCAATCGCTGCTGCCGGAAGCAGAGCAATTGAACACTGCGTTCTCCGGGGTGGGTGCCGAAGCGCCCCACGGGAAGAGCCGGTTCTGTTCACCGCCGGCGGCGGCGAACTCCCACTCGGCCTCACTCGGCAAGCGCCCACCGTCCCAAATGCAGAACGCAAACGCCAGGTACCAACTGACGCAGTTCAGCGGCAAGCATTCGTCGTTGCCCGCCGCCGCTGTCCAGGTGCGGAAGCTTGCATTGCAGTCCGTGTTGGCCGCAACCATCGCATTCGCGAGGGCGGCTTGGTCCCGAGGGAGTTGGCTGTTCCACTCCGGTCTCCAGCCGCTCGCCGGTACTGACGGGATCGCTCCGGCATCCGCTGCGACTTCATTCGTCGTGTAGGCCTCGAAGAAGCGGCGGAAGCGACCCACGGTGACTTCGTATTTGTCGAGCCAGAATGGGCTCAGAGAGACTAGATGCTCGGGTTGCTCTTCGGCGCGACCCAGGTACGCGTCCACGCCGTCTTCGCTGCGACCCATTGGGAATGTTCCGCCGGGCACGAACAGCGTGGTGCAGGCGCTCTCGACATTGCAATCGAGCGGCTGAGTGCAGGACGGCGCTACTGGCGGCGGGCCGGGTTCGATGATGCCGCCTTCGCCGCTTTCGCCGCCTTCGCCGCGTTTGCCGCCCTCGCCGCCCTCGCCGCCTTCGAGCCCGGCCGCTCCGCTGCCCGCCGTAGCCTCGGAAGCTCCTCCGCCTTGATCCCCGCCGACGCCGGACGCTGCGCTGGTCATCGAGCATTGCTCGGCGGTCCCAGCGGCCCCGCCGCAGCCCAGCGAGCCGGCCGATCCCAGCGGCAGCGCCTCACGTGAGCCGGAGAGCCCGCCGAGCAGCTCACACGCGCCGAGTGCGAACGCGCTGAGCAACAGCAGGTGACGCGCAGCGCTCAAAGGTCCCTCGCGCAGCGCACGCCCACGGTTACCGATCGGTCGTTCCGCAACCAAGTCCAGCGTGCTGCGCTCCGCAGCAAATCGCCCGACGAGGAGAATTCTCCACCGCGAACCACGCCTTCATTGGCGACTGCGTCGATCAGCAGGTTTACTGGATCGGTGGTGGTGTCCTTGCTGCTCGCGTAGAAGCCGCTTTCGTACACGTCACGCGTGTACTCTGCCAGAGACCCTGCGAGGTCGGCGTGACCCCAGCGCCCATTACCACGCGGACTCAGCGTTCCGACGTGCGGAAGGTCCCCTGGTGTGCAGCTCAATCCGCCTGTGAAGGCACAGTTGAAGACCGCGCGCTTCTCGGGTGTTGCGCTGCCCCAAGGGAACAGGCGCTCCTCGTCGCCCGCCGCGGCGACGAACTCCCATTCAGCCTCGGTCGGCAGCCGCCCACCATCCCAAATGCAGAATGCGAACGCGAGGTACCAATCCACATTGTTGAGCGGTCGGCACTCCCCGGTGTCGGCGCTCGTGCTCCACGTGCGCAGATCCGTGAGGCTGCTGGCGTCGTTGTCGCCCAAGCGAGCGCGCAGCGCGGCCGCGTCGGCGGGCAGCTTCGAGTTCCAAGTCGAGCGCCAACCGCTGCCCGGAATGTGCGGGGCCGCTCCGGCGTTTTCGTCCAGCAACGCGCCTTGGTAACTGTCGACGAAACGGCGGAAACGGGCGACCGTGACTTCGTACTTGTCCAGGTAGAACGGGCTGATCGAAACCGCGTGATCGGGTCGTTCGTTCGTGCCACCGGTTGGGAAGTAGTCGTCGAGCTCGCCGGTTTCATCTCGGCCCAGGCGGAAGCTGCCGCCGGTCACCGGCAATGTAAGGCACGGATTGACATGCTCGCAGCCAGTCGGAACCAGGCCGGCGCAGGACGGGGTGTCGAGCACTGTGCCGCCGCTCTCGTCGTCGACCGCACCTGCAGTGCCGGCGTCGCCGCTGTCGCCGGCATCGACGGGTTTCAGGCCGTCGCCGCCCCCGGATCCGCCCCGGCCGCCCGCGGCCGAGCTTTGTCCACCGAGGCCAGCGCCTGAACCTCCAGAATCATCGCCAGCGGCGGGATGTGCGTCGTCGGCGTTGCCGACCGGCCCGCCGCCGCCCGACTGACTCTGGCTCGACTCGCCGCCCGCACCGGAACCGCCGGCAGCACTGGCAAGGGCTTTCTCCTCGCGATCGCCTTGCAGCCCAGCGAATGCCTCGCAGCCGGTCAATGCCGAGAACGCGACGAGCCGGAATAGGTGCTCGCGACAGCGCACTTCATTTCGGCCGCTTGAGTACGGCGCCTCCGGCATAGTCGGTGAAATAGACGTTCGAGGCATCGACTGCGACGCTCCGCAGGCTGCCCCAACCGGAGCTCAACGTTTCGACCGAGCCGCCGTTGATCGGCAAGCGGTAGACGGCCTTCAGATCGAGGAAGTACAGGTTCTCGCCATCGGAAAGCAGATCGACGATCGTGCCCGACGCAGGCGCGATCGCCGCGAGCTTCGTCGGCGCGCCCCCACTCAGATCGGCGCGATACACGGACGTTGCGTCGATGTAATACACGTATTTGGCGTCAGACGTGATGCGCTGCAGCGGCGAATCGAGATCAGCCTGGAGCGTGGTCCGGCCGAGGTTCGCGCTGCCGGTGTTCGGGGCCCGCGCGAAATACGCCGTCTTCGGCAGCTTGCCGCTGAAATTCGCGTTGAAGATGCCATCATTGACCCAGAAGACGTCGCCGTCGCGAACCGTGAGATCACTCACGTTGCTGTTGAACGGACCATTGGCCAAGTAGGCGGTCTCACCACCTTCGACCGCGACTCGAAGCAGGCTGTTGTAGGACGACACATAGTAGGCAAACTTTCCATCCGACGTCACGCGACCGACACCGCTGCCGGAGCCGGTGGCCAGCAGCTTGCGATCCGAGCCGGACTTCGTTGCTTTGATCAGGTGACCGGCGGGCTTGTCGTTCAAGCACCAATAGACGTTGTTGGCGTCCACTGCCAGGTCGTGCGGGGATGGTTCGTTGGACGCGATGGTCACGGGCGTGCCGCCAGCGAGAGGCACCTTTTGAATGGTTCCAGCAGTGTCGAGCGTGCTGAAGTACAGGTACGACTCGTCCGTCGCCAGACCGTAAGGATGCGAAGCGGTTGCCACGACGACCGCTTCCGGACAGCCGTGCACGGCCGTTGCGGGATCGCACGCGACCTCTGTTGGGCTCGGCCGAGGGCTCGGCGCCGGGCTCGAACTGGGTGGACTCGGCGGCACGACACCCAAATCACTCGGTGCCAAAGCGGAGGCGCACTTCGCCAGCTTGACCACGGCGCCGCTCACGTAATCCGTGAAGTACACGCCATCGCTGTCTTGAGCCAGCTTCTCGATGCGGCTAAAGCCTTGGGTCATGACCTGGGCGTCACCCGCGAGCAACGGCTTGCGGAACACGCTGTGACCATCGGTGTAGAAAAGGTAGGTGCCGTCGGACAGCAGATCGATGATCGGTGAATTGGCGAGCGGAGCCGCAGGAAGGGAGAGCACGGAGGTCGACGTGCCGCCGAGCTTTGGGGTGCGGTAGATCGCCTTGTCGTCGTTCCAAAACACGCTCGTGGCGTCGCTCGCGACCTGAAACTGCGGGTAGCCGAGCCGATTGACCAGCGGAGTCGCCGCGGTTGCCCCCGACACGGCAACGCCCAACACGCCAGCGCTCTCCGGCTCGTTGGTGACGAAGGTTCCGATGCCTTGGTTGGTCCAGAACAGATTGGGACCGTCGAGGACCATGTCCACGATGACGCTGTTGTAGGGCCCGAGGCTGAGCTTGAGCAGATCCCCCCCGCCCACGGGTACGCGCACCACGTCGTTGAGGTTGGTGATGTAGTAGACGTAATCCGCGTCCGCGCTCAGCGAATACACGCCAGAAAAATCCCCGGTCCCGAGCTCTTGGCGATAGGCGCCGGTGACGCTCGCCTGAAACACGTGACCGACCTCTGTGCCCAAGGCGACCCAGAAAACCTGCGCTCCGTTGGCCGCGACTTCATAGGGATAGAGCTCGTTGTCGGCGATGACTTCGCTCGCCCCACCTGTAATCGGCGCGCGGAGTACTTGGCCGGCCATGTCGCGCGTCGTCCAATACACGTGGCCGTCGGCCAGCGCGAGCCCGCTCGCTTTCGGCGTTTGAGCCAACAGGACGGACCCGGTGCATTGCGCACTCGGGGCTCCACCCGTGCCGCCATCCCCACTACCTCCGAGGCTTTCGCCTCCGGCGCTCGCATCTCCGCCGGTGCCTCCTGCGCTATGTCCTGCGCTGCCGGATTTTCCAGCTTCGCTGGGTTCTGGCTCGACCTCGCCGCCTTCGCCACCTTCGCCACCTTCGCCACTTCCGGCACTGCCGGCTTCACCCGCAGGCGGCGGTTCGGCCCCCATTCTTCCGCTCGTCCCGCCGGGGCCATTCGCCACTCCGCTCGAGCCCGCCGTGCCGCTCGAACCCGCAGCCGCACTCGAACCCGACAGCGAATCGTCCGAGCAAGCAGCGAGCAATTTCACAGTGCCAATCGCAACGATCGATAACCAGAGAACTCCCTGTCTCGATCTGCCAACCAAGCTAGTCATTTGGAATCCTTCGGGGCGACGAACGCGGCCAATGTGATCTCGAAAAGTATCACAGGCTTTTACCGCCGTCCGTGGAGCGGATCTAGCAATTCCCAAACCGAGCTAAAGGAATCACCATTGCGACTGTGAGTCTCACCCTGCCCTTTTCAAAATTTTCCGATTGCAACCGCCTGAGCATTGGAGCCAGAAACACTCAACGAAAGTGCGACGGACGAATGCGAGCTGGTCGTTGGCCTGAGCAGCAGATAGGCACCGGCGCCGAGCGCAGCAATTCCGATACTGATGCCGATCGTACTCAGATGCGCGGCGGTCTTGGCGTCGTTCCAATCCTCGACGCAGCTGGCTGCCGTGCAGTAGCTGCCGTTCCAGTGGTCATCGCTACTCGCTTTCAGCGACAACGCGCGGACTCCGAAATAGCCGCCTGCAGCGAGTGCTACGCCCCCTGTAGAAACCAGTACGAAACCGAGCACCCGCGACGGGTTCTTTGCGGTTCGAGGCGTCTCAGTCTGGACCGGCGCTGAAGCAAGCGGCTTGCCGGGCGGCACGACGGCCGCGGCCGGCGCGGGCGTGTTCGGCAAAAGAACTGGCACGGTGATGGTTTGTTGATCGGCGATCGGGCCGAGCGTGATTGGTGCGGACCAGGATTCGTAACCGGGGCGGGACGCGCGTAATTGGTGGACACCGGGATCCAGCGCTAGCGATCGTCCCACGTTGCTGGCAGCGAATGGCTCTCCGTCCAATTCGATGACCAGGTCGGGCGCCGGGGTGCCCGTTGCCAGCTGAACCGTGAGCCGAGACAAAATGGGGGCGAGCTCGGCCAGCTCTCGCTCCGCGGTAGCGACGCGGTCATTGCGGCCATCGCTGCGCGCCTGAGCCAGCGCATCATTCAGGACTTTGAAAGCCGTACCGGTTCGGCCCTCCCGCCTCCGGCAGATACCGAGATTCAGAATCGTGCCGCCGCCCGGATCGAGCTGCTCACTCTCGGCAAAGTTCGCGCAGGCCTCGGCGTATTTGCCCTCTTGCATGAGGGTGCGGCCCGAATCGAACAAGGCTTGCGCGTGCTCGACGTTGTCCGGCGCTTGTGCGTGCGCCGCGTTGGGCGACAAGAGCTGGGCCGCAACGACTACTCCACAGATAGGAGTGAGTACGCGCCTACTTGCGATCGCCCGTGCCATCCGGATTGTGCTGTTCTGGCTTGCTCGCCGAGGATTGCGGTTTCGGGGATGCAGCAGCCTTCGGTCTGCTGACTGGGGGCTTGGCCGGCGCGGCGGGTGCGGACGAAACGGCCGACGCTGTCGCGCTCGCGAGCTCGGGAGCGCGCGGCGGCGGGAGCTGAGTGCTCGAGACAGGGCTCACGCGGAATGACGGTTCGGTCGTCTCCGAAGCTGCCGCACGCTGCGTCGTCACCGAGCCGGTGGTTGAAGGACCGCGGGTGAGCAGGACTAGGCCAGCGACGGCGGCGGCAGCCACTGCGATCCCGAGCACCAGCGCGCGCCGAGGCCATTGCAACTTGGGCAGGGCCGAAACGGTCGCGGCGCTGGTCAAGCTGTCGTGAGCGGTGTCATTCTTGGGCAGCTCTCGATTGGGGAGAGCAACACCCAGGGTTTGCGCGAGCTTCTCGATCGCCTCGATCGCTGACTGAAAGCGCTGCTCTCGTTGATATGCCGTGGCCTTGGCATGCCATGCGTTGAATGCCTTCAAGCGCGTGGCGGCGGGTCCTTGATCGGCTCCCCCGCACTCCGCTTCGAGCGTGCTTTGCAGGAGCGCGCTGGCAACTTGGCCGAGCGAATAGATGTCTGCGCGATGATCGACGTCATAGCCGGCTGCTTGCTCGGGAGCCATGAAGCCGCGCGTGCCGACGACCATCGTGGTCTTGCGTTCACCGGCGCGGTCGAGCAACCTGGAGATGCTGAAGTCGAGCACCTTGAGCTCGAGCGAACCGTCGTCTCGCGTCTTCAAGTACAGGTTTGCGGGTTTCAAATCTCGATGCACGATGCCGTGTTCGTGGATGGTTTTCAGAGCGCAGGCCGCCTGCCAAAGCAAGCTGACCGTGGCCGGGATCGGCAATGGGCCCTGCTTGTGCAGCAGTTGCTGCAAATCCCGACCGGGCAGGAACTCCATGATCACGAACGGCCAGTCGTCCTGTTCGTCGAGTGACGTTTCGTAAATCCGCACCACGAAATCACTTTCCAAGCGCTTGAGAGCGTCGGCCTCCGACTTCAACAGCCGGGACACCAAGCGTTTGGTCTCCGCGTCCAGATCCTGGCGGATGGTCTTGAGCGCTCGGATGCGTTGATTCGTAATGTCACGAACTCGGTACACGACCCCCATGCCGCCTGTACCCAGATGTTCGAGGATCTCGTACCTGGCTGCGATGAGCTGACCCGTCTTCCACGGTTCAAGCCCGGGCGCCGTCTCATCGAGCATCCACGATCTCCTCGTCGCTCTATACGAGGGTGTTTTTCCGAACGCAATGCTCCGTCAATTCCAGCCGGTGACGCTCCGAAAAGTGGCTGTCTCGATGCAAATCTGAAACGCGGCGCTAACTGAGTAGCAGGATGAAGCTTCACTGAGCACCTCCCAAGGGTGTTCCGCGGCTGACGCTCAGAGCGCTCGCCGCCTGTCGCGAACCGAGACACAGCCGAACGCTCGGCTCGCGCCGAGCACGCTGAACTGACTCGAGGGAACGATGCGTAATGCAGGCAACGCTCCGGAGGTCAGCCGCGCACTCGCACCATTGAAATCGGCCGCGACTGGACTTCTGTTCTGGGTGCGCCCCCTCTCGCCAGTCCCTTTCTCGACCCACCCGGGAGGAAATGAGGGAACGTCTGAAAAAGCGATTGATCTGTAAAACAACATCGTGTTCCGCCGCTTCTCTTTAGCAAGGCGTTCGTAGCGCTCGGTGTGTCGTTGAACGCTCAGGCGGTAAGCGCGCGGGCACCGTGGCTGGAGGACCGAGAGCTGCACGTTCGGTTGAGCGCGAACAAGCGATGAACGAGTTCCATGCGACCGGTCACGCGCAAACGGCGAAACAACGAGGCAATCTGATTGGCAACGGTGCGCTTCGAGGTGCCTCGTTGCCGCGCCATGTCATCGTGGCTGTGGCCTTCGACGAGGCAGCGCACGATTTCCAGCTCCGCTGGGGGCAACGCGAACGAGAGCTTCGTTTCCGGGCGTGGAATGCTCACGACGCGAAATGCCACCTGACCGCGGGTCACGAAGCTCAACGCACCAGTCACGGACTCGTCGTGTTCGCCTGCTGCGGTGGCGGCCAGAATCAGCAACGGATGGACACGCGAGGCCGTACCGCCGAAGCCGAGCCGTTCCAGGGACTGTTGAGCATTGGCAGTGATCGTGGAGGCGGCGAGCCCCAGGTCCAATGCGACCGCTTTTTGCGCCGAGCCGCGCAGCACCGACTCCAAGATGGTGCGCGCGCGATGCTTGAGCGGTCGCGCCTGCTTACGAATCGGCATCGTGACGACCAGCGAGCAGTGGGTGCGGCTGAAGAGGGCAGCCGCGATTTTGCAGGAACCGCTGACGAGCTCCAGCCACAGACGAGCAAGCGGCAGCTGTTTGCTGCTCGCCGCGTCGCTGGCCAAGGCATCTTGTCGCAGCGAATTCACGTCGTTCGCAATCACCTGCAAGGGTCGCGGGTCAACGAGAAATGGCAAGGCAGTGGCTGAGTCGGTGGTGAACAAGGCGGAGTTCTCCCTATGAGCCCGGCGCTCATGGCTTCAGAACTTGGGTCAGAACGTTGGCTTGCGAGCGGCGATTCGACGTCGGATGAAGATCCGTTGGTCGTCCGCTACTCGCCCTTACTGGCACACGAATGCAAGGGGCCTGCCAACTCGCCAAGGCCTACTCGAGCCTCGATTGAGGCTGAATTTGTCGGTCCGCGAGGGACGACTCAGCCGATTGGACAACGCAGGTGTCAGGTATTTAGACACCTGTTCAAGCGCTCGGACAGTAGGCACCTGGGCCGGAAGCAATTTGCCGTTCGGCCATCGCCCGGACCGGACTGATGGGCACGATCACGGCGGCGGCGGCTGCGCAAAGCGCGAGACCGGGAACGCCTGCGGTTCGTCCGGGGCTCGCCAGCGATTGCGATAATAGCCGGACAGATCGATGCCTCGCGCACTGAGGCCATCCGCGTCATCGTAGCGAAGCGTGCTGAGCAGCGCCGGGTGCGTGGGCGAAGCGCGTTCGAAAGCGACCGAACTGACGACGCTCTCGCGGCTCTCGCCGAACTCGGTACCGAGATTGTTGCGGCTGTTTCGCGCGTCTTCGTCTGCGCGCTCGGCGGCTTTGGCTTCTGCGCGCGGGCGGGCCGCGCGCTCGGCACGCCCCTCGCTCGCCGCTGCCGCACCGGCTGCAGGAGCTGCCGGCTTCTGGCTGCGGGGGGCCGGGGCTTCGCTGTCCAACTCGCCGCTTCGGTCGTCCCGAAAGTAGTCGTACGGGCGCGGTGCCGGGCGCGGGGCTGGCCGAGGGCGACGAATGACGGGCTCGGGCGGACGCACGCGCTCGGCAAAGAATGCGACGCCGATCACGCCGACGTTTTGCGGCGTGCCCATCCGCGCAGAGTAGCTGTCCTCGGGGCTCGTGAAGCGAAAGGCGGCGACCTCGTCCAAGCTGCGTCGAAAACCCTCGACGAGCACTGAGCCGTAGGCGGGGATCACGTAGCCGCGCTGATTCACGTAGTCGCCCGGCTCACCACTCACCGCGTCGCGCCCATCCACGCTGACCACCGCTTCGACGCGCCGACTCGTGGGGTTATGAATGCGGATGTTGTAGCGCTCGCCCGGCTCGCCCAAGGCAAAGGTGCGACCGTCTTTGGTGAAGGTCGCAAGCGAGTTGCCGTTCTCGTCCTCGAGCGAAAACGTGTACGGGGGCCGAGCGGGGCGGGACCACCAAAACGGACTCCGGGCGTCCGCCTGGGTGCAGCACACCAAGAATATCAGGCCGATTGCCAAGGCAGCGAACAGGTAGCGAAGGGTGCGCGAGGTCAAAACCGTCCTCCCGAAATTGCGGAGCTTTTCCGGGTACGCGCGAGCGCGCAGGACGATCTGGAAAAAACACCTGCCGAGCGCGCGACGCCCACGAAAGCGCCCACCGGGCGCGGCTTGCTTCGCGGCCAAGCGAAGCGGTGGTAGGAACGCGGCGGCTGGTTTCGAGCTCTCGCGGTCAATCCTACCGCATCACACCGACGGCAAAGTGTCATCCGACAACAGCGGCGAACTGATGGGACAGCGGTTCTTGGCCCTTGCAAGCCTGCTGTTGCTCGGCGCGGCAGCCATCGCGATGACACCATCCGCGCGCGGCGCGCTGAGGATCATCGTCGTTGCTTGCTGCTTGCTCGCGGGTTGGGGACTCACGCGAAGCGGGCCAGGCGCGGCAATTGCGGTCATGGTGGGCGCACTTTGCGGGATCGCCGTGACGGGATTGGCCTGGCAGGCGGTCATGCCGCTCGCAGTGCTCGCGTTCGCGGGGGTTGCATTTCTGAGTCCGCGGCTCGGCAGCATTCGCCCAGCTGATGGTCGAGTCCCGTTCTGGGGCACGCTGCTCTGTGCCGCGGTCACTCCAGTCGCGTTGAGCCTCTGGCTGCAGCTCGGCCGTAGCGACATCAGTGACCTCGTTGCGTTGATTCCCAAGGCTCCGCTACCGCTCCTGGTGCTCGGTGGCGTGACCTTCGCGCTGGTCAACGCGTTCTTCGAAGAGCTGATCTGGAGAGGGCTGTTTCAGTCCCGGCTGGTTCAGCTTTTTGGCGCGCCGTGGGCGATTGGAATTCAGGCGGTCTCGTTCGGAGTCGCTCACGCCCACGGCTTTCCACGGGGGCTGACGGGGGTCCTTCTCGCCGGCGTTTGGGCGGTGATGCTGGGCATACTTCGGCAGCGAGCCTGCGGTCTCGCCGCGCCGGTCCTGGCCCACGTCGTTGCCGACGCGACCATCGCCTGCCTCGTCATTTCGGCTGCGCGCTGATTCGGGCTATGAGCCGCGCCGTGGGTTCCGCGCCCGCTATCCAAATCCAATCACCGCAACGTTGAACAACGGGCCTGCCAGGCCGCGGCCGCGAGGGTTCGACGGCGTGATGTCGTTGGCATACCAGAGCGCAAAGGTGGCAGATGTGGCAGTTTGTTGCGCGCTCCGTTGCTGCTGGTGGGTCACGGCTCGCCGAGCTCTCATTCAATAGAGCTCGGCGAGATGTACTCTGGGGAGGTTTAGAGCATGTCGATTCCTTGCCGTTCGTTGCAACTGATAGGGTCGGCCGGCCTACTTGCCTTGGTCGCACTACTCGCGTCGTCTAGTAAGTGGCTCGAGTGGCGCGGCTGGGAGTTCCAACGGTGGAGCGGGCGGCACTGCGGCGGAGGGCGGGGCGGCTGGTAGCGCGGGCAGCTTCGCGAGCGCCGGCTTCGCGGGCGCCGGCGCTGGTGGAAGCAATGGAGGTGGTTCGGGCGGAGTGGCGGGCAGCGCAGGGAGCGCAGGGAGCGCAACAGCAGGCTCTGGCGGGACCTCTGGGGCCGGCGGCCATACGCCGCTCCTGTGCAGCATCGGGGTGGGCACGTCGCTTTCAGGCTCGTGCACGTCGCTTTCGCCCGATCACTCTGTTACGAATTTTGGACGAGTCCGAGCAACCCGTCTGTGACCCCAGAATCCGTCCAGACGCAGCTCTGCCCTTCGTACAACGCCACGTATTCGAGCAGCCCTTGCGCCAAGCCGCCTGATTTTCTGGGCTGCTGCCTGTACAACTATCTGCACGAGAAGAAGTGCTACTACGGGCCGCCTTCGCTCGAAGCTTCGCTCATCGCCGGCTGCCCTTCGAGTGACGCCCCGACCGCACCTACGGCGTTTTGCAAGTGAGCGGAACGGCCGATCGCGCCCACCGGACTTCTCGCGGAAGCATCTCTAGCTCGAGCCTGAAACACGCTCCCGTCATCACACTGCTGAGGACAAGGCGAGGCTCTAGCGCCACGAACCGGGCGTCGCGGCCGGCGGTTACCGCCAATCGCGACAGCTTTGTCGTGGCTCGTGCCACGTGTGTGTGCCAATGGCGCGAGCGGGGTGCGCGAACACATACCAAAAGGGTGTTGCGCGCCGCGGATCTTGCGGCATACCTGTTGCACTGAGCCAAAGCTCAGCATCGGGGGCCAGCAGTGGGAACAGTTGTGGGTGGGGGGCGAGTACGGGTGCGCAGTCAGCCGATCTTCGAGTGGTTGTTTCAGAAAACTGACGCCGATTCGTTGTCGTTGGTTGCGACACGCGAGCTTCGGCGCAGGGTCGAGCAGGCCGTTCGAACCATGCGCCGCGCAGCAGCGAGCGAGAGCGCAACGCAGCGCGTGCAGCTCGCGCGGCAAGCGGTGCGCGAGCTGCATGCGTTGCGCAGCAAATCGAGGCGCGAACGCCGCGTGCCTTCGCGCCACCAAGCGACGATCGCCGGGCTTGCCTCCCAATCGTCCGAACGGCCAAACGAGTACGAGACGCTCGCCGACGCCTTTGCGTGGCTCGAACGCCAAATCGATACGCGCACGCCGCGAGAGCGTATCGTCAACCGCGCATTCGGCCACGCACTGCTGGCCGCGGCGCTAGCGACTGGCGGGTATTGGGCGTTCAGTTCGAAAAACCTCGCGCTCGGCAAGGAGGTGACGGCAAGTTCGATTTGTGACCTGACGCCCCAACCGCCGCTGGGTCAAAGTCGCCTGCAGCGTTTGGTGGATGGCCGGCCGAAGGAGCAAGGCTTCGCCATTTGCACGGAATTGGAGGTGCACCCCTGGGTTACGGTCGATTTGGCCCGTGAGGCCCGCATCGATCGCGTCGTGGTGTTTCCGCGTAACGACTGCTGCTACGGCGATGACGAGCTGCCGATTCAAATCGAGCTTTCCGGGAACAACCGAGACTTCGAGGTGGTCGGCAGCAGCGATCGGCCCGCAACTGCAGACTTCCCATGGCGCTTTGCAATTCAGGGACGGCGAGCGCGCTACGTGCGGATCACGAGCCCAGCCAACGAAAAGCGGCACATCGTGATTGGCGAGATCGAAGTTTACGGGGGATGAAATGGAATTCGAGCAACAAGCCGGGTTCGTAAGCGAGCGCTTCAGACCGGCGCCCCACGAACGGCTATTGCATTGGGCATTCATAGCGCTCGCGCTGGTGGTCAGCTTCGAGCTCGTGCGTCGCGCGATTCCCAATTATTTGCCGAGAAATTGGGAAGGCGCCCACGAATTCGACGCGATCGAAGACTGGAAGGCGGCAAGGCTCTACTTCCAGGGGATCAGCCCGTTCTCAGCGCAGGGCTTGGCGGTGATCGGTCAGTCGACCATGGGGCATCCGCCAACGGCGCCGTTTTGGTTCTTGCCGGTCGCTGAGTTCCCCAAAGCCACCGTCGTGCAGCTGTGTACGTTCATGGTTTGGGTTTTGCTACCGATCCACACGTTTCTGTGCGCCAGTACTCTGAAATTTCCCGCGCCGTACGCGACGGCGTTGTTCGCGGCTTCGGCGTTGTTCGCGAGCTCCTTCGTCAGATATCACTGTGACGCCACGCAGCTCTCCGAGCCGATAGCCGTGCTGTACGTGGCAGCGTGGTGCTCGTTGCGTCGTGGGCACGAGCTCCGCGCTGGCGCATGCCTCGGCTTGGCCCTGACCATGAAGCTGTTTCCGGGCGTGATGTTGGTCATGCTGTTGTTCGCCAAGCGCTTCCGCGCGCTGTCGGCCGCAGTCGTCAGTTACCTTTCGATCGCACTCTTCATGACCAAGACCTACGGCCTGCGTTCTTGGTATGACTTCTTCCACCAGCAGAGCGACATCTCCCAACTGTGGCTCGGCTCCAACGCCAATTCGAGCATCTCGGGTCTGACGCTACAACTGATGAAGCCGGCCTGTGTTGGTCCAGCCCAGCCGACGCCGCTGTCGACGCTGACGACGGTGGCCTGTTCGCTCCTGTTGCTCGCAGCGGCGTTGCGATTCTCGTGGCGTCATTTCGAGCTTGCTGCCGAGCGGGACGAACGGGACGCGAGCGCCATCGATCTGCCGTTTTCTTTGTTTTCGTTGTTGTCCGTGTTCCTGAACGCTTGGGTTTGGGAGCACTATGCGGTGCTGGCAATCCAGCCGCTCTTCGTCTTGGTTGCGTTCTTCGGACGCGCTTGGCTGGCTGCTCTTCGAAAATGGTGCGAGGAGCAGCTGACGACCAAGCAACTGGCTCGAGCGGCGGCCGTGTTGCTGCTCGCGGCAGCGGGCATTGGCCTGACTCTTCATGCTCTGTCGGCAGATAGCCACAAGCGAGGCGATTTGCTCAGCCTGTGGCAGACGCACCACGTGCCGTCCTATCACCGCGCCTTTCACTGGCTGCAGGTCGAAAATTTCGTGGTTTGGGTCGTGCCGATCTCACTGTGCTTCTTGGCGCTCCGCCTCTCACGCCCGAAGCCGGCCATTGACGCGCAGTCGTGAGCCCGGAGCTGCCGCGACATGACTGCTCCCAAAGTCTCGAACATTTCCTACGTCACCGAGCGAGCGAGCACCACCAAGCCCAGCGCGCTGAAACCGAGTAAGATCGCGAGCACAGCCACGATTACGGGCAGCACACGCCGAGGCGCGATGCGCGTGGCCAGCTCCTGCTCGAGATCCTGGCCCAGATGACGCGAGATCTCCCGATCCGCGGCTCTCACCCGCAACACCAGCAGCGCGACACTGAGCAAGAACGAAAAGCCGATGAACGCCGCCGTCAGCCAACGCACGCGCGAACGTCGCGCTTGCTCGCGCACGAACGCGGACGGTAGCCCGTCGAGCAAGAGTGTGTCCGGCACGTCGAAGGTCTGTGCGGGTTCGGGCCCCGAGTCGAGTGGCCAGCCAACCGCCGCCGCGCTGTCTTGATCCACTTCGCTCGACACGACCAACCAGGCAGGTTCGGTCCGTGGGCTCAGCCGGAGCGTGCCGAACGAGCCGCCCCGGCCGTCCGGAACGAGGGCGAGCACGCCCCCTGCCAGGCGCGCACGCTGCGAAACCAGGCTGTAGAACGCCTCCTCACGCGGCACGGCGATTTCCACGCGCCATTCGTCTTTTGCCGAGCGCGCTTGAAAAGCGCCCGCGGCGATCGCAACCGGAGTCTCGATCGCGCCAGTTAGGCCCTCGTCCGTGCGGGCTTCGACACGCAGGGTCGGATTGAGCTCGTGCGCCTCGAACATCACGCGGGCTCGGCCGCGCTCGTTGCTGCGCAACTGCTCGGCGCCCGACAGCCGACCACCTTGCGTGCTGACCGAGAGCGACGCGCCCACGACCGGCTGACCGCCGCGCTCCACGCGGATCGCGAGCGGCGCAGGGGATCCGATCACGAAAGCACCACGTTCGGCGGCCAGGGCCAATTGCAGGGCGCCATCGGCCCGACCGCGGATCCAACCGCCGCGGCGGCGCGCACGCGCGGCCCAGCGGGTCACATCGAGTTCGAACCGACCACTCACGAGCGACACCCCAGAGGCGTCGCGCAGTTCGAGCTCGACCGGACCATGCACGGGGCGCAGAAAGCGCACTTCGAAGTCTGCGACGCCGTGCAGGGCGTGCTCCAGCGACAGCGCGACCTCCGGCCCAGCCGAGGCGCGTACCCGGGCACTGAGCGGGCTATTCCAGAACGCGCTCTCGTGCTCACCTTCGCGCTCCACGCTCTCCACGCGCAGCGAGAGTGTGGACACGCCTTCGCTCGGGCCACCGTAAATGCGGGCGCCGTGCAGCTTGCGCGGCACACCCGCGACGAGCATGGCGTAGCCGACGACCAGCACGGTCAGTACCGGCAGCGCCAAAGCCCAGCCACGACTCATCGGCTTGTCATTTCCACCAATATGCTACCCTGCGCCGCGACACTATGGCGGACGTCAAAAAAGCAAAGGCAAAAAAGCAGGCTCAAGCCAAGCGCGTGCGAAAAGAGCGGCGCTTCTTGCCGGAGCCCACCTACGCCTCTCGCGCCTCGATCGGCGGTGGCATGCTGGGTGCTCTGATCTTGGGTGCCGGGGTCTACAGCCAATGGCTGAGCGACAATCCGCGCGCCATCGCGCCTTACCTGTTCGGCGTGGGCGCGCTCGGGCTCGGCGCAGCGCTCTGGTTCGGGGATGCTGGCGCGCTTCCGGTGCGTGTCGGTGACGCCGGGCTCGGCATCGAAAAGGGCAACGAGCTCGTCCGCCTCGCCTGGTGTGACATCGAACGCGTGTTCACCGAGCGCGCCGAGCTCGTGGCGAAGGGCAAAGAGCTCAGCCTGCGCATTCCAATCGCCGCGCATCGCATGGCCGTGGCCTGGATCTTGAGCGAAGGCACCAAGCGCGTGCCGGCCGTCATGGACGTGAAGCGCCAGAGCTTGGCCGAGCTGCCGGAGCCCAAAGACAACGACGGCGAGTTCGTGGTGATCGACGGCCTGCAAGTGGCGGGTCGACACTGCGCCGCCAGCGGCAAGCCCGTCTCCTTCGAGCGCGACGCTCGGCTGTGCCCGAATTGCGGCCAGGTTTATTTGAATGATCAAGTGCCGGCCAAGTGCGTCACCTGCGAAGCCGCGCTGGGTTCGAAGGCCATCGAGGTCTGAGCACCTGCCGTCAGTCCAGCGAGCTCATTTCGGCGTTCGCCATCTCGCGCAGAAAACGCCACCCGCTTGCGCCTTCAGGTCGATGTAGATGTGCGGCGCATCACTCAGCGGCATCCGCACCGGCGCCAGCGTTCACGCGATTCCAAGCCTCGATCCAAGCGGGCAGTGCGGGTGACGGGCCCGCCCTGCCCACCAAATCAAGCACTTCTGCCGAACTGACCGTGCCGCCGCGCCGGCGCCGCAAGAAGCGCGAGCGCACGATCGCTTCGGCGACGAGCTCTCCGCGCCGCAAGAAGTGATGTTGAATGATCAAGGCCTTCTCGTCCCAGCCGATCACCTTGGTTTCGACCTCGAAGACCTGAAACAATTTCAAGGAGCGGCGAAAGCGGATGGTTTGCGCGGCGACGACTGGGTAGAGCCCATTTCGCCAAAGCAGTTTGCCGATGCCCGAGCGCAGCAACAGATCCACGCGCGCGGCGTCGAGCATCGTGAGATACACGCCGTTGTTGACGTGCCAGAGCACGTCCAGGTCAGGCGGCCAAACGATGTAACGCTTGCGCGCTGGCCCGAACGGGTCGCAGCGCGCGCGGAAAGGGGCCGTCAAGAACAACAGCAACAGGCGCAGGAACAGGTTCATGTCGACGGTGGGGCGCCGCTCGGCTCCGAGCTGCCGTCGACTTGCGCGGCGACGGCCGAAAGCGGCTCTGGCTCGCCCTCGCTGCCCTTGACCCAAGCGATGAAGAGCTCATAGCCGACGGCGAGCACCACGGCGCCCACGAACAGCCCGATGATGCCCGAGCTGAGCATGCCGCCGATCGCCCCAATCACGATCACCAGCGTCGGAACTCCCGCGCCGCGGCCGAGCAGGATCGGCTTCAACACGTTATCCATCAAGCCGACCAGGATGCTCCACACCATGAACACGATGGCGACGTTCGTGCTCGCGGAAGCAAACACGTACACGACCATGGGGCCGAGCACGAGCATGGCGGGCAGCTGTGCGACCGCAGTAATCAGCACCAAGAGCGCCCAAGCCCCGGGCGCTGGTACGCCCGCCCCCGCCATGCCGACCCACGCTGCCGTGGCTTGGATCGCGGCCACGCCGAGCACGCCCTTGGCCACGGCGCGCACGGTGGAGCTCGCCAAGTCGAGCAAATGCTGGCCGCGGCGCGGGGCGAAGCGCTCCGCGACCGGTGACAGAGCGCGCTGAGTTGCCTCCGCCTTCAGCAAGAAGGCCGCGGCCACGGCGACCGCAAACAGTGATTGCAAGATGCCGACCGTGAGACCGCCGAGCGACTGCGCGAGCCAACGGCCGACCTCGCGCAACTGGGGCAAGTGCCCTTCGATCAAGGACGCGGGCGCGTTCACCAGCGACATCCACAGACCGTAGATCTTCTTGCCAACCACCGGCCAGTTCGCGACCTCCGCGCGCGGGGCCGGCAACTTGAGCTCGCCTTGCGCCAATTGGCGTCCGACGCGCACCACGAAGCTGCCGACGGAGTCGAAGAACAGATAGGTGGGCACGACGATCACCGAAAGTGCGACAGCCGCGAAGATGCCCGCCGCCAGCTTGGGGCGGCGACCCGACAGGCGATGCGTGAGCGGATACACCGCGGTGGCGATGATGGCTCCCCACAGCACGGGAACCAGGAACGGCAGCACGATTTGCAAGCACCAGGCGATCCAGCCGCCGATCAACACCACGCGGATGGTGCCTGCGGTCACGCGGCTCAGGAAGAACTCTTGGCTCTCGGTCGTTTCCATGGGCAAGATTGGCAATCCTCGCGGCGACTCGTAACGCCGCCGATTGGGTGTTTCGAAGATGCTCACACGACAGCGCCGAGTCGGCAACCAATGGCGGCTCAGGGTCGTGTGATGGCGAGCGCGAGCAGGACGAGCGACCGCGCTTCGACCCGGTACGACGACCCGATGTGCGGCGGCGCGAGCTGCCAGGGGTTGATATCGTCGGGTGACGCGAGCGCGGTGTCGATACAGCGCCGCCAGGGCCCGAACCTGCCATCGCCCGGCGGCAGGGGGATTTCGAAAGTGAGCGGCTCCCAATAGGCGTTGATCATGGCGTGGAGCGAGTAGTAACCGAGGAAGCTGCGCACCGTGAGCGCCAACGAATGCGACTTTGCGCTCCAATCCGGGCAGCCGAGCTCGACGCCGTGCCAGCTGATGTCCGCGTGCTCCAGTAACTCTTGCAGGGTCCTGCGCTTGCCGTCGGAGACGACGTCCCGGCGCAGACGAAACTCGTTCAACAGTCGCACGAAGCGATGAATGTCCGCATGACGCTCGAGCAACGTCCAGTCCAGCCAGCTGATGCTGCTGTCCTGACAATAAGCGTTGTTGTTGCCCCGCTGCGTTCGCCGCAGCTCATCGCCCATCAGGATCATGGGTGTGCCGGCGGCAAGGAGCAGCAACGACAGCAGGTTCTTCACTTGGCGATTGCGCAAAGCCTCGATCTTCGGGTCGTCGGTCGGCCCTTCGACGCCGCAGTTCCAGCTGTGGTTGTCGTCGGCGCCGTCGCGATTGTCCTCGCCGTTGTCTTCGTTGTGCTTGTGATTGTAAGAAACCAAATCATTCAAAGTGAAGCCGTCGTGGCAGGTCACGAAGTTGACGCTTTGCTCGGCTTCGCGCATTTCATGCGCGTAGATGTCCGGGCTGCCGAGCAGGCGCGCCGCGAGCAACGGCACGGTTCCCTCATCGCCCTTCACCAGCCTGCGCAGATCGTCGCGGAAGCGCCCGTTCCACTCCTGCCAAGTGTCACCAATGAAGGAGCCCACCTGGTACAAGCCGGCCGCGTCCCAGGCCTCGGCGATCAACTTGGTCCCGGCCAACAGGGGATCGGACTCGATGTCCCAGAGCACCGGCGGGTTTGGCAGCGGCTCGCCGTTTTCGTCGCGATACAGCACGGAGGCCAGGTCGAAACGGAACCCGTCGACGTGCATCTCCTTCACCCAGTAGCGCAGGCTGTCCTGAATCAACCGGCGCACGACCGATTGATTGGCATTCAGCGTGTTGCCGCAGCCCGTCACGTCCCGGTAGCGCGCGCGATCCTGCTCCAAAATGTAATAAGCCGTGTTGGCCAGGCCTCGAAACGAAAGCGTTGGTCCGTCCTGCCCGCCTTCGCTCGTGTGATTGAACACCACGTCGAGGAAGACCTCGATGCCAGCGCGATGTAGCGCCTTCACCATGTCGCGGAACTCGTCCAGCACGGCCAGGGGCTCGGCGCGCGAGCTGTAGGCGTGGTGAGGCGCGAAGAAGGAGACCGGCTGGTAACCCCAATAATTGATGCGACCTTCCGGGGCGTGCTGCGGGTCGAATTGAAATACCGGCAAGAGCTCGACCGCGGTGATCCCGAGTGCCTTCAGGTACGGAATCTTTTCGATCAGGCCCGCATAGGTGCCACGCTTGATTTCAGCCACGCCCGAACTCGGATCGCGCGTGAAGCCACGCACGTGGAGCTCGTAGATGATCGTCTCCTGAAAGGGCCGGCGCAACGGCAGGTCGCCTTCCCAGTCGTACCTGCCGGGATCCGCCACGACGCTCTTCATCGCGAAAACGGCGTTGTCGCCGGCGCGTTGGGCGGCGCTGCGGTCGTAGTGAGTCGGTACGGCGATCGCAGTACCGTACGGATCGAGCAGCACCTTCTCACGATCGAAGCGCAGGCCCTGCTGCGGGGCGAACGGACCGTGCGCGCGATAGCCGTAGATCTGGCCTGGCTGCACTCCGGGCACGAAGACGTGCCAATAGTGTTGGGTGCGGTGAGTCGCAGGATGGAGCGGGATGATTTGCGAAGGCTGCGCCGCGTCCGCATCGGCGAAAAAGAGCAGCTCGATCAGCGTCGCGTCGCGAGAGAACACGCTGAAGTTGACGCCCCCGTCTCGAACCGTCGCGCCGAGTGGCGCGCTCAGGCCTTTCACCACGCTGACACTGCTCATTTCATCCTCTGTTCCGTGAAGCTTCCTGCGCGTGCATTTGCGCCCGAGTTAGCATGATCCGGGCCGCAAGAACCTGGCCTTTAGGCCGGGCTGCGGCTCTCGCGACAACGCGTTTTTCATATCCCGATCCGTTGCCTGGACGTCACCAGTTCGATGCAATGTGCTGCGGAATGGCCGTGATTCCGCGCAAAAATTGCGCGTGCGACGCAGCGTTTTCCGCACGCGCCGCCGAACGGCACAGGTTAGGCTTCGCCCGGGCAGCGCGTTCGCGCGGAGCGCGCCAGTGGACCGTAACTTGCTACTGGGTTGGCGGACGTCATCCGCAGAGCAACCCTCGAGGGAGAAGTGCCGTGAACAATCTCACGTCGTCGACTCAGCAGACCAAGACTGCAAGCGTGGATCAGACCAAGACCTCGACTGTGGATGGTGCCCCGCTCAAGACCGAAGAGCTCGCGCTCATGCAGGCCTACTGGCGCGCGTGCAATTACCTGGCCGTCGGCATGATCTACCTCCAGGATAACCCGCTCTTGCGCGAGCCCTTGAAGCCCGAGCACGTCAAGGCGCGCCTCCTGGGGCATTGGGGAGCGAGCCCGGCGCTGTCTTTCACCTGGCTTCATCTCAATCGCCTGATTCAGAAATACGACCTCGATATGATTTTCGTGGCGGGCCCCGGGCATGGGGCGCCCGGCGTGCTCGGGCCTGCATATCTGGAGGGCACGTACTCCGAAGTCTACCCGGACATCAGTGAAGACGTGGAGGGTCTGAAGCGTTTCTTCAAGCAGTTCTCTTTCCCCGGTCACATCGGCAGCCACGTGACCCCCGAGACACCCGGCTCGATTCACGAGGGTGGCGAGCTCGGCTACAGCTTGTCGCACTCGTACGGCATGGTCTTCGACAACCCGGACGTGATCGCCGCGTGCGTGGTCGGCGACGGCGAAGCCGAGACTGGCCCGCTGGCAACCGCCTGGCATTCGAACAAGTTTCTGAATCCGGCGCGCGACGGCGCGGTGCTGCCGATCTTGAACCTGAACGGGTACAAGATCGCCAACCCCAGCATTCTGTCGCGCATCAGCCATGAAGAGCTGGAGGCGCTGTTCGTTGGCTATGGTTACAAACCATATTTCGTGGAAGGCAGCGATCCGGAGCAGATGCACCAGAAGATGGCCGCCACGCTAGAAGCAGCCATCGGCGAGATCCGTGGCTATCAACAGCATGCGCGCAGCTCGAAGCAGGTCCAGCGCCCGCGTTGGCCGATGATCGTGCTCCGGTCTCCGAAGGGCTGGAGCGGACCGAAGGAGATCAAAGGCCACAAAGTGGAAGGCTCCTGGCGCTCCCACCAGGTGCCCTTCTCCGACGTCCGCGGCAACCCCGACAATCTGAAGCTGCTCGAAGAGTGGCTCAAGAGCTACGAGCCGGAGAAGCTGTTCGACGGGGCGGGGCGGCTGCTCCCAGAGCTGAAGGCGTTGGCGCCCAAGGGCAAGCGCCGCATGAGCGACAATCCGCACGCCAATGGCGGTCACCTGCGCAAGGAGCTCAAGCTTCCTGATTTTCGGAAGTACGCGGTCGCCGTGCCGTCGAGTGGCGCAGTGCAATACGAAAACACCAAACCCCTGGGCGAATTCCTACGCGACATCCTGAAGGAAAATCCCACCAATTTCCGTGTCTTCGGCCCAGACGAGACAGCCTCGAACCGTCTGCAAGCCGTGTACGAAGCGAGCAAGAAGACGTGGATGGCGGATCTGCTCCCGGAGGACGCAGACGGCGGTGAGCTCGCGCGCGACGGTCGAGTGATGGAAATGCTCTCCGAGCACACGCTGCTCGGTTGGCTCGAGGGTTACCTGCTCACCGGTCGCCACGGCTTGTTTCACACCTACGAAGCCTTCGCGCACGTGATCGACTCGATGTTCAACCAACACGCCAAATGGTTGGACATCTCCAAGAACTACGTGGACTGGCGCGCGCCGGTCTCGTCCGAAACGATCCTTTTGTCCTCGACGGTTTGGCGTCAGGATCACAACGGGTTCTCGCACCAGGACCCCGGTTTCATCGACCTGGTGACGAACAAAGGGCCTTCGGTGGTGCGCATTTATCTGCCGCCGGACGCCAACACGCTGCTTTCGGTGGCGGATCACTGCTTCCGCAGCACCGATTACGTCAACGTGATTGTTGCCGACAAGCAGAAGCACCTGCAATTCACGACCATCGACGAGGCGATTACGCATTGTACCAAAGGGCTCGGGATCTGGACACGCGCGAGCACCGACGCAGACGACGAGCCGGACGTCGTGCTGGCCTGCTGCGGCGATGTCGCGACCATGGAAGCTCTGGCCGCGGCAGCAATCCTGCGCCAGCGTGAACCCGGCCTCAAACTTCGCTTCGTCAACGTGGTGGATTTGTTCCGACTACAGCCCGCTGCCGAACACCCGCACGGCTCTACGGACCGCGAGTTCAACAGCATCTTCACGACCGACAAGCCGATCATCTTCAACTTCCACGGCTATCCCTGGCTGATTCATCGCCTCGCCTATCGTTTCGAGAACCACAACAATCTGCATGTTCGCGGCTACAAAGAGCGCGGAAACATCAACACCCCGCTCGAGCTCGCGCTCTTGAACGAGACCTCGCGCTTCCACCTCGTGATCGACATCATCGATCGCGTGCCCAAACTGCACGCCAAGGCAGCGCATTTGAAAGAAGAGATGCGCAACGCGATCATCGAGAACACGAACTACGCGCACGAGCACGGCACGGACCGCCCCGAAATCGCCAACTGGGTCTGGCCGTTCTGAGCGCCTTTTCGGTGACAGATGGCGGCGCGTCGAGCGCCGCCGTCAGGGCCGGACTTCGATTTCGAACGCCGGATAGAGCCGGGCGCCGTACAGGACGTCGGAGATGGCCGCGTAGTTGAGCCGGATGTTGCCGTAGAGTCCGGGCGCCAAACGCGAGCGTAGGCCCCCCTCGAACCACCAGGTGTCCTTGAAGGGCACGGTAACGGTTTCACGCTCGAGCGGCAGCGCGCTATACAAGGGGAGCTTCGTGAAGAACTCCAACGCGGTGTTGTCGGAAATGAAGAAGCGCACGCCCGGGCGCAGAAAGAATTGCACCAGTCCGAGCTGGGCCTTGGTGAACAGAGATTCGTCGTCCGGCGCTGCACCGAAGAGCTTCGACCAATTGTATTGCACGCCCAAGTCGAGCTCCAACCAGCGAGTCGGCATGCTGCTCGCGACCAGCTCTATTGGAACTTTCACCACGTCGATCTTGGACAGGAGCTTCTTCGAGACCGGGGTCGCGATCCAAAACCAATCCCCATGCCCGTACCAAACCCCGGTTTTGAGCCCGAGATCGAAGTAGCGCGTGTCGATGAAATGATAGCCCGCGCCCAGGTTCAACAGACCAACGCCGGCGTGCGCCAGATTGATGTTGAGGTGCACGCGCGCACCGAGGCCATACCCGACGGAAAGCAACGCGAACAAGTCGCCGTCGCCGACGCCGAGCGCACCCGTCGTGATCGCCCATTGCTGTGCCGGCAAGCTGTAGGCAGAGTAGCGAGTGCTGAGCTGCGCGGGGCTCTGTAGATCGGAACGCTGCTCGGCAGCGGGCTTGGCCAGCTCCGGAGCGGAGGCCGGAGGCACGGCCTTGGGCGTGTCACTGGCTGGAGCGGGCGCCGGGGACGCAGCCGGCGCAGCTTCGACTGCAGCACTCGACGACGCCGCAGGAATCGGCTCACCGGCAGCGCCTGCGACTGCCGGACAAAAGACGGACAATGCGCTCACGACGCGGGCGAGGGTCCTGATCATAGCCGCACCCCCAAGAACAGCGTGCCGATGAAGCCGCTCGGGATGGTGTCCTTGATTTGGGCCAGGTACTCGAAGCCCAGCCCGCCCTCGAACAGACCGTATGGCCAGAGCAACGCGACGCCCGGCGCGACGTGCATGCCGAGCGTCGGGCTGGCATCTTCGTCGTAACCTCCTCGCAGTCCGGAGGGGTCCTGGATGTCCCACTGCATCGAAGTCACACCGAGCTTCAGCTCGTAGCGGAGGATGAAGCCATAGAGCGGCACGCCCCAGCCCAGCGAAAGTCCGCCATTGATGCTCGAAGCATCGGCGGTCAGATCATACTCGCGCCCGATGCGCGGATCGCGACGCTGGTCTATCGAGCGACCGAGTGACTTGAAGACGTAGCCCCCGAGACGAAAGCCCGAACGCCAGCTGTAACCCAAGTCGATACCGAAGCTCGCGGCGTAGGGAGCGAGCTCGAGATTCACGACGTTGCCGGTGTGCGCGCCGTAGCCCGCGGTCGCCAGCACGTCGAAGCCTCGCAGCGAAGGCCCCACGTCACGACCTTTCGTGCTCGCTGTTACACTCTCGTTCGGCACTGGCGCGGCCTCGGCGCGCGCCGGCTTCGAGGCCATGAGCAGTGCAAGCGCAGCGATGACCCCCAAGGGAAAGCTCGGGTTAGACAAGGTGCGAGTAGACTCCCATAGCGCCCCAGCAAAAGTAAGCCGGGACGCGGGGCCAGCGCGACGAAACCGCTCGCGGCTGGCTGCCGGGTCGGCCTCGGCTCGAGGCCCGGCTAACGCGCGCGGCTCAACAGCTCCTGAAGATCCCAGACCGGCCCGGCGATGAAGGACAAGCCGTCATCACTGAAGGCTGGAGCCCGCTTTTCGAAGACTGCGTGCCCGACCAAATTGAGCCCCCAACCGGTGGCAAATGCCGCGAGCGATGTCGCCCACAGCGCACCGCGCACGGGACTCAGTGGTTTGGACGCGAAGAGCCCGACAGCACCGCCCACGATCAACGGAATGCCGATCAGATGCAGGGTGCGGTTCGTGCCGTTTTTATGCGTGTCGCGATAGAAAGAAAGCGAAGCTTGCCAGCGCTCGGCGGCATTGCCCACGAACTCGGGATGCCGAGCTCGCCAGTCCTTCTCCAGCAATTCGACACCGGCACCGAACAGCGAGAGTGCGGTCAGCTTGAAGCCGGCGCACAGCGCCCCCATTCCAGCAAACGAGAGCGCGACGCCCAGCGTCGCTGTCGACGAACGTCGCGGCATGCGCGGACTCTACCACGGGGTTGGCCCTGCTCCGGCAAAAGCCGGGCGCTGTCTTCGGCTGCACAATCATTCTGAAAATATTCGATATAACGAGCACTTAGCTAGCTACGGTCCGGCTGCGAGCGGGCACACGGCGTCGAGCCGAGCCGGCGATCCTCACAGGCCCACAAACAGGGTCTTCCCCGCGTCGCCGCTTTGGCCAATAAGTAGCCGCTCGAATGACCGTGACCGACCCTAAAACCCCCTCGGCGCCCGCCTTCCTGAAAGGCACGGCGCGCATGCTGAACGACGCGCGCGACACCTCGGTCGTGTGGCTGATGCTCCAGTGCGCACTGGTCGTGGCGGTCGGCATCTCGCTGTTCTTCTGGCCGTACGCGGTCGGCGTTTCCGTCTGGTACCTGGCGCCCCTGTATTACGGGCTGATCGCTCTGACGGTGATGGATCGCTTCACGTTGATGCTGCACTTCACGTCGCATCGCCAGCTGTTCAACAAGGACTGGAAGAGCCTCAACCACGTGATCCCGTGGCTGCTCGGTCCTTTTTTTGGACAAACGCCGAACACTTATTTCGCCCACCACATGGGCATGCATCACCGCGAAGAGAACCTGGCCGACGACTTGAGCTCGACGATGCGCTTCACCCGCAATCGCATCACGCACTGGCTCCGCTACTATTTGCGGTTCTTGTTGTTCGGGCTGCCCGAGCTCCTGTTCTATTTCTACAAGCGCGACAACTGGAAGCTGTTCCAGCGCGTGCTGGTCGGCGAGGGCGTCTACTGGACGGTGGTTGCGCTGGGCCTGTGGCTGCGCCCAGAAGCGACTTGGGTGGTGTTGATCATGCCCCTGGTCGCGATGCGCACGATCATGATGATGGGCAACTGGGTGCAACACAGCTTCATCAGCCAAGACCACCCAGAAGACCCGTATCAGTCGAGCATTACCTGCATCAACACCCGCTACAACCGGCGCTGCTTCAACGACGGTTATCACATTTTGCATCACATCAAGCCCCGTGCGCACTGGACGGAGCATCCGATCGAGTTCGAAAATGCGCTCGCCGAGTACGCGGCGCACGACGCGATCGTGTTCGAAGGCGTCGACTATTTCCAAATCTGGCTGTACATGATGCTGGGCCAATGGGGCGGGCTGGCCGACAAGTTCGTGCATCTCCAGGGCGCGCCCGTGCGCAGCAAAGAAGACGTGATCGCGTTCTTGAAGAGCCGCGTTCAACCGGTGACTCTGCAACCGGTGACCGTTCCGCCGGTGACCGCGCGCGCGGGCGCTTGAAGCGCGGCCCGGCTCAAAACAGCAAGCCGAGCATCTTCTTCAAGAGTTCCTCCAGCGGCATCATCGTGAGCAGCAGCGGCACGAGCGGCGCCAGTGTCGCCATCGTGAGCCGAACGATGGCTTCTTTGGTGATTGGCGTCACGTTCATCGTGCGCACGATCTCGAAGCTGTTGCCCAGGTCCGCGAGTGATTGGATGTCTGCGCTGCCGAGCAGCGCTTCCCCCTCGGGGGCGCCGCCGCGCAGCCATTTGCTTTCGAAGTCGCGGACGTAATGCTGGGCGAGCGTGGCGTATTCACGGGTGCCGCGGCGACGGGCCGCGCCGAGCTGGGGCGCAAAGACCAAGAGCGGCGCGAACACCAGGAACAGCACGATCAGCACCAAGCCGACGACCTCGCCTTTGAACTCCGGCAGACGCGCGCCCAAGTAGAAGATGCGATTGGCGAGTGGGCCTGCCGCCAGCGCGCCGTGAGCCGCGGCGAGAGGCGCAAAAGCGAAAATGGTTCCCCCGAGGAAGCCCAAGCCGCCCAAGCGATCCGGATGGCTCGGCACGAGGCTCAGCTCGATCTTGGACGCCTGCCACAGAAAACGAGCCCAAATGAAGATTCGGAAGTACCAGCGCAAAAGCAGGAACTGCGACAGCGGTAGGCTCACGTAGCCGTACCAAATCCCGGCGATCGAAAGCACATTTCCGTCCGCGCCAGGGGTCGCGTACCAGGTCGCGGTGTGGAGCGCGAGATACTCTCGCCACACGATTTGAATGCCGACGACGTACACGAAAGCGATCAGGCCGAGCTCGGCAAGCGCCGAGTTGCGCAAGCGGTATGCCGACTCGACCGCGGCCTCGAACTTGGACCGGGCATTTTCCGGAATGAGCTTTCGCTCCAAGAACAGCGAGACCACGGGTCGCATGCGCTGGTGCACGACGAGCTCCGCGATGATCAACAGCGGGACCGCCACCAGAAAGCGAATGTGTTGTTCCAGATCCATCAGGAACGGCACGAGCACGCTGCCCTTCAACGCTTTGCCCTCGGCGGCCGAGAGCACGAGCAGCGGCAACCAAAGGAACAGCGAGATGACGAGCACGCGTTTGCGGGCGAGCGTGAGCGCGTCGCCCGAGAGATGAGCGCGCCGCAGCAGTTGAAACAACGGCCCGCCGAGCACCAGCGAAAAGTCGCGCTGCGAGCCTGGAACGTTTGCGCTGACCGTCATTGCGAGCTCGGGGAGAGTGAGGGCCGGCTGCGCAAGAGGTCCACTCCGACGAGCGGCTTGGCTTCTTCTTTGCTGCCAGCGTCGGCCAAGAGCTGGGCAAATTCCGGGCGCTTGGCCAGGGTCTCGAGTTTCTCGCGCGACGTGCCCACGAAGTGCAGGATGGCAATGTCCTCCTTGCTCGTGCTGCGATGCAGGCCCTCGGCAATCACGCCGTGCTCGGCGAACAGCGGCAAATCTCGCTCGAAGCCCCGGGCGAGCGCCGTGAAATTCGTCACGCGCAGCTTGAGAAACAGGCTGAATGTTTGGCCGGTGGGAGGCGCGGCGGGAGCCTTGACCAGCTGGTTCTCGGTGACCCACACGAGCGAGCTCTCCGGCGACCCTTTACGGTCGAGGTACTTTTCCATTTCTGGCGAGGCGAGCGCCTGTTCCACCTTTGCCGCGTCGTCCGCGAACAAGTGAACGACCGCGCGGCCGTCGTCCAAGCGAGTGAGCAGATGCCCCTTGATGCCCGCCTTCGCGCGCGCAGCCTCGCCCTCCTCGAAGTACTTCTCGAATGCGTCGAAGTCGCTCATCAGATGCACTACGAACACACTGGCCCCCCCGCGACTCACCGAGTCAGCGGTTTTCGCCTGAGCGCTCGCCGGATCCGCAGCGGGCGCGTCTGCGGGCGACGAAGCAGGCGTCGTGCTGGCGCAACCCGCGCTGCCAGCGAGTGCGGAAAGCACGAGCGCTCCGCGAAGGCCCATGAAAAATCTGCCCCTTTTTGCGCGCTGAACCATGGCATCGGAGACTGCCACAGTCTACGCGCAGGGCGGACGTGTTTATCGCTTGTCAGCGTTCGTCCGAAGACGTAACAAATTGGCCGCTTTCAAGGGAGGCACGACCATGAATACTTTTTCCCCCGCTCGGAAAGCAAGTCTCGGCATGACCGCGGTGCTGGCCATTGCGGTGGCGGCCGGGGCCGGCTTTGCGTTTTTCAATGCGCACGCCGCGCCCGCAACGGCGCTGCGCCCAGAAACGCCGCCGCGCGCGAGCGAAACAGGCACGACCACGTCGCAACGAGCCGAGCCGAACCCGAGCCCAGGTTTGAGTGGGACGGTGCTCGAGACCTTGGCCGTTGCCTCCTACACCTATTTGCGTCTTTCGACCGACAACGGCGAAATTTGGACGGCCGTGCCGAGCGCCAAGGTCGCCGTCGGTACGAAAGTCACGATCGAGAACGCCAACAAGATGACGGCGTTCAAGAGCTCGACGCTCAAGCGAACTTTCGACGTCATTTACTTCGGCACCCTCGCGACGGGCGCTCCCAAACCGGAAGCACGCCGGTTCTCACCCGCCGACGCTCTGGCCGCCGAAGACGAACAGGAACTACCAGAGGGCCATCCCGACATCTCGGGCTCGCCGCTCGCCGCAACGGACAACGCGGGCCCGCTACCGGCGGGACATCCGAGCGTCGACGGCGCCGCGGTCTCGCCGCATGGCTCCTCGCCGAGCGCTGCGGCCACCCCACTCCCGGAGGTGACCGTTCCCCCCGCGCGCGGTGACAACGCCCGCGTCATCGCCCAGCTGTCCACGCAGAGCGCACAGCTCGCAGGAAAGAAAGTGCGCGTGCGCGGTCAAGTGACGAAGGTAACCGCCGGCGTGCAAGGCCATACCTTTTTTCACCTGCGCGACGGCAAACCCGGCGACGCGCCCGCCTCGGACTTGGTCGTCACGTCGGACAGCACGCCCGAGCGCGGGCAAGTCGCGACCTTCGAAGGCACGCTGCGCACCAACGTGGATATCGGCATCGGCTACAGCTACCCGATCCTGCTCGAGAACGCCGCGCTGGTCGCAGAGTGAAAGAGCGAGAGCTCGTACAGGAATAGAGCACCGCTTCCGGCACCACGTTCCTACGGTTGCCCAGCCTGAATGCAGGTGAGCGCGATCGTGTACACGATGTCTTCGACCATGGCGCCGCGGGACAGATCATTCACCGGTCGCCGCAAGCCTTGAAGCATGGGGCCGATGCTGACCACGTTCGCGCTGCGCTGAACCGCTTTGTACGTCGTGTTTCCGGTGTTCAGATCCGGGAAAATGAACACGGTGGCGTGCCCCGCCACGCTGCTTTCGGGGGCTTTGCTGGCGGCCACTTCGGGGATGGCCGCCGCGTCGTATTGGAGTGGGCCGTCGAGCGCGAGATCGGGGCGTAAGCTTTGCGCAATGCGCGTCGCTTCACGCACCTTGTCGACGTCGCTGCCCGAGCCCGACTCGCCCGTCGAATAGCTGATCATCGCCACCGAAGGCGTAATCCCGAAGCGAGCAGCCGAGTCCGCGCTTTGAATCGCGATGTCTGCGAGCATGCTGGCGTCCGGGTCCGGGATCACCGCACAGTCACCGTAGACCAGTACCTGCTCGGGCAAACACATGAAGAAGATCGAGGACACGGCCTTGGCGCCGGGCTTGGTCTTGATCAGCTGCAATGCCGGGCGAATCGTGTTTGCGGTCGAGTGGATCGCGCCCGAAACCAAGCCGTCGACTTCGCCCAGCGCGAGCATCATCGTCCCGAGCCACACGTTGTCTTCCAGAAACTCGGCCGCACCCGGCGCCGACAAGCCCTTGTGCTTTCGCATTTCGACCAGCGGCGCCACGTAATTGGCGCGCATCGCGGCGGGGTCGAGAATCTCGACCCCGTGGGGCAACTCGATTTCTTGAGCTTCGGCGACCCGGCGAATTTCCTCGGCGTCACCCAAGAGCACGCAGCGAGCGATGCCGCGCTCGGCGCAGATCGCGGCCGCGCGCACGGTGCGCGGTTCGCTGCCCTCGGGCAAGACGATGCGCTTTTTCGCCGCGCGCGCGAGCTCGGTCAAGCGATAGCAAAATGCCGCGGGCGAAACCCGTGTTTCTACCGGGATCTGCGTGTGGCGCGCGATCCAATCGGTGTCGATGTGGCTGGCCACGAAGTCCATGCCGCGCAGCACGCGGTCGAGGTCATCGATCGGGATCTCCGGGTTCATCTTCGCGAGCTGGTTGGCCGTCTCCCAGGTGTTGGTGCGCACCAGGAGCACGGGTAGGCCAGTGGCCAGGGCCGGTCGGCAAAGCTCCAAGACGGCTGGTGAGAGCTCGATGCCGCCGGTCAAGATCAAGCCAGAAATGGGCACCTTGTTGATGGCGGCCATGGCCACCGCCAGCACCACGTCCGCGCGATCGCCGGGCGTGACCAGAACTGAACCCGCGACCAAGGTATCGATCAGATTCGGCACGGTGCGCGCCAAGAGCGAGATCTTCTTGACGCGGCGGGTCTTGCTTTCGCCTTCGTGTACGACCGCGGCCCCCAGTTGGCGAGCGATGTCCATGGTGCGGCATGCCGCAAGCTCGGGATTTTCCGGGATCAACCCGATCGGATTGAATTCGGTTTTGCTCAACACCACGCGCCCTCGCAGCTCGGGGATGCTGCTGATGCGCGCGCGCGAGTCGCGCGTCGGTACGCGGTTCACGAAACAGCCGATCACACGCCCCTGCCCGAACCCACCGTACTGGCGAGCGGCGATCTCGAGCTGCGACTCGAACTCGGCAATCGGAGTGCTGCCCAACGAGCCGACCAAGATGACCTCCGCGCTCAACGTGCGCACGAGCTCGCGGTTCAAGTTGCCCTCGTCGAGCGCATCGAACGTGTGCGCCAAGCCCTCGACCACCACCACGTCGGCATCACCCGCCGAGGCGTGAAAATCTCGCAGCACGTTCTCGAACAGCTCGTCGCTGCGGCGCGCCAGGATCATGCGCGCGGCCTCTTCGAGCGGGATCGGAGTGGTCGGCTTGAGCGAGCTGGTCTGGCGAATGAAATGCGTGGAGCGCTCCGGACCGGTGTCGTTCCCGGTGGGCTGGGCGATGGGCTTGAAAAAGGCCACGCGCGTGCCGCGGTTGTCGAGCGCACGCACCAACCCCAGCGCCAGGGTGGTCAGGCCTGCACCCCCGCCGCTCGGAACCAAGTACAAAGTATGAGGCATCTTGATTTTTGCTCAGGCTGAGTTTCCAGTGAGGCGCGCGGTCTCGCGCGCAATGACCAGCTCTTCATTGGTGCGGATCACGAGCGACAGCAACGCCGAGGAGTCACGCGTGATTCGGCCGCCGTGATCGGCGCCGTGAACGCGATTGCGCTCGTCGTCGACCTCGGCGCCGAGCACGCGCAAGTGCCCGAGCGTTTGCGCGCGAACGGCCGCGGCGTGCTCGCCAATCCCGCCGGTAAACACCAGCGCATCCACGCGCGACAGGCCCGCGCACAGCCCGAGGATCGATTTGGCCAAGCGGTAACAAAACACCTCGATCGCGAGGCGCGCGCGATCGTTGCCGCCTGCGCGCAGCTCGAGCAGCGTGCGCATGTCGTTGCTCACGCCGGACAGGCCCAAGAGCCCGCTCTTTTTGTTGAGCATCTCGGTGATCGCATGCAGATCGAGCTCGGCGTGTTTGGCCAGGAACTCGTGCAAGTTGGGGTCGACGTCGCCGGAACGGGTACCCATCACGACGCCCTCGAGCGGCGTGAAGCCCATGCTGGTATCGACGCTGCGCCCCTTTGCGATCGCGGTCACGCTGGCACCGTTGCCGAGATGCGCCGTGATCAGCTGCAGCGATTCGAGCGGCTTACCGAGCAGGCGAGCGGCCACGCCGGCCACGTAACCGTGGCTCGTGCCGTGGAAGCCGTAGCGCCGGACCTGATGGCGCTCGTAGTACTCATATGGAATCGCATACAGGTAGGCCGCGCGCGGCAGCGTCTGATGAAAGGCGGTGTCGAACACCGCAACTTGCGGCAGCTCGGAGAACGCGCGGCGCGCGGCTTCGATCCCGAGAAGGTTCGCCGGGTTGTGGAGCGGCGCCAGCTCCGCGCAGGCCCGGATTTGACTCACCACTTGGTCATCGAGCAGCACGCTGTCCGAAAAGGCTTCTCCGCCATGCACCACGCGATGGCCGACTGCGGCGAGCGCAATGCCCTTCAATTCAGCGAGCAGCGCTTTGAGCGCCTCGGCGTGCGCGGCGCCTCGACCCAGTGCGCGCGCCGCGTTCGAGCCGAGCTGAAAGGTGGGATCGGCGGCGCCCAGCCGCTCGGCGATCCCGTGCGCGATCACCGCCGCCGAGATCGGCTCGATCACCGCGAATTTCAGCGATGAACTGCCCGAGTTCACAACCAGGATGGCGCCCGACGTCATGGGACGCGCAGCATATCACGATCGCGTCGCTGCCCGCTCTCGGGAGACCGAGCACATGCTGAGTGTCATTGCGCGGCAGGCGCCACAGGCGCAGCATCGGGACCAATCGACGCAGGCGGCTGGCGTGCCGCTCGCGCTTGACGGAACGATGAAGAGAGCTGGTAGTCACTCGTGATGGAGGGCCCCAAGATCGATACCATGGGGTGGCGTGGCGCGAGCGCGCGCAGGTTTTCGAACTCCGCGTGCGTCGCCTCGATTCCGTCTTCGCTGAGCACGAGCTTGGCTTGTGCTCGCACCATCTGGGGATGAAGCCTGAGCGCCTCCCGGAGCAGGGCCGTTGCATTCTTCGGCACGCGACGGCGGTTCAGCTGCTCGAGCGCGCGCAAATAGACGAACCCGGCGTCCTTCGCCTCGGTTTCCACGAACCAGCTCATGGCTGCGTCGAAATTCGGCCACTCGCGAGACAGCAACGAGAAGTATGCGGCCACGCGGTAGGTCATGGGGTCTTTCGGAAACTGGCGCAGGGCCTGATCGACCACGCCACCCGCCGTCTTCAGGTGTTCTTGCGCCAGCACCTCCAAGGCAAGCTTGGCTTTGCCATCGAACGCCGCATTTTTCTGGGCTTGTTCCAAGTTTTTGGCCTCGGCGTCGCTCAGCCCGAGGCCAGAATCACGTTTTTCGCTCAGCCGCTTCAGCTCGAAATCGGCGCGTTTTCCCAGCTCGCCGAGAATGCGCGCGAAGGTCGTGAAATCGTCACTCCAAGCCAGCTCTAGCGTCGCGTGCAGCGCCAGGGCCTCGATCCCCGGCTTGCCCGCGACCAGCCGTTCAGCACTGGAGAAACGACCGACCTGATCGTCGCCCAGCGCGTCCAGCAACTGCTGCATATTGGTCACCGGGGTCGTATCGATCACGAGGCCGCGCTCGCGCAGAACCTGCGCGATGAAAGCCTGAGCGTCCGACGGGCTCATCGAGGCGTCGGGGGCCGACGGCGAGTCGGCAGGCCGTTCGCCGGATGCGCAACCCGCGATGGCGAACAGCAGGACTGGGCCAACAGCGCTCCAGAAACGGAAGGGAAGCATTTGCGGCCACGCTACCAGCGGGGGACCCGAAAAGGAGCATGGGAATTCGGCCCGACACGCGAGCATGTCGGACCCTGTTGCCAAAACTAGCAATTGCCCTGAAGCCTCGACAGAACTAACTTCGCTCTCGACATGGCGCAAAGGACCGGGCGTTTGCGGGCGATTGCGACCCCGGCGCTGGCGTTGCTCCTGCTCCAAACCTTTACTCGCCCAAGCCGGGCGGACGAGCCGCACAAGGCGTCCGCGAAGGACCAGAAGGCGGAAGCGCCGGATCGCTTCAGCGTGAGCGCGCAAAGCGAAACGTACGTGCAGCTCTATCGGCGAGCGCTGCTGCCCGGCCAGAACGGGCAGCTGGTGCCGACAGAAACCGCCGTACCCGTGCATGAGTACCTGTTCGCCAATGCTCGGGACGTCGACGCGCCTTGGCAAAAGGACAGCATCGGCATCGAGTTTGCCGCGTGGGGTCGGGTGTGGCCGACTGATTCCAGCATCGAACGGCCGTTCGATGGCGACGTGCAAACGGCGAGCATCCGGCTGGAAGCCGGGCCGGTGTGGGCGCGCGTGGGGCGTCAGCAGATCGGCGGCGGTGCCGCGCGCTACGTGCGTTTCGACGGCGCGATGGTCGGCGCCCGATCCGGAGGCTTCTTCATCGAAGGCTACGGCGGCTTCACGGTCCTGCCACGGTGGAACGACCAACCGGGGTACCACCAGCTCGGTAAAGCCGAAGACACGCTGCTCGTCTACCAACCCGCAACGCCCATGCGCGGCAATTACTGGTTGACGGGCGCACGGCTCGGCTACCAAAATTCTGCCATTTCCGGCAGCCTCTCCTTTCACGACGAGGAAGTGAAAGGCGGCGTCGATCGCCGAAATCTCGGGCTCGACGTGGGCGCGCAGCCGTTCAGCCGGGCGTCCCTGGGCGCGAGCGCTCTGCTCGAGCTCGACAGCTTGCGCTTCGCCAGCGCACGACTGTGGGTCGACGCGACGCCGCACCGGCTGTTCGACTTGGGCGCGGAGGTCTTGCACACCGAGCCCGCGCTGCTCTTGTCGCGGCAGTCCGTGCTCTCGGTGTTCTCGACCGACGGCTTCGAGGAGGTCGGCGGCACGCTCTCAGCCAAGCTCTTGCGCTGGCTGCGGCTCGACACCAACGGCTACATCGAAGCCTATCGTGGTACCGGTCCGGGCGCGCGCGGTGAAGCGGCGGTGCGCTTTTCTTGGAACGCCGACAACCCGACCCTGGTGCGCATCGGCTATACCAGAGTGATCGCGCCGAAAAACGGCTATCAGGCGCTGCGCTTCTCGTTCAGTCGCAAGCTCGCCCCGAAGCTGTCGTCGACACTCGAAGCTTACGGCTATTTCTATGACGATCCCATCGCAGGCTACAAGACCTCATCGATGTACGCGGGCACGGCATCGTACCAGGTGACCGATCCGCTCGAGATCATGTGGACCGCATCCGTCGCCCGTTCACCGTATGCTGCGCTCGACGCGCAAACCATGTTGCGCGCGACCTACCACTTCGACGCCGCGACCAAGCCGAGGCTCCGCTGATGGCCCTGCGCTGGCGAGCCTTCGTGCTCTGGATCGCCGTAGCGCTGGCGGCATTCGCCGCCTGCCGCAGCGAGTCCGCGCCGCCTCGGTTTCCTCACCAGGTGCATCTTGCAGGCATCCCCTGTGGTTCGCCCGGCAAGCCCGCGTGCTTGAGCTGCGTCAGCTGTCACGACGTGGCCACGCACGATTCTGGGCAACGCCTTCCGAAAGAGGCGACTTGTAAACGCTGCCACACCGACACGCACCAGGTGCGGGCGGTGCTGGCCGTGGCACCGGTGCGCCCGAGCGGCGAAATCACCATCGATCACGACAAGCACCTGGCAATGCCGGAAATTCGCGGACAATGCGTGCCGTGTCATGCGGGGGTGGTGGAGGCAAAACGGCCGGCACTGCCGCCCATGAGCCAGTGCTTCACCTGTCATGAACACGAACAGCAGTGGTCACAGAGTCGCTGCACACCGTGCCACGAGTCCGATGCCTTGCGGCGCACCATGCCCGTGACCTTCCTCAGGCATGATGCCGCCTTCCTGCGTCATCACGGTAGCGTGATGGCCGAGCGCCAGCAGGCTCAGTTGTGCCAGAGCTGTCATACGCAAGCACAGTGTCAGTCGTGCCACGACGTCACCCAGGACCTCAAGGTCGAGACACGACGACCCGAAGCCATCGAATCCGGCCAGGTCCACCGCGGCGATTTCATGGTGCGGCACGCGATCGAAGCGCGCTCGGAACCTGCGCGGTGCCTGTCTTGCCACACGGTTCAAACGTGTGATGCGTGTCACGCCGCACGCGGCGTGAGCGCGAACCTCGCCAACCCGATGAATCCGCACCCGCCCGAGTGGGTCAGCAACACCGCCTCGAGCAACTTCCACGGGGCTGCCGCTCGGCGCGATATCGTCGCCTGCGCGGGCTGCCACGAGGCAGGGCCCGCAACCAACTGCATCCGCTGCCATAAAGTCGGCGCCTACGGCGGCAATCCGCACCCGAGAGGCTGGAAGAGCGCGCGCGGTATGGACGCAGAAATGTGCAGGTATTGCCATGAGTGAGCCGCGTCGCGTTGCGCGCTCTCAGCGCTCGTTCCCGGGCGCCGCCGGATGGCTGGGCCTGTCCCTGCTCGCAGCCGCAGCCAGCGCGCTTTCGATGCCGGCCTGCCTCGAGCGACGCGACCAGCCCAAGGTCGACGCAGAGGTCGCTCAGTGCACCAGCTGCCATGGCGATGCCAATCGCCCGGGGGATTATCTGACACGCTCCGCGCCGCCCAAGGATCTCG
>DASSMT010000091.1:0-9165 GCA_035688655.1 Polyangiaceae bacterium | reverse complement strand
GCGAATCACACTGGTCGCTCACCCGGAGGACGCGAAGTTGCTCGAACTTTCGCTGCCCGCCCTGGGCCTCGATGCCGCCACGGCGGCAGTGCGGCCCGATCCGAGCCGCAGCCGCGGCAACCTGCGCATCGAGACCGAAATTGGCGTCTTGGATGCCGAGCTCGCGCCGCAGCTCGACCGGCTGGCGCTCAAGCTGCGCGAATCACTGAGCCATGAGCCATAACTCCGGCTTGCCCGCAGATCACGACCAGGGCACCTACGACGAAGAGCGCGAGCCGAACAGCTATCGCCTGCCTCTGGTGCTGTTCCTGCTCACAGCGGTCAGCGTGTTTTGGACGGGCGCGACCGACGCGGATCCGACGCTCGGCGACACGCTCGATCCGCGGCGCTGGCTCGAGATCTGGCGCGGCTGGCCGTTTGCCGTCCCGCTGCTGGCCATTCTGATCGCCCACGAGTCCGGCCACTATCTTGCGGCGCGCTGGCATCGAGTGCCCGCTTCGTTGCCGTTCTTCATCCCGCTGCCGAAGCTGAGTCCTTTCGGCACGATGGGCGCGGTGATCGGCATGAGCGGACGCATTCGTTCGCGGGTCGCTCTGCTGGATATCGGCGCTGCCGGGCCGATTGCCGGCATCGTGGTGGCACTCCCAGTGCTGGCGCTGGGCCTATCGCTGTCGCCGATCGGGCCGAGCCCCGAGCATTACGCGCAAGAGGGGCAAAGCCTGCTGTACATGCTGATGAAGCGGGTCTTCGCCGGTCCCATCCCGGATGGCTCCGACGTGCAGCTGCACCCGACGGCCTTCGCGGGCTGGGCCGGACTCTTGGTCACGATGATCAATATGCTGCCCTGGGGTCAGCTCGATGGCGGGCACATCGCGTATGCGCTGTTCGGTGAGCGACAGAACGCACTCGCGCGCTGGGTGCGCCGCAGCTTGCTCGTGCTGTTCGCTTTCAACCTAGTCCGTTTCGTGATCCCGGTGCTGCGCCACCAAAGCACGCTAGGCATTGGCCTTGCGCTTTCGAACTCGCTGTTTTGGCTGATTTGGTTCGGCTTTACCGGCGCGATCGCCAGCTTCTCGGGCGGGGCAGATCACCCGCCCTGCGAACCGGGCGAGCTCGGGCGCGGGCGGCGCGCCGTCGCCTGGTTGTGTCTGCTGCTGTTCGTGGCGCTGTTCATGCCCACGCCGTACGCAAACTATTGAGCCGCGCCGAATTTGCGTTGCAGCGCGGCGCACACGACGGGCGGCGCGTAACGACCGACATCGCCGCCGTAACTCGCGATCTCGCGCACGAGCGTGGCCGAGATGAAGCCGTAGTTGGTGCGCGTCGGCAAGAACACGGTGTCGATCTCGGGTTTGAGATCGGCATTGGCGTGCGCAATCTGCAGCTCGTACTCGAAGTCGGTGCCGGCGCGCAGCCCGCGCACGATCACCCGCGCGCCGATGCTCTTGCCGTAGTCCACCAATAGCCCGCGAAATGAGGCCACCTCGACGTTGCTGTACGGGGCACAGATAGAGCGCATCAACGCCAAGCGCTCTTCCACCGAAAACAACGGCACACGCGCCTGATTCACGCCGATCGCGACCACCACTCGCGGGAAGAGCTTGGCCGCGCGCTCGACGAGGTCCAAATGCCCGAAGGTGGGCGGGTCGAAGCTGCCCGCGTACAGCGCGACCTGCGTGCTCTCGCTCACGGTTTGGTCGCGCCCTTGGCTGGCGCCGTGCTCGGCGGTGGTTTAATGGGTAACACCGCGGCGGGAGTCGCCGGAGCGGCGGGTTTGGTCGGGGCGGTCGCTGCGGCGGGCTTGGTCGACCCCGCAGCCCCGGCCTTGGCTGCACCCGGCTTGGTCGTCCCCGGCTTCCCGGACTTGCCAGCGGGCGTCTCTTCCTCGTCGGGCAAATCTTCGACGGGCTCGTCGGGAACTTCCGGGAAATTGACGGGGGCGAAGGCTTCGCGCGGCATGTCTTCGAGCCACATCGTGCGGCCACCGTCGGCGAGGGTCACGCGAAAGTTCGCGAGCAAACCGGAGCCGACCAGGCCATCGAGCTCGATGCCGAGCCCCTGTTCGCGCTCTTTCACCGGATCATCACCCGACAGCGCCGGCACGCTGGGCAGCTCGAACGCGCCCAACTTGAGCAGGGGGACCGTGCCCGACTTCATCGAGCCCGCGTTGGGCACCGCGCGCAAGCTGGACGGCGCAACGCCCGCTTTCTTCCAGCCGCCGCTATCCAGCGCGACCGGATACACGATCGACGTATCGACGAGCAGTGACGCTTGCGCCGCCGTCGCTTCCGCCCCGAACGCGCCGCGCAGTAACATCCCGCCGCCGCGCACGTAGTTCACTTTGAGCGTGGTCGCGATCGGCGGTGGCGGCGGCTCGTATCGGCGCACCACGAATTGCCCACCGATCAAATCGAAGGTCGGGTGCATGTGACGAAGTAGGTTCACACCCAGTAGAATCTTGATCGGCGCATTCACTTGGCGCGAAATGCCGGACAGGTCTTTGGCCAATGCGGGGACATCTCTTACTTCCACGCTTTCGCCAAAGCGGAGCGAGACCCAGCTCGGCTGTCCACCGCCGGCCGAATCGACCATTGCCTCCGCAGTGCCCGTCGCGATCAGGCCCAGCGCCGGTTCGCCGTTGATTTCCAGCGGCACAATCATCGCGGTCGAGCCGGTGCGCGGCATGTCGGTCACCCCGACCTGTCCGCCGCTCAGCGCGAACGGTTTGCGGCCCACCCCGCGCCGAGCGAGCTTGGCGATTTCCACCGCCCAGGCATCGCGGACTTCGGGGTCGGTGACCAGCTTCTCGAGCTCGTCCGCGGCGTGTTCGATGTCTCCGGAATACCAATACGCGCGCCCCCGTAGCGAACGCGCCTCGCTGGATTCGAGCCCCTCGGTCACCTGCAAGGTGCGCGCGTACTCCAACTTCGCGAGCGCGATTCGCGCCGCAAGTAGCCGCACTTCCTCACGATCTGGCGTCACCCGCAAGGCGTTCTCGGAGGCGCTCTCGGCGTCGTCCAGGTCGCCCTGGCGAAAGCTGGCGTCGCCGCGATCGTACCAGCGTTTCGAGACCGGCGGCCACTCGGCCTCCGATGGACCGGCTGCGGCACAGCCCCAAATGACGACCGACGAAGCCATGACGACGGCCAGACGGGACACGAACACCGAAGCCAATGAATCTAGGGGGGATCTCAACATCGATACCTGGGAGCCGAGCGCCGTGCCCTGCTTGCGGAACGCCCGCGGGGCCTGGTCGGAGGCCAGCCCGAGATAGCCCACTATCGCGGCGCGGTCGAGCGTGAGCCACGATAATCTGTGGCTTTTTGTGCTAGCCTGAAAGTCAGTGGACGCTTTGGAACGAGCAGTCACTGGGAACGCGGACGGCCGGCGCGACGTGTTGAACTTGCCGGTCCTCCTGCTCAATCGCTTCTTCGCACCGGTGAGCGTCACCACAGCGCGTCGCGCCATGGTGTTGCTCTATGGCGGGGTGGGCCATGCGGTAGATACCGCAGGCGACACCTACGACTTTTCGCTCTGGCGCAACTTGCCGGTCCGCCACGCGGACGATTCGCTACCGATCGTCGGCGGCGCACTGCGTGTCCCGCGAGTCCTGCATCTGCTGCGCTACGAGCGTACACCACGCCCGTCGGTCCGCCTGACGCGCGAAAACCTGCTGCTGCGCGATGACTTTCAGTGTCAGTACTGCACGCGCCGCCCGGGTCATCGCGAGCTCAATGTCGATCACGTGCAGCCCCGCTCACGTGGCGGCGAGGACTCCTGGACCAACTTGGTGATCTCGTGCCGCGCCTGCAATCTGAAAAAGGGCCGACGCACGCCGCTCGAAGCCGGCATGAAGCTGCTGAAAGAGCCGAAACGGCCGCGCTGGTCGACCGCCAAGCAAATCTCGATGGTCATGCGTGAGCCGTTCGAGGAGTGGCAGCCATTCCTGAAGGCGGGCTGAGCCGCGAAATCGCGCACAATCCCGCATTTTCTCGGGTCCCTCGAAACGCGCGCAACCGCCTGCAGGAGCAGGTTAGTATCGCGCTCCATGCGCCTTGCCCATTTTCCCTCCTCCTCGCTCTGCTCGCTGATGATGCTGGCCGCACTCGCCACCGCCTGCGGCGGCGGCAGTCCCGCCCCTGCCACCGCCGCCGACTCGAAGCCCGCCGCGAGCGACAGCCCGGCGCCCGAAGCCGCGCCGAGTAAGTCCTCACCCGCGGACGACGAGGGCTGGGTCGGTGAGAAGTCCACCAAGGGCGACGACGCAGCCAAGGGCACCGCTGCGGCGGGCGACGCTGAGCCGTCCCCCGCAAACGGCAAGGGCGTGGCAGAAACGCGCACGATGGATGTCATCCGCAAGATCGTGATGGACAATCGGAAAGCCGCTCGCAAGTGCTACGACGACGCGCGCAAAGATCTGAAAGACCTCAAAGGCGACGTGGTGATTCACTTCGTCCTCGACCCGGAAGGCAAAGTGAAGCTCGCCGAAGTGAACCTGGAGCGCTCTACGTTGAAGGCGCCCGCGGTCACTGACTGCGTGCTCGGCGTGATCCGCGGCCTGCACTTCCCACCTTCTTCGCGCGGCATGGAAACCAGCACGAATTATCCGTTCAATTTCACCCCCTGAGCGCTCGGCCCGACACCGCGAGCGGCGAGGCGATTTGGTCAACGCATTCCCCAGGCGCAGCCTGTTTCCGGTGGGACCCGGGGAAGATCCGTACAGCGCCCTGCTCAGCGGCACGCGCGCCATCCACCGCGAGCACCGCGTGCTGCGCGAGAGTTGGCTGGAAGAGCTCGCGCTCGAGAACAAGGACGACGTCCTGTTCGAGTTCGAAGTGCTGCTCAAAGCCACGGCTTGCTTCGCCAATCCGCGCAATCACCCCGGCCCGCCGCGGCGCGCGCTGGTGGTGACACAGGATTTTCGCTTCGCCCTGCAGACCTACCACGATGGTTTGGAACGCGCGGTTCAGCTCGCCCGGCAGCTGCTCGGACCGCTGGACCGCGCCTTCGTCTTTCATCGTTACCTCGAGACGATGCTGCCCGAGGACAACGCGCGCTACCGCCTGCTGACCCAAGGCGGGCAACAAAATACCCCGCAAGAAAGCCTAATCACCCTGCGTCATGGCCTGACCTCGGCCAACGAAGTGCTCGAGGGCATGCTGCGCACGCCGCGCGTCTCGTTCCGGTTGTTTCACGCGCTGCTCGCCGGCGTGTGTCGCGAGATCGACCGCAGCGCGTTCTTCAATCCGCTGAACGCGCTGGAGTTTCGCCCCGAGTTCGATCGCATCAAGTCCGCGCAAGTCTTGGAGTTGATCCGCAGCGTCCCGGGCGCGGAGGCACATCGGCTGGTCGCGCTCACCTTCCTGTCGCTGTTCCGCATGCTGCGCTACCTGACGCTCTTGGCTCGCATCGGCGAGGACGTCGAGCGGCGGCGACAACAAGTCGGCAGCACCTACCTGGTGCTCAGCGTGCTGCGCTCGGACGCGCGCGCGCTGAGCGATTACTTGCGGCAAAATTCGGGCAAACTGCTGGCGGAGGGCTTCGAGCGCGACGTAATGAGCCAGAGCGCGTGGGACATTCGTGCCCGCTCTGCGAGCCTGCGCGCCGGCGGCTACCGCCTGATCGGGATCCGCAGCGCGCTCGAGGGCATCGCTGGCAGCCTGCGGTTGGAGATGCGGCGCGCGTTTCAGCACGATTTGCCGGCGCTCGAGGCCACGACCCGCGCCGGCGATCTGCGCACGCGCGTGGACGTTTGCATCGAGAACTTGCGGCCTGCGTTGCAAAACGCCGTGCTGTTCTTGGGCAAGGCACTGGGTGCAAGCTTCGAAGACGCGGCCGTGTTCGACGATCGCGCCGCGCGCCGCGAGACCAGCGAGCGACTACGGCGCGACGTGTGGATGTTCGCGCAGATCGTGCGCGCGTTCTCGACCAAGGCGCAGCACTCGCCGAGCGAAGATCGCTGGGCCACGCTGCACACGTTCCAGTACGTGCGCGAATTCCTGGCCTACTTCCGCGCCATGGGTTACCCGCTCTTGCGCTCCACGGAGTACCCGCGCTTCGACGCCTTCATGGGCGCACTGACCGGGCTGGAAGAGACCGACCTGGTCGATCCGACTCGTCTGGAAGCGGCCATCGACGAATGCGTCGCGTTCCACGGTTTCTTGCTGCAGCTCTTCGAAGACATCGGAAAGCGCGACGAGCTCGCGGGGATCGCCTTCGATCGCCGGGCAGCAGCGGCGTCGTTGCGGCTCTATCTCGGCGAGTGAATGCGCCGCTGCTCGACGGCGTGCCACTGCTCGACGGCGTGCCGCTGCCGAGCGCACAAAACTGAACGAGCACGAGACGGGCTTTCTACCCATCTGCGTGCTCGCACCCGGCTCGCGAGAGCCGGTTGGGCTCGGCGGCGCGGCCAAAGCCGAGCAGCACCGAGCTCCTTTTGGCTCGAGCGCGCCCATTTCTGAGCGCGCTCGAGTTACCCGCTGGGCCGCCGGAGCGAGAGTCGAGCCGCCGAAGCGTGCAGGACCCCGACCGGGTCGGCCCGGCGAAGGCTCACGCCTTCTTGGCGGCCTTCTTCTTCTTCTTGGCGGCGCCCTTCTTGGCGACCTTGCGCTTGGCAGTGCGCTTCTTCGCGACTTTCGGCGCCTTCTTGGCAGCGGGTTTCTTAGCGGACTTCGTACGGGTCTTCTTAGCAGCCATTTTCGATTTGCCTCCCAGCAGTTCGGAACGTGGGCCGGAATTGGCCCGCACTCCGAGGGTATGTTGCAAGACGTATATTGCCACCTATTGTGATGTGTCAACGAAAAAAATTCACTTGCGATTCGCAGGGCCCCAAAGAACACGGCGTTAGAGGGCTGCAGGCGTTGCAGACAGCGCACTTGTTTAGTGCTTTTCAGGATCCCGAAAAAGCCCCATCTGTCGGTCGGCTGGCCTGCAAAAAGTCTTGTGAACACAAGCACTTGACGCGCTTTGGCAAGGGGCCTACGAGCCTGTCGCGGCTGCGCCGTTTCGCGCTCCCACCGAATGGGGAACCCATGAAGTTTTCAAGCCTCCAACGACCCACCAGTTTGATTTTATTTTTGTCGCTCGGGCTCACCGCTGCCTGCGGTTACTCGCAAGAGGAGTGGGACCAGAAGCTCCGTGAGAACGAGAGCCTGAACCAACAACTGAAAGCCGAGAAGGAAGCTCACAAGAAGAGCCAGTCCGACTATCAGGAGGCGGTTCAGGAAATCGACGGACTGAAGAAGCAGCTCGCCGACACCGGCGTGAACGTGAACAGTCTCACGCAGAGCGTGGCGGAAAAGCAGAAGGCGCTCGAGGAGTACGCTCGGCGCACCGAGCAACTCGACCAAATTCGCAAGCGTTTCGAGTTGCTGCAGACCAAATTGCAGAAGCTGACGCAGCTCGGCTTGAAGGTGGAGGTGCGCAACAATCGCATGCTGATCCAGCTGCCGGGCGACGTTTTGTTCGATTCCGGGCAAGACAAGCTGAAGGCCGAGGGCAACAAGATCCTGCTGCAGGTCGCGGACGTGATCGGCAAGGACGCCGATTTGTCCAAGCGCCTGTTCCAGGTCGCCGGGCACACCGATGCAAATCCCCTCGCTGGCGGTCCCTTCAAGGACAACTGGGGCCTATCCACGATGCGCGCGCGCAGCGTGCTCTTGCTGCTGACCACACCGGCGGACAAGAAGGGCGGTGGCTTGAACCCCTCGAACTGGAGCGCGGCCGGCTACGCCGACACCGATCCGGTCGCCCCCAACGACACCGAAGAGGGTCGGAAGAAGAATCGCCGCGTCGAGCTGGTCTTGCAGCCCAACGTGGAAGAGATGCTCAACCTGAAGAGCCTCGCGACCGGCAAGTAAGCCGTACTTCAGCCGATTTTCTGGCTATTTCGAGCAGCATGCGCGCCGCCACGATCGACATCGGAACCAATTCGGTTCTGCTGCTCGTCGCCGATTCGGAGGGCGGCGCGCTCTGCCCCGTGCTCGAGCGCGCCACGGTGACGCGCCTCGGGGAAGGCGTCGATCGCAATCGCCGCCTTCTCGACTCCGCGCGGGAGCGCACGCTCGCGTGCTTGGCCGACTATGCTGCGCAGCTGCGAGAGCTGCGCGTCGACCGCTTGGACGCGGTGGGCACCAGCGCCATGCGCGATGCCGCCGGCGGTCAAGAGTTCGTCGCGAGCGCCAAAGAGATCTTGGGTGTTGCCCCGCGCGTGATCGACGGCAACGAAGAAGCGCGCCTGACGTTTGGCGGTGCGCTTTCTGGCTTGCCTGCGCCGGGTGACGTCACGGTATTCGACATCGGCGGCGGCAGCACGGAGATCATCGTCGGCACGGCCACGGGCGGCGCGCGCCGAATCGACGCGGCGATCAGTTTGGACATCGGCAGCGTGCGCTTGTTCGAACGCCACGTGCGCAGCGACCCGCCGAGCGCCGCGGAGATGCAGCGCGTGCAGCAGGACATTGCGCTCGCGCTCGCGAACGCGCCGAAGCCCGCGCCGCACGCCACTTTGGTTGGCGTAGCCGGCACCGTGACGCAGCTCGCCGCGCTCGAGCTCGAACTCACGACATACGACGCGACGCGCGTACACGGTTACACCCTGCCGCGCGGCGCGGTCGATCGACTCGTGACGCGTCTTGCCTCGCTCGAGCTCGCGCAGCGCCGCGCGTTGCCGGGAATGGAGCCCGCGCGTGCCGACGTGCTCGTGGTGGGCGGCGCGATCGCTCAGGCGGTGCTACAGTGGTCGGGTGCAGCGGAACTCGTCGTCTCGGATCGCGGAGTGCGTTGGGGTCTCGCTGAAGAGCTCGTCGCTGCAGGCCCCGATGGCGTCGACCCCCGCGAAAGCGGCGCCGACGACGCCGACCCGCGCAAAAGCGGCCGCGCCAGCTGATTATCCCGCTGTCACTAGAACCCTGCGCGCCTGCGCAGCCCTCGCGAGCTCTCCCTTTTGAATCACGCTGCAGCCATCGAGCGGGTGGGCGCAGCTAGCCGCGCGCGCGCTTTTGGACAAGTTTTCGAAGACGATTTCTTGACAGATCGGGTTCGGCATTCTACAGTGCCGCCCCTGGCGATTCCTAACCTGAGGTTGGGAATTACGGTAGTCCGGTGCCGGAAACTCTTGCGTTACCGAGCCCCGCGTATACCTCGCTGGAATGAAGTTTATGCCCA
>DASSMT010000493.1:0-40260 GCA_035688655.1 Polyangiaceae bacterium | reverse complement strand
CGCGCACCGCCAAGGCGCGGCGGGTGCTGGCACAGGACGAAACGGAATCGCCCGCGGCCTTCGCGCAACGCGTTTCCGAGCAACTCGCGAGTTCGTTTCCGACCGGTGTCGCGTTTGCCAGCGCGGTCGTGGCCTGTAGTGAACGCATCGACGCTCACGCACAAGGTGGGCGTGCCGAGCTCGCGCGCAGCTTGGGCGGCGCGCTCGGCCGTGCTGGTGGCGGGAGCCTGTCGTTCGTGGTCTGCGATCGGAATGACGCTCGCTCCAAGCCGGTGTTCTCGGCGCTGCTCGCTGAGGTCACGCGACAGTGGCAAAGCGCCGGCGTGGAAGTGAAATTGAGCTTCGGTCAGGCGCCGCTGTTGCTGAGCGACGGGCCTGCCGAACGCGCGGGCGCCCGTGCTTCGGCGCGAGTGAAAGACGCCGTACGACGCGTCGCCTGAAAGGCGTACGGGTGCGGCACTTCCGCCGCCTGTCGTACCTCCCGCTCCTCGAAAAGTCGCTCCGCTCGGGCCCATTGAGTTCGATGCGCATTGCCTGTTGCGAAAGCGTGGCGGTCTTTCACTCGTAGGCGATCTCGCGTGCTCGTGAAATTTTCGAGCTGACCCAGCGCTTCGCCGTATACTTACAGGATCTTGCCTGTGGGAGGACGGCCACGATGGCGCTCGAAGTCGGTCAGCTGTTAGAAAACAAGTATCGTATCGTGAAGATGATCGGCGAGGGCGGCATGGGCGCCGTCTTCGAGGGCGAGAACGTGCGCATCAATCGCCGCGTTGCGATCAAGGTGTTGCACGCGGCGTTTGCCGGCAACAGCGACGTCATGCAGCGCTTCGAGCGCGAGGCGCAGGCGGCCGGCCGCATCGGTAACGATCACATCCTGGAGGTGCTCGATCTGGGCATCCTGCCCGACGGTGATCGTTTCATCATCATGGAGTTCTTGGACGGCGAACCGCTGTCGACTCGGATCAAGCGCTGCGGTCGACTCATGCCGCACGAGCTCGCACCGCTGATGCGCCAAGTATTGGTGGGGCTGGGCGCAGCGCACGCAGCGGGCATCGTTCATCGTGATTTGAAGCCCGACAACATTTTCATCCTGCGCGAGAAAGCCGGGCAGAAAGACTTCGTCAAGATCATCGATTTCGGCATCTCCAAGTTCTCGCCGCTCAGCGGTGGAGACGGCATGAAGATGACGCGAACCGGTGCGGTCATGGGCACGCCGTATTACATGTCACCCGAGCAAGCGAGTGGCAGTCGTGAGGCAGACGCGCGCAGTGACGTGTACTCGCTCGGCGTGATCATGTTCGAGGCCGCCACGGGGCAGGTGCCCTTCGATGCCGGCACCTTCAATCAGCTGATGTTCAAAATCGTTTTGGACGTCGTGCCGCCGCCGCAGTCAATCGTGCCGGATTTGGATCCGGCGTTCGCCAGCATCATCTCGAAGGCCATGGCTCGCGACGTGAGTCAGCGCTTTCAGAGCACCGCCGAGGCGCTGCAAGCGATTGACGCTTGGTCGCAGAGCGGACGAGCCGTGGCTTTGCCGACGGCCAGCGAAGCATCGACCGCTCAGCTTTTGCCCTCTGGCGCTCGCGGGTCATTGGTGTCGATCCACGACGTCAACGTGCCGGTCGCGGGCGAAAAGACCGCGGGAACTTGGGCGACGTCTCAGCCGGGCGCGGCGCTCCCAACGCCGAAAAAGAGCGCGGCTCCAGCGCTGGCTGCCGCGCTTGGCATCGCGGTTTTGGTGGTCGGTGGCGGCGCGTACGCCGCATACTCTTTCCACAATCGCTCGCTCGCGTCGGCAGGTGCCGCCGAGGGCTCGAACTCCCTTGCGCAAACTGGAGTGACCGGGCCAACGACGCTCCCTTCTCCGCCAGCAGATGCGCGCGCCACTCCGAGCGCAGCGGCACCCACGCCAGCGTCCGCGGTGGAAAATGCCCCACCGGCTGAAGCGACGACTGCAGCGGCGCAGGTCAACTCCAACGGCGCCACACCCGCACAGAGTCCGGCAAAAGTCGCCGCCCAGCGACCAGCGCCGCGCCCGGCCGTGGCGCGGCCAGCGGCGAAGCCCGCCAGTGCTCCCGCACGCCCGGCCACGACGAAACCACGGACTCCAGACTTCGGATACTGATCTTCCGCGCGAGCAGGATCGCACTCAGCCGACCGCGCGGAACGCGCCGAACGTGCCGAACGCGCCGAACGCAATTGAACGTTGCGATACGATAAATTGCGTGTAGGACACCGTGCGCGATTCGGCCCCTGATTGATCATTTACGCCTAGCCGTACGCGAGGAGACGTTCCAGGGTTGACGAATCCGATAAATTGGAGGCATCTCCTATTGGATACGTTGGAAAACTATTTCTTCGAATCAGCTCGTTGATTCGAATGAAAAAAGTCCCATGCGTAGAGGCAGGGGCGAATGCCCCAGGGTTTGCGGGACAGAGTTACAGAGGCGCGTGGCTGCAGGCCACGCGGAGGGAAGCAATGGAACATTCGGACGAGACACTGCTGTCGGTGGTCGTTCTCGAGCTTGGCTCGACGTGGCCGCCGTGGCTGGCAGAGTACCAAGCGCAAGCGCCCAATTCGATCGTCATCGCCCAATCGGCCGATGAATGTGCGTCGACATTCGCGCGGCGTATCGGTCGCAAAATGGATGAAGTCGGCGGACGAGACGCCACCATTCACGCCGGATTGTTGGTCTGCAACAACGCACTCGACGCCGAGACCAGCGACGCCCGTCAGGCGATTTGCGACGCGCTCCTGCACGTCATGCTGAAAAAGCAACGCGGCGAGCTCGTACTCGCCTCGGATGTGACGGCTGGTGAGCCCGTTCGTCATCAGCTGTTCGCACTTGCTGGCACGCTGTGTGATGAACTGCGCGGGACACGAGTCAGCGTGCGGGTCCGTTTCGATACTCTTCGCCCAGGTCCTTCGGTGAGTGGCGTCATGAAGACCGTCGCTTCCACGGCGCCGGTGGAGCCCCACTCGGAAGACGACAGCCGCGCTTCGAACGGCTCCCGCTGAACTCGCGTTCGCGCCGTCGGGGACGCTGAGTGAGAAGCCCTTGGGCGCGGCTTGACACGCCGCGTCACGGGGCTTACTCGTTCGTGGCGCATGGCAAAGTCCAACGCTGAGCGGCGGGTGGCGATCGTTTCGGGATTGCGAACCCCGTTTGCCAAGCAGGGCACGGCTTACAAGGATCTGAGCGCGCTGGAGCTCGGGAAGATCGTGGTCGCCGAGCTGCTGCAGCGCACTGGGCTCGAGCCGCGTGAGGTCGAGCAGGTCGTTTACGGCCAGGTCATCCCTTCGCTCAGCGTCCCCAACATCGCGCGCGAAATCGTGCTCGGAACGGGCATGCCGCGTTCGATCGAGGCCTACAGCGTGGCGCGCGCTTGCGCCACGAGCTACCAGTCGACCGTCAACGTCGCCGAGTCGATCATGGCGGGCGTCATCGATTGCGGCATTGCCGGCGGTGCCGACAGCGCGAGTGATGTGCCGATGGTCGCGAGCAAGCGACTCAGCGCGGCTTTGGTCGAGGTCGGCAGGGCGCGCTCGCTGCGCGAGAAGTTGCGCGCCTTTGCCAGCGTCGCTGCGGCCGATCTCTTGCCGATCCCGCCTGCTCTGAAAGAGCCTTCGACCGGCCTCACCATGGGCGAAAGCGCCGAGAAGATGGCCAAGGAAAACGGGATTTCACGCGCCGACCAGGACGAGTTTGCCCATCGCAGTCACCTGCTTTCGGCGCAAGCTTGGGCAGATGGGCGACTGCGGGAGGAGGTCATGCCGGTGTTCGTCCCACCCAGCTACGAACCGTTCGAAGAGGACAATCTGGTTCGCAAAGACTCCGAGCTCGATGCTTACGCCAAGCTGAAGCCGGCGTTCGATCGTCGCTACGGTTCAGTCACGGCTGGCAACAGCTCGGCGCTCACGGATGGTGCCAGCGCGCTCTTGCTGATGAGCGAAAAGAAGGCCAAGGCCTTGGGCTTCGACGTACTCGGCTACCTGCGCAGCTATGCGTTCGCGGCGGTCGACCCGGCCGAACAGCTGCTGATGGGGCCCGCATATGCGGCACCTCTGGCGCTCGACCGCGCCGAGTTGAAGCTCAAGAACATGGACCTGATCGACATGCACGAGGCCTTCGCCGCGCAAGTCTTGAGCAACTTACAGGCCTTCGAGAGCGACACTTTCGCCATCCACAAGCTCGGCCGTGACAAGCGCATCGGTCGGGTCGATTGGGACAAACTCAACGTATCCGGCGGCTCGATCGCACTCGGCCATCCCTTCGCCGCAACCGGCGCGCGCCAAATCTCCCAGGTATTGCGCGAACTACGTCGCCGAGGTGGACAACATGCATTGTGCACTGCGTGCGCGGCCGGCGGGCTCGGCGCGGCGCTGGTGTTGGAGGCCAGCTAGTGAACGGCGAACGCTGGAGCTCATCGCTGTCGGTCGAGTTACGCTCCGACGGCGTCGGCGTCATCCGCTTCGACGTGACGGGCGAAGCCTTGAATACGCTGCAAAGTAGCTTTGCCGAGGAGTTCTCCGGGGTGCTCGCGCGCCTTGCGCAAGAGTCAGCCTTGAAGGCTTTGGTATTCACCTCCGGTAAGCCCGACAGCTTCATTGCTGGTGCCGATATCCAGATGCTGGCTGCCGTGCAGCAGGCCGAGCAGGCGGCGGAGCTGTCGCGTGCTGGGCAGCGAGCGCTCTCGGCCTTGGCCAACTACCGGGTGCCCGTGGTAGCGGCCATCCATGGCGCGTGCCTCGGTGGAGGTCTAGAGCTCGCGCTGGCCTGCTCGGCACGCGTCGCCAGCAGCGAACCAGAGACGAAGTTCGGCTTGCCCGAGGTACAGCTGGGCATCTTGCCTGCGCTCGGCGGCACACAGCGTCTACCGCGTTTGGTCGGGATCGAGAATGCGCTCGACCTGTTGCTCAGCGGCAGGCAAATCGACGCCAAACGCGCGCTCGCCATGGGCCTGCTCGACGAGCTCGTTCCGAAGTCGATCTTGTTGGAGGTCGCCGTGCGCTCGGCGCTCGCCCGTGCGAACGAGCCGCGCGCCCGCCGATCGCGCGTGAGGCGCTGGTTCGAGCGCGCCGAGTTGAAGGAGCTCTTGCTGGTCGAAAACCCGCTCGGTCGCAAATTGCTGTTCGAGAAAGCCGAAAAGCAGCTACTGCAGAAGACCCACGGAAACTATCCGGCTCCCGAGCGCATTTTGGAAGTGGTGAAGCTCGGCTTCTCGGCAGGAGAATTGCGTGGCCTCGAAGCAGAGGCAAGCGCGTTTGGCGAACTCGTGGTGAGCGATAGCGCACGCGCGCTGCGGCACGTGTTCTTCGCGAGCACGCAACTCAAGAAAGACAGCGGTCACGACGTCGCCGGCGTCCAGGCACGCCCAATACGGCGTGTAGCCACGCTCGGGGCGGGCTCGATGGGCGCGGGCATCGCTTACCTCAGCGCAGCGGTCGCCGATGCGGAGGTACGCATCAAGGATCGCGACGACGCCACCATCGGGAGAGGGCTGAAGTCCGTGCGCCAGATTCTGGACGAACGAGTGAGCGCTCGCCGCATGACCGCGAGCGAACGCGACCTGAAGATGGCTCGCGTCACCGCCACGACGACATACGAAGGCTTCGAAGCGGTCGACTTGGTGATCGAAGCCGTGTTCGAGGACCTGAGCTTGAAGCGCCAAGTGCTGGCCGAGATCGAGCGGAACACGCCAAAGACCACGATCTTTGCGTCCAATACCTCGTCGATCCCGATTCAGCAGATCGCCGCGGGCGCGCGCCGTCCGGAACAAGTGATCGGGATGCACTACTTTTCGCCCGCGGAGAGAATGCCGCTGCTCGAAGTGGTGATCACGGAGCAGACCGTGGCGCGCGTGATCGCGAGCTCGGTCGAATTCGGCAAGCGACAAGGCAAGACGGTGATCGTGGTCCGTGACGGCCCCGGCTTTTACACGTCGCGCATTCTCGGTCCATACTTGAACGAGGCCGCGTTCTTGATCGCCGAGGGCGTGCCGATCGAGCAAATCGACGCGGCGCTCGTCGCTTGGGGGTTCCCCGTCGGCCCGCTGACCTTGCTCGATGAAATAGGCATCGATGTCGCTACCAAGGTCGCACACGTCTTACACGAGGCGTTGGGCGCGCGGATGGCCCCGTCGCTCGGAACCGAAGCGTTGCTGAAAGACGAGCGACTCGGCGCCAAAAATCAGCGCGGTTTCTATGCCTATTCCGAGCCAGCGCGGGGGCCGCGCGCCGTCGATGCCAGCGTCTACTCCCTGCTCGGCGTCGAGCCCAAGGGCACGCTGCCCGCTGCAGAGATTGCCGAGCGCTGCGCGCTACGCATGCTCAATGAAGCAGCCCACTGCTTCGCGGAAGGCATCTTGCGCAGCGCGCGCGATGGTGACGTGGGTGCGATCTTCGGACTCGGCTTTCCCGCCTTTCGCGGCGGCCCGTTTCACCTTGCCGACGCGCTGGGCGCGGCGCGGATCGTGAATCGCTTGGAAGACCACGCGAGCGCGTTCGGCGAGCGCTTCTCGCCGGCGCCGATCCTGGTAGAAATGGCCAAGACCGGCGGCACCTTTCATGGACCACGGGCCGTGAGCGTCGGCCGACCACTGGTAGAAGAACGCGCGAGGTGAGCGTTCGCCTCGCGCGTTCATTACCGAGCAGAGCTACTTGTTGGGCTGCGGCGTCATCCGCAGGTAGGGCCTGAGCTCCTGATGGCCCTTGGGAAAGCGCTGCTTGATTTCTGCGGGGTCGCTGATGCTCGGCACGATCACGCAATCGTCGCCGTCTTTCCAATCAGCGGGGGTAGCCACCTTGAAATTGTCGGTCAACTGCAGTGAATCGATGACGCGCAGGATTTCACTGAAATTGCGGCCGGTGCTCGCCGGGTAGGTGATCGTCGCGCGGATCTTCTTGTTGTTGTCGATGACGAACACCGAGCGAACGGTCAGGGTGTCGTTCGCTTCGGGGTGGATCATGTCGTAGAGTTTTGCGACCTTGCGATCCGCGTCGGCAAGGATCGGAAAATTCATCTTGGTACTTTGAGTCTGTTCGATGTCCGGCAACCACTTCAAATGCGAGGCCGTGTCGTCGACGCTGATTGCGATCATCTTGACATTGCGCCGGTCGAACTCTTGTTTCAGCTTCGAAGCTCGCCCGAGCTCCGTGGTACAGACGGGCGTGAAGTCCTTGGGGTGCGAAAACAACACCACCCAACTGTTGCCGATATAGTCGTGGAATTTGATCTTGCCCTCGGTCGAATCCTGTTCGAAGTCGGGCGCGATGCTGCCGATATGAAGTCCCATGTGATCACCTCCGCGTGAGGTGCGAAGTATGGCCTTCGGCTCCTGCCTGGCAAGACTGCGCCGCTCGCGAACGCGTCGGAACGGAGTCCTCACGAGCCGTTCGAGCTCGAACGGCCGCCCGCACGCTCGGCAGCGGCTCGTGATTTGTAGCGATCTTGCCGAAAAGCAGGGTGTCCCCTGAGCGACTCGGCTGGGTTAGACTCGTGCGCGTCTTGGCGCTTCGCTCCACGCTGCTGATTTCGAGTGCGCTGGCTGTCCTGTGGCTGCCACAGTGCAAACCTTCGGTCGGCAGCTCATGTGATAAAGGTGAGGCGCGCTGCCTCGACGCCAAGCGCGAGCTCGTGTGTCAGGCGGGCCGCTTCATCGAATCGCCGTGCAACGGACCGGAGGGATGCCGGACGACCGAGAAGGGGACGAGCTGCGACTTCAGCGGTAACAAGCCGGACGACCCGTGCAGTGCCGATGACGAAGGGGCAGCGAGCTGCAGCGGCAAGGACGGCATGCTGGCGTGCCACGGCGGAGTATACGTTTTCGTGCCCTGTCGCGGTACGCGAGGCTGTGTGACCGCCGAGGCGCGCGCGCTGTGTGACACTTCGGTGGGCGAGCCCGATGACGCTTGCGCTGAGGAAAATTCCAAGGCTTGTGCGGGGGATGGCTCGCAGGTCCTGATCTGCAAGCAGCATCGGATGCAGCGCTTCTACCTGTGTCGAGGTGCGAACGGCTGCGCCGCCGCCCCCGGCAAGTTGAACTGCGACACCTCGGTCGCCAAGCTCGGCGATGCCTGCGACAAGAAGCTCGAAGGTCAGGCATTTTCCTGCACTCCGGACGAGACCCAGATCTTGGTCTGCAAAGGGGGCGCCTTCGTGCTCGATCAGACCTGCAAATCGGGCCAAAAATGCGGCGTGGTCGCGGGCAGCACCAAGTGCGCAGCGCCTGGCAGATGAGCGCTTTCGGCTCAGCCCAAGGAAATCACGACCTTGCCGAATTGCTGACCGCTCGCGGCGTACTCGAAGGCCGAGCGCGCATCTTCGAACTCGAACATGCGGTCGATCCGTGGGCGCAGGTCGTGAGTCTTCACCAGCTCTAGCAAGCCTAGGAACGTTTCTCGGCTGCCCACGAAGACGCCTTGAATGCGCAGGTCTTGCATCAAGATCGGGCGCAAGTCGAGCACGGGCAACGCCCCGGACAGCACGCCGATCACGCTCAGGCTGCCGCCCAGCCGCAGCGCGCGCACGCTTTGCGCGAGTGTTCCCGCGCCGCCCACCTCCAGCACGTGATGCGCGCCCTCGCCCTCGGTCAAGGTTCGCACGGCGTTGCCCCATTCCACGGTTTGCGACGTATCGATGCCGTGCTCCACGCCCAAGGCCGCCGCTCGCCCCAATTTCTCCGAGCTGCGGCTGGTGAGGATCACGCGTACGCCGAGCGCTCGCGCGATGCCCAGGGCTGCCAGCGAAACACCACCGGTGCCCAAGCACACGAGCCATTGCCCAGCCTCGAGCCGCGCAAGTTCGACCACGGCGCGATACGCGGTCACTGCGGCGCATGGCAAACACGCGCCCTCGAGAGAGCTCAACTGTTGCGGGACCGCCACCACGGCCGAGGCCTCGGCCACGAAGTATTCACTCAATGTGCCGTCGACGGGGCCGCCGAGCGCACTGCGTCGTGCCGTTTGGGTCAGCGGGCCACTCTGCCAAAGTCCGGCAAATATCGGGCAGACGCGCTCGCCCACCCGAAAGGTCGTGACCTCCGCTCCTACCTGCACGATTTCGCCGGCGGCGTCCGAAGCCAGGACCAAGGGCAGCTTCTGGCGTGGGTTGTACTCCCCGCGCGCCATCATCACGTCGCGCGCGTTGAGCGAGACCGCGCGCACGCGAATCAGCACCTGGGTCTTGCCACAGCTCGGCTCGGGGCGCTGCTCGAGACGCAGATTTTCAAAACCAAAACCTCCGCTCAAGCTCCAGACGCGCATACACGGAGTCTCGTGGTCGACGCGGGAGCTGTCAAGTCGAGCGGCTCAGTGTGAAAGTGAGCGCTCGATCGCAGACAGACGCGCGTACGCTTCGAGATAGCCGGGTTTGCGATCGCGGATCTGAGCGTGCAGGAAACTCCGAACCGCGCCCAGCTTTTCGCGCTCGAGATTAGCGAGGCCCTTTTGCGCGAAGAGCTCCGAGAGACGCGAAAATTGGCTGGGCTTCAGCGCGGCGAGCAGACCGGAGAGGCGCCCGAGATCGTCGTCAGCCCGGCTTTCCAGGGCCCGCGAAAGCTCGCGCTCGGCGCGATCCGGAGCGCGTTGCCACAGGGCTTCGAACAACGCGGGGCTCTCGAGCCCGCGCTCCAAGGCCTCGACGAGCACGAAGTCGGGCGCCAAGGAGAACGCGCGCGCGTCCCCGGCTCGCGCCGGTGCGCTATCGAGCGCATCGAGGAAGGCGTGCCACTGCTCGTCAGCGAACGTCTCGTAAGGGATGTCGCTGGTGTGCGCGTCGCACAACAATGCCTGCAAAAGGTCGGCAGGAATGTGCGGCCAAAACCAGCTCGAGTACTCGGAGTCGGTGGCGAGGAAGGCCGCGCCGAGCGCGGGCCGCTGCGCGTCGTCCCAAGCTTCCCAAATGGCGCTGGCCACGGCGGAGAAGCGCACGCCGCGTTCGCCAGCGAGCGCCTGCAGCGCGGGCAGCCCGAGCGCTCCGTCGGCGATGCCAGCGACCGTGCCCCAGCTCAGCACGCCGTGCATGACCTCGTCCAAGAGCACCGAGGGGCGCTCGAGTATCTCGGGTGAATCCAGGCTGCCCAGCGCGCCGATTTCCGCGCGCAAGCGTGAGATCAGCGAATAGGCCCGCAAGACCCAAGGTCGGTCGGCCTCGCTCGTGGGCAAATCACGAGCGATGATCGCGCACAGCGCGCGCAAGTCGGGGTGCGCTTCACGCGCGGTCCACGGCCGCAAAAGCGGGTGACGACGGCCGGCGCGTTGTCCGAGCTCTGAGCTGATGGAAAGCGCAGCCAAATACCAGATGCCACGCGAGAGCAGCGCATCACTCTCGGGATCCGGGTATTCGATGCGCGGACAGGGCAGCTGATCGGGGAACTCCAAGCGCGCCGAAAGCACTTCGTCCCACAGCGCTTCCAGCGAATCAGCGCTGATCTCGGCGCCTTTTAGCAGCGCGACTCCGGCGGCGCGAAACGTCATTTCTACGGCAGCGATGTGCCCGGCGCTGTCCGCGCCCTCCAGCTCGAGCACGCTCTCGATGAACGCGCTGCCTCGCTGCGAGAGGCGCTGCACGAGCTCGCGCGCGACACGTGAGGCGGCGTGGCCCCGCAGCAGCGCTTCGCCGAAATCACTGGTCGAGCCGCTGACCAGTGCCGAAGTCGCGTCCAGACGCAGAGCGTTCGACAGCCAGCGCGGGCCGAAAGAGAGCAGTACTTCGGGGCCGGAACTCGGTTGCGGCTGGCTCGTGGCGTCGCGCAGCAGCTCGGCGCGGGAAAACGCACGCACGATCCGAAATGCCCCGGGCGGGAACTTGCGCGCCGCTTTCTCGATATCGGCAGGACGGATCGCGGAGTCGGCGTGACTCAGCGAAAGTCGCATCCAATCCAGGTCCGCGTCGCGCTGGTATTCGAGGGGCACGAGCTCCAGCCAATGCTCGAGCGAACGCGGTTCATCCCAACCTTTATCCGAGTCTGCCAGTAAGCGGTGACCGACGCCGACCAGAACGTCGTAGCCATTGCGCTTCAACCAGGCGCTGTGGGCGGCTTCCGGATCGAGCGTGGCCAGTAGTCGGTCGCGGCAGTATCGCTCGGCCAATTTCTGCGCAGACTTTCCGCGCAAGGTCTGAACGCCATGTTCGTCTGCCAAACCGCACAGCCCCAAAGCCGCGCCCAGGCCGTCGAGGATGCCGCTCTCGCGCATTTCGCCGCGCAGCCACTTTCGTGTGAGCGTGGCGTCGAACCGCCCGTCGGCGGGCAAGCGCGCAGCCACCCAATCCACGAGCTCGTCCAAGTACGTTTCGACGGCCGGGCTGGCCTGCACTCGCCAGAGCGGATTTCGCGGCTCGAAGTCGGCGGCGATGCACAGCTCCGCGCGGGGCGGGGCCGGTAGCGGCAGGGCGTCCCGCGGTCGCTGTGCGTGCAGCTCGATGAACACGGGGCCGCGCTCCGGGAGCTGGGCGAGCGCGTCCTCGAAGGTTGCGGCCTCGATGACGTGCGAGAGCCCGCGAGCTTGCAGAAATCGGCCGACCAGTGAGCGGCCGGAGCCGCTCGGCGCGCGCCAAAAGGTGTGACTGTAGGTGCCCGGCTTCAGCACATCCGGCGGCAGCCCGGGACAGAGCGGCTCGTCGACCAAATCCAGGGCTCGTGCGTAGCGGAGGGACGTCAGCCGGAGACGGCGCACGTCAGCGCGTTGGCTGCCAACCGCCCGGACCCCGGGTGGTCGCACGTCATCGAGCGGGACGCCCAGCACTTTTGACAGTACTCGCTGCACGCCCACCCTTTCGGCCAACCAGTCTGCTTCCTGATTGCGATCGAGCTTGCTGAAGATGCTGGCCAGCGAGCGCTCGGCCATTCGGGATTCGGAGGGCCAATCACTGCTCTCGAGCGCTGCTCGGGCGAGATCTCCGTAGCTGCGACAACCAGAATCGGACTGATCCATCAAATCACGCAGCCAGCCCATTCGATCGCCTCGAAATGCTACCGCATCTTACTCCGATTATTCGTGAATAATGCAAAAAGATGCAACTCGCGACATAAACACCGCAGGTGAATGGACAGATTCCTAGTCGGGGCGCTCAGCAGGGCGGTGGGGTTCCAACCTTTCCACGCCCACGCTGGGGCGCCGAACGCGACTCGGTGTGCCATGAATCGACTCGGATCGAAGTGTCGTGCCTGTGCCGGACCGTTTGTGCCAACTGGCTCAGTTGGCGATTCAGATATTCGTATTTTAAACTAAATTGGCGATGAACGCGAGTGGCATGTGTCGTGCACTACGTCACGACCATGGCGCAGCGATCATCCGTTCTCGAACGAGTCGCGAGCGTCGGCCGATAGGCTGAGCAGAGAGTTCATAGCGCCAGGCGAACGTGCGGGGGCAAGCGGTGGGGCACAGGAGGAAAGGGGGGCGCGTTCGATTCGGCGCTCGGTGGTGGGGGATTCGGGGGACGTGACTAGGGGGGACCGGGCCAGGCTCAGTGCGAGTTTGGCTCGGTTTTTTTTTGCTGGGCCCCGGCCACCCAAGACGGCGCTCGGCGTTCGAGTCTGACGTTCGCAATGGCCGAACGGGATCAGCGCTCTGGGCAACATCAGCTGCGACCCTCACGCGAGCGTGAGGAAAGCAATCTTCAACGGTCGGCGCTCGCCGCTCGCCTGAGCGCGGAAGCCGAGCAGCGCGCTCGTCTGGACGCAGAGCGCGTGGAACATGCCCGCCGGCTGGCCGAGCGCTCGGCCCGGGAGTCTGTTCAAACCGCGCAGCGCATCGAGCTTTCGCAGCTCCAGAGTGCGCAGCGCGCGGAGTTCGAGCGCGCCGAGGCTTGGCCCGAGCGAGTGCGGAGCTGCAATCGCAGCTCGATTGCGAGCGAACTGCCCGGCGAACCTTGGAGAGCACTCTGATGTCACAGCTGCTCCGACAGCGAACATTGACCAGCGTGTCGATTGCTCTGTGTGCTGGCGGTGCGCTGACGGCGATCGGCCTGTACTTCGGCGCATTGCAGCCCAACGTCGAACACAAAGTCGCGACGGTCGAGCGCTCGCTGCTCGCAGAACGGGCCGCACGTAGCCAGGCTCAGCAAGGGGAGGAGCGCTCGCGATTGCGCGCAGACGAACTGAACGCGCAGCTCAGCTCGCTGCGCCAAACCCTGGAGGAAGAGCGCGAGCGGCGCGCCACCCCGCCGCTCGCTCCGAGCTCGGCGCGCAAAGCGCCGGCAGCTCACGCGCCGAACGCGCTGTCAGTCGTCAAACCGTGCCGAGACGATGGCGATCCGCTGAACCCGTGCCTGAAGCGGTGAGCGGAAGCTTTGCCAATGCCCGCAATTTGCGGAAAGTCAGCACGTGCCCGAAGAGCGCGGCCAGCACCAGCACGGTTGGCAGGAGCACGTACGGTGGCCGAGTGACCCACACGTTGAGGTGGTCGGGTCCAAAGGCCTGAAAGAGCGGTGTGGCGGCCACCGCGATGCCGATGATGTTGCACAGGAGCAATAGGCCGCCGATGTTCCAGAGCAGTGCTACGCGCGCGCCCAGCCAGCCGAACGCGAGCCCCGTGCCGACCAGCAGTGCGCTGACGCCGCTCAGGATGTCGAAGTTGTAGCCAGAGAAGGACATCTCGACCGGCATCAAGCCGTCGGCTGCAGCCTGATGCAGCACGAGCTCCAACGGTAGCCGGAAGGCTTGGAAGCCGACCACCGCCCACAGCGGCAGACCGAGCGCGAGTCGCTCGCCGAAACGGGAGCACGCGAGCGCGATGGCCCCGCCCAGAGTGAGCACGAGCAGCAGCATGAGCGGGGGCGGTCGAGCGTCGAAGCGAGCGAGTACCCCGCGCGCCGCGAGCCACAGCGTGGCGCCGGCCCAAACCGCTGCGACGAGCGCGCTGAGCGCGGCGCGACGCATGGCCGAGCCAAACGCCGCACCGAGCGCGCGCTCGGCAACGAAGACCGCGACCGCGAGTAGCCCCACGATCCCCGCCGCCAAGCTGGGAATACCCAAAAAAACCAAGGTCGAGGCTGAACCGTTCGGCATGGCGTGTTTCCTCTCTTTCAGTCAGCATTCTCGCTTTACTTTTTGATAGTTGCAACTGTACATTTAGTTAGTAAAGAATGCCCCGCAAAAGCTACCGTCAGTTCTGCGGCGTGGCCCGCGCCCTCGATCGAGTCGGGGAGCGCTGGACGCTGCTCATCGTCCGAAACCTGCTGCTCGGGCCCCGGCGTTATTCGGACTTATTGGCCGAGCTGCCGGGAATGACTACGAACCTCTTGGCCAAACGCTTGCGTGAGCTGGAAGAGTCGCGCATCGTCGACAAACAGCTCTTGCCAGCGCCGCTCGCGGTCAGCGTCTATCGTCTGACTGAGCAGGGCCGTGCGTTGGAGCCGGTGATCCTGGAGCTCGGACGTTGGGGTGCTCGTTTCATGTCGGAACCGCAGCGCGGGGATACTTTCAACCTCGGCTGGGCTTTCTTGTCCTTGAAGCGCCGCTACCTGGGCGGGCTCTCGTGTACGGTCCTCGTCGAGCCGGGAGAGCGCGCCTTCACGCTCGAGTTCTCGCCGGACCACTTGCGCGTGGAAGAGCGCCGGGCCGAGCGCCCCGACCTGAGCTTGGCGGGTGACGAAGCCACCATCCGCGCGCTGTTCTTTCGGGGCCAAGCGTGGTCGAGCTTGCTATCGTCCGGGAAGCTTCGATCCTCGGGTCCAAAATCACTCGAGCGCGCGCTGGAGCGAGCGCTCCGCCCGCCAGAGTGGAGTGTAGCGAGCGCTGGAGAAACCGCTCAAGCGCCGGCGATCACGCGCCGCAGGCTGTCGAGCAAGAAGCGCTCGGTCGGGTCGAAGCTCTCGGCGTGAACGCCGATTTTGGCGACGTAGCTTTCGAGCGCCATCATGTTTGGGTACAAACCGGCTTGAACCAAGCTGTGGATCACGTTCACGGCTGGCTCGGGCAGGGGGCGATTGAGCAGCTGATACAGTGTTACCGCGTAATTCATGAACGCGGCGCTGCGCGTCTCGCCTGCTAGGCGCGCAGCCGAAACGACCACGTGCTCTGCCAGCTCGAAGCCGCTCGGGTGCTCTTCCAGCAATAGCTCGTGAGCGCGCATCAGGATTGGACCGAGCCGGCGTTCGGCTTCGGCGGTGTCGCCGACGTTGAGCGCTTCGTCGAGCAGCACGATGGCTGACGCCAGGGAATCGCTGCGCGGGGGATTGCTGCTCGGGCGCCGCACCGGCTCGGCTGCGCGCTGCACGCTCGAATCGAGAGCGCGGCCGGGGGGCGTATCCAGACGCATGTTGGGCCGTTGGCCGCGCACGGGCGATTGGCTCCTCGGCTGTTGGATCTGCTCGAGCAACGTGGTGTTTTCTGCGCCGCTCAGCGTTTCACCCGTGAGCCGATAGCGGTTCGCCTCGGGCACGATCTCATCGGCCACGTCGATGAGCTGGAGCTCGTGCGTGCAAATGCGCACGATGTCACCCGCGCGCAGCGCGCGCGGGCCGTGGATGCGCTCGCCATTGACGAACACGCCGTTTTGGCTGCCGAGGTCTTCGATCACGATCTGCGTCGGGTTGACCCACAGACGCGCGTGTCGTCGCGACACGGCCGGGTCACTGATCGACAGCTCGCACTGGGGGTTTCGACCCAAGTACAACGTACCCGAGCGGAGTGTGATCAATGCTTGTCGGTAGCGCAGCTTGGTAGTCACCGGCTCACCGACAAACCTCTGCTCGCTGACCGGGTCATTCGATTCCGGATAGGGGGGGAGGTCTGTGCGGGCCACGCGATCAAAACCTTGAGCGAATTTAGCATTGTACTACCAGAGACCAATCGACAACGATCCTTTGACATTGCCAGGACGATTGGGTTTCCGAGAGCGCACCCTAGGCTCGGGGATGGGATGGTGCTGCAAGCACGCGCGCAACGTCAAAATTGCGCGCAGCTTGGAATGGGCGTGTTTCGGGACCGATCCTCGCCCTCGGGAATTGGGAATCGCCAAAACCCGCGAGGGTGACTAGCCCCACCACTTCGATAAACGAGAACGAGTCTGCGCTGGCCGGAGCGCATAGTGCGAGATGTCGTTGTACACGACCAAGCGCGCGCGAACGGGGTCTTTGAAGTCGAGGGCGTTCATGCACGCGGGAGATTGATCGAGGCGATCGCGATAGCCGCGCGCGTCGATGCCGAGCAAACTGCACAGCATCAGCCGAATGGTAGCCTTATGTGAGACGATGGCTACCGTCCTGTCGGTATTCGCCACCACGATACGGCGCAATACGGGCAACGCGCGCGCCATAACACTCAATCCAGACTCCCCCCCTTCGGGCGCGAATGTGAATGGGTCCGCCTCCCAATTGGCATATTCCTCAGGGAAGCGCTGCTCGACTTCGTGACGGGTGAGCTGCTCCCAGCGGCCGTGATCGATCTCGCGCAGGCCGGCGTCGGTCGTGACCGGAAGGCCATGCGGTGCCGCCACGAAGTTCGCTGTTGCAATCGTGCGCTGCATGGGGCTCGCGTATACCGCCGCGAGTTCGGCTTCGGCCAAGCGCTCGCCCAGCGCACGAGCCTGCGCTTGCCCTTCTTCCGAAAGTGCCACGTCGGTCGCGCCCGCGAAGCGGTCTTCGGCACTGAGCTCGGTGGCCCCGTGGCGGATCAGCAACACCCGCGTGGTCATCGCGATTGTTTCGACTGCGTGAGCTGCGAGAGGTCACGCACCGCGCCGCGCGCCGCACTGGTGGTCATCAGTGCATAGGCTTGCAGCGCTGTCGAAACGTAGCGATCGCGGTTCGGACGGAATGCGTCGCGGCCGCGGGCCTCGGCGGACTCGCGCCGCCTGGCCAGGGTTCGCTCGTCGACCAAGAGCTCGAGCCGGCGGTTGGGGATGTCGATCAGAATTCGATCGCCTTCTTCGACCAGCGCAATCGCGCCGCCCTCGGCCGCTTCCGGCGAGACGTGGCCGATGCTCAAGCCAGAAGTGCCGCCGCTGAAGCGACCGTCCGTGATCAGCGCGCACTCTTTGCCCAAGCCTTTGCCCTTCAAGAACGAGGTCGGATACAGCATCTCCTGCATCCCGGGGCCGCCCTTGGGCCCTTCATACGTGATCACCACCACGTCGCCCGGCTTGATTCGATCGGCCAAGATCGCGTCACACGCGGCGTCTTGAGAGTGAAACAGGCGCACCGGGCCTTCGAACTTCCAGATCGACTCGTCCACGCCTGCGGTCTTCACGATGCAGCCATCGACCGCGATGTTGCCGTACAGCACTGCGAGCCCGCCCTCGCTGGTATAAGCGTGGGCCACGTCGCGAATGCAGCCTTTCTCCTGATCGGCATCGATGCTGGGGAAGTACTTGTCTTGCGAAAACGCGACCTGCGTGGGAACCCCGCCGGGGGCGGCCAGCGCGCGCTGCTTGGCTTCGGCCGTCGCAGTCGGGCGCTGGACATCGTTGTGATCGATCGCCTCGCCCATGGTCCGCTCATGCACCGTGTGCACGGAACGGTGGATCAAGCCGGCCTTGTCGAGCTGACCGAGGATGGTGAAGATGCCGCCGGCGTGGTGCACGTCCTCCACGTGATAGCTGGAGGACGGCGCGACTTTGCAGATGCTCGGCGTTTTGCGGGACAAGCGATCGATGTCCGACATCTTGAAGTTCACGCCCGCCTCTTCGGCGATGGCCAGAATGTGGAGCACGGTGTTGGTCGAGCCGCCCATGGCGATATCCAGCGTCATGGCGTTCTCGAAGGCGTCGAAGGTCGCGATGTTGCGCGGCAACACCGAGGAGTCTCCCTGGAGGTAAAAACGCTTGGCCATCTCCACGATGCGCTCGCCGGCGGAGGCAAACAACTCCCAGCGGCGAGCGTGCGTCGCGAGCAGGGTGCCGTTGCCCGGCAAAGCCAAGCCCAGCGCTTCGTTCAGACAGTTCATGCTGTTGGCGGTGAACATGCCCGAGCAGGAACCGCACGTCGGGCAAGCGGAGCGTTCCATCTCCTTCAGCTCGGCGTCGCTCACTTTTGCATCGCTGGAGGCGATCATCGAGTCGATCAAATCGAGCTTGCGCACCAAAGCCTTGCCGTCTCGATCGTGCGTGCCCACGATTTTACCGGCCTCCATCGGGCCGCCGGAGACGAAAATCGTCGGAATGTTCAGGCGCATGGTGGCGAGCAACATGCCGGGCGTGATCTTGTCGCAGTTGGAGATGCAGATCAGAGCATCCGCGCAATGCGCGTTGACCATGTACTCCACGCTGTCCGCGATCAGATCGCGGCTGGGCAGCGAATACAGCATGCCGCCGTGGCCCATCGCGATGCCGTCATCGACCGCGATGGTATTGAACTCCACGCCCCAGCCCCCGGCCGCGTCGATCACCTTCTTCACGCGCTGACCGACGTCGTGCAAGTGCACGTGCCCGGGCACGAACTGCGTGAAACTATTGGCGATGGCGATGATCGGCTTGTCGAAGTCCGCATCTTTCATGCCGGTCGCGCGCCAAAGCGAACGCGCGCCAGCCATATTGCGGCCTTGAGTCGTGGTACTGCTGCGGTAGGTCATCAGGCCGGCAAGCCTACCTCGCTTGCCGCAGTTTGTCCTGCAAAGCGGCCCTTCTGCGTCGATTCGGCGCGCGCCGAGCCGTGATTTTGGGGCGATCACAATCCAGCCACGCACCTCGCAGCGCGCGCTGTTCCTTCGCGTGCCCGGCTCCTGCGGTGCGTGACGGATTGCGGGGGCGGATTTGCGAGGTGGAGACCTCAGCCTCTTGGCGCGCTCGGCTCGTTCAGGGACTGTAGTGCCCGGTGAGCTTCAATAGCAGCACGTAGAGCTCGCCCAAGCCATCGACGGAGGCACGATCGGTTGGAGTTGGACACTCGACCAAAGGCTCGCAGTAGAGTTCGACGCCCGATGGGGTCGTCACGTCTAGTGTGATCGCAACCAAGTCGTAGGCGCAGCCAAGCTTCGGGTTGGGCCTGAGATTTCTGACCGCCTGGGTCACGGACTCGAGTTCCTCCGCACTCAGCTGGCGATTGTCCGCGCCGAATTCACAATTTGTCCAGGTGAGATAACCGGAAGTGCGCGACACGTGCATGTCCGCGCAAGTCGGGCGATCCCAACCTATCGAGAGGTGTAGCCGGAGCTGTTCATAGCGCGCGCCCAGACCGAGCAGGTCGGGAGTGCTCCCGCCGCTCGCGCTGTCCGCGCCGCCCGCGCTGTTCGCGCCGCCCGCGCTGTTCGCGGCGCTCGCGCTGTCCGCGCCGGCCGCGCTGTTCGCGCTGTTCGCGCTGTTCGCGCCGCTCGTGGCGTCGACGCTGACTTCGCTGCCCATGTTCCCACCGTTCGAATCCGCGCTGGCGTTGCCACCGCCGTTCGACATCACGCCGGCGACAGCCGTGTTGTTCGCAGTATCGCCGGCGCTCGCTAACACGATGGGCCCACTGCCGCCGTCTTCGACCTTGGCGCAAGCGTTTGCACCCGCAGAGCAGCAAGCAACGAACGCAATGACCAGCATCCGCTCGTTTCGATCCCAGAAGCGTGTTCGATTCATGCTGGCGCCTTCCGTCGCGAGCTCGCACTCTCTGCGGCCCCAAGTCGCCCGGCGCGCGAGGCAGTCGGTGGGTTGCGAGGTGCGCTGGGCAACCTGAGATCGCCCCCATTCTAGTCCTGTCGTCGCGGGCGCGCAGGCAGCGCCGCAAAGCCCGAAAAGATGACCAAACCCGCAGCGCGGCCGCGCACCACGGGATTGCTCACGTCAACAGACAGTTAGAGTGAATTTGACCGCTGCACAGGCCGCGCAGGCCGCGCAGACCGCACATGCCCCGCTGAACGAGCCGACCGACGTTGCTGTTCGAGCTATCGGCCCTTCCGGCCGCCAATGGTCAGCGAGGCCGACTTCGCGCGCCCCTCGGCCTTGACCTTGCGCTTCGTGGCTGCTTGCTTGGCCGTCTTCGCTTTGGCAAGCTTTTCGGCTTTGGTTTTGCTGGCATCGGGCTGGACTTGGTCCGCGAGGCTCTTGGGGGCGATCGCGCAGTAGCTCTCCTTCACCCAGTCGCGCAGCATCTCGAACGAGGCTTGGGATTTCGCGTCCAGCTTGGCGCTCACCCAGCCGCTCTTGCCGAGGCCGTAGCCCGTGGGTGAGGTGAAGGGCAGACGCAGCGCGCTCTTGTTCGAGCTCGGAAGCTTCACGCTGAACTTGAACTCGCTGTCCATGTCGTGGCCCAGGAATACGAACACCTTGTTGTTGACCTTGAGTGCGCGTTCTCCCCAGGGCATGTCTTCGTGAACTTCGGGCAGTGCGAGCGCAAAGTCCCGCAGTTTCGTGCGCAGGCTTCGAACGTCGTTCGGCATGGGCGAGAAGCTAGCGCACGCTTCGTGCTCGAGTCGAGGCTAGGTCCCGCTCCGAGCTTCACTCACCCGCAGTAGCGGCCGGCTCGAGCAGAGGCGCGTGGATGGGATGGCGCTTTTTGCGCGTGAATCGATCCAGCGATAGGTACGTGACCGGCGTCGTGAAGAGCGTCAAGAGTTGCGACAAGATCAGCCCGCCGACGATCGAGATACCGAGCGGGTGGCGCAACTCCGAGCCGATGCCGGTGCCGAAGGCGAGCGGGAGTGCACCGAGCAAGGCCGCGGCGGTGGTCATCAAAATCGGGCGGAAACGCAGCAAGCAGGCCTCGCGAATCGCGTCGTGTGCCGAGATGTTCTCGTTTTGCCGGGCCTCGATCGCAAAGTCGACCATCATGATCGCGTTCTTCTTCACGATGCCGATCAGCAGAATCAAGCCGACCAACGCGATCACGTTGAACTCGGTCTTGAACAGCAAGAGCGCGAGCAGCGCGCCCACGCCGGCCGATGGGATCGTCGACAAGATCGTGATCGGGTGAACGTAGCTCTCGTACAGAACTCCGAGCACGATGTACACGGTCAAGAGCGCGATCGCGAGTAGCAGAGGTTGACTCGAGAGCGAGGCGGAGAAGGCTTGGGCGGTTCCTTGAAACGCAGCGCGAATGCTGGGCGGCATGCCGATCTCGTCCTCTGCGGCGTCGATGGCTTTCATCGCGTCGCCCAGGGACTTGCCGGGCGTCAGGTTGAACGACAACGTCGTCGCTGGGAACTGTCCCTGGTGGTTGATCGCAAGCGGGGTGTAGGTAATGCTCGAGCGCGTGACGGCGGGCAGCGGGACTTGTCCGCCGCTGGGCGCGCCCACGTACAAATCCTTCAGGCTCTCGGGGCCGACCTGGAATTCTGGCTTGGTCTCCAGCACCACGCGGTATTGGTTGAGCGGTCCATACATGGTTGCAATCTGGCGCTGGCCGTAGGCGTCGTACAGCGCGCTGTCGATTGCCGCGGGGGATAGACCGAGGCGGGCCGAGGTATCGCGATCGATGTTCAGAGCCAAGGTGAGCCCGGACGTTTGTTGATCCGTGGCGACGTCCTTCAAGATCGGGATCTTCTTGAAGCGATCCAACACGCGCGGCGCCCAAGTGCGCAGCTCGTCGAGGTCGGCGTCTTGCAGGGTGTACTGATATTGCGTGCGCGAAGAGCGGCCGCCCACGCGCACGTCTTGCACGCTTTGCATGTACAAGTTGACGCCGACCAATTTCCCGAGCTTCGGTCGTAGCCGAGCAATGACCTGATCGGCCGAGGTCTGGCGCGGTGGCATTGCCTTCAGATCGACGAAGACCGTGCCCGTGTTGCCGGTGGAACCGTTGCCCGAGCCAATGAACGAGACCACGTTGGCCACGTCCGGGTCGGCCTGAACGATCTGATTGATTGCCAGCTGCCGCTCACGCATGGTCTTGAAGGACACGTCTTGCGGCGCTTCGGAGAAGCCCATCAGTTGCCCTAGATCCTGCTGTGGAAATAGCCCTTTCGGCAGGATCAGGAACAAGAAGACGGTCAGCACCACGGTCCCGACCTGCAGCAATTGCACCAGGCGTCGGTGTCCGAGCACCCAGTCGAGCGCGCGCTCATAGCCGCGCAAGAGCGCCGCGAACGCGCGCTCGGAAGAGGTGTACAAGCGACCGTGCGCGTGACCGTGCGGGCGCAGCAAGCGCGAGCACATCATGGGCGTGAGTGTCAGCGAGACCAACGCCGAAAAGCCGATCGCGACGCTCAGCGTGACCGCGAACTCACGAAATAGCCTGCCTACGATCCCACCCATCAACAAGAGTGGAATGAACACCGCCAAAAGTGAGGCGGTGATCGACACGATCGTGAAGCCAATTTGCTTTGCGCCTTCGAGTGCTGCGGCCAGCGGGCGTTTACCCTGCTCGATGTACCGAGTGATGTTTTCGGTGACCACGATCGCGTCGTCGACGACGAAGCCGGTGGAGATGGTCAGCGCCATCAGCGACAAGTTGTCGAGACTGTAGCCGAGCAGGTACATCACGCCGAAGGTCCCGACCAAGGACAGTGGTACTGCCACGCTCGGGATCAAGGTCGCGCGCACGCTGCGCAAAAACACGAACACCACGCCGATCACGAGCAGCACGCTGAGCAGCAGGGTCTTTTCGACGTCGCGCACCGAGCCCTTGATCGATTTGGTGCGTTCGACCGCGACCACCACGTTGATCGCGGGCGAAATGGACTTCACCAGCTCCGGGATCAATTGCTTCACGCGCTCGCTGGTGGCGATGATGTTGGACCCGGGTTGGCGCCGAATGATCAGCAATACCGCGCGCTTACCGTTGTGCCACGCGGCCACTCGGTTGTTCTCGACGTCGTCGAACACGTCCGCGACTTGGTTCAGCCGGACGGGCGCGCCATCGCGATAAGCGATCACGACCGAGCGAAACGCGTCGGCACCGAACAGCTGATCGTTGGCGCCGATGATCGTGGTTTGGCGAATGCCCGCGATGCTGCCCTTGGCTTCGTTCGCCGTCGCGGAGGCGACCGCCACGCGCAGATCGGCCATGCTCAAGCCCATGCCGGCGAGGGCCTTGGGGTCGGCTTGGATGCGCACCGCGGGTTGTTGACCGCCGCCGACCGTAACTTGCCCCACGCCCGGCACCTGCGAGATTTTCTGTGCCAGGATGCTGTTGCCCGCTTCGAAGACCTGGGCGAGCGGCACGGTGTCCGAGGTCATGGACACGATCATCACCGGCGAGTCGGACGGGTTGACCTTGCGGTAAGTCGGCCGGAACGGCAGATTCGTGGGCAGCTCTCCGCCGGCGGCGGCGATCGCTGCTTGCACGTCGCGCGCTGCCGAGTCGACATCCCGGTCCAGATCGAACTGGAGCGTGATGTTGGTCGTGCCGAGCACATTCGTGGACGTGATCTCGGTCACGCCCGCGATGCGCCCGAAGCGCCGCTCGAGCGGCGTGGCCACGGCCGAGGCCATGGTCTCGGGGCTTGCGCCGGGCAGGCTGGCGCTGATGGAAATCGTGGGAAAATCCACGCGGGGTAGCGGCGAGACCGGCAGCAGCGTGTACGCCCAAGCGCCGGCCAACAGCACGCCGATCGCCAGCAGCGTGGTGGCGATCGGACGCCGGATGAACGGTCCGGCGATGCTCCCTCCGTCGGGGACCGCAGAGCCCTTCATGTGGCTTCCGGCGCTGGCTCCGAGCCCGACGCGCGGCCTACGCGCTTGTGCCGCGACAGGTAGCGGCCCAGGCGGTCCATGTACAGATAAATGACCGGCGTGGTGTACAAAGTGAGCACCTGAGAGATCAGGAGCCCGCCCACGATCGCGATGCCGAGCGGCCGGCGCAGCTCCGAACCGGAGCCCGAACCCAACGCCAGCGGTAGGCCACCGAGCAAAGCGGCCAAGGTCGTCATCATGATCGGTCGAAAGCGCAAAAGGCACGCCTGATGAATCGACTCTTCAGGGGACAGGCCGTGCTCGCGCTCGGCCTCGAGCGCAAAATCGATCATCATGATCGCGTTCTTCTTGACGATGCCGATCAGCAAAATGATGCCGATCAGCGCGATCACGCTGAACTCACTGCCGCAGATCATCAGCGCCAGCAGCGCGCCGATGCCGGCGGACGGCAACGTCGATAGAATGGTGATCGGGTGGATATAGCTCTCGTACAGCACGCCCAGCACGATGTAGACGGTGACTAGCGCGGCCAAAATCAAGAGCGGCTCGCTGGCGAGCGAATCCTGAAAAGCCTTGGCGGTGCCGCTGAAGTCGGCGCGCACTCCCGGCGGGAGGCCGATTTCGCCTTCGGCGCGGTGGATCGCTGCCACCGCGTCACCGAGCGAGCCTTTGGCCAAGTTGAAGGACAGCGTGACGGCGGGAAACTGGCCTTGATGACTGAGCGCGAGCGGCGCCGAGCTGTGCCTCATGCGCACGAAGCTGGACAGCGGGACTTGCGTGCCGCTCGCCGAACGCACGTACAGGCGCTCGAGCGCGCGCGGATCTTCGCTGGCCTCGGGCTTCACCTCCAAGATCACGCGATACAAGTTGAGCTGGGTGAAGATGGTCGAAATTTGCCGCTGGCCGAAGGCGTCGTACAGCGTATCGTCGATCAACTGCGGTGAGATGCCGAGGCGCGAAGCGGTATCGCGATCGATGTCCAAGCTGAGCTGCGGGCCTGCTGCCTGCTGATCGCTGGCCACGTCGTTCAGTTCCGGCAGCGTCTTGAGCTTTGCCAGCATCTTCGTCGACCATTCGTCGAGCTCCGCGCTATCGGCGTCTTCCAGCGTGTATTGGTATTGGGTGCGTCCGATGCGGCTGTCTACTTGCAGGTCTTGAACGGACTGCAAATGCGTGGCAACGCCCGTCACCTGCGCGAGCTCCGGCTTGAGGCGGGCGATCACCTCGTCGCTGCTGGACTTGCGCTGTGCCCGCGGCTTCAACGTGATCGACAGCCGCCCGCTGTTCACGGTCGCGTTCGTGCCGTCTGCGCCGATGAACGACACCACGTGATCGACGTCCGGATCCTTGCGTACCACGTCCGAGATTCGGGTCTCGAGCTGCATCATGCGCGGGAACGAGACGTCCGGGGCGGCCTCGGTAACGCCCACGATCAGCCCCGTGTCTTGCTGCGGAAAAAAGCCCTTCGGCACGACCCAGGCCACGACCATCGTGAGCAACAAGGTGGCAACGGTCACGAGTAAAGTCGTGCGCTGATGGCGCAGCACCCATTTCAGCCCGCGGTCATAGCTCGCGATCACCGCTTCGAACGCGCGCTCCGACCAGCGATGGAAAGCGCCGCGAGCCGAGAGCGGGGGTTCGGGGCGCAGCAGGAACGCGCACATCATCGGCGTGAGCGTCAATGACAGCAGCGCAGAGACTCCAATCGCCACACTGAGCGTGACCGCGAATTCGCGGAACAGCCGGCCGACGATCCCGCCCATGAACAAGAGCGGGATGAGCACGGCAACCAGCGAGACCGTGAGCGACACGATCGTGAAGCCGATCTGCTTGCTGCCCTTCAAGGCGGCCTCGAACGGCGGATCGCCATCTTCGATGTAGCGCGCGATGTTTTCGATCATCACGATCGCGTCGTCGACGACGAAGCCGGTGGAGATGGTCAGCGCCATCAACGACAAATTGTCGAGGCTGTAGTCGAGCAAGTACATCACGCCGAACGTGCCGATCAGCGACAATGGCACGACCAGACTCGGAATGGCGGTGGCGCGCACGCTGCGCAAAAACACGTAGATCACCGCAACCACCAGGCCGATCGTGAGCAGCAGCGTGAATTCTACGTCTTCCACCGATGCGCGCACGGTCTCGGTTCGATCGCTCAGTACCTGGGTCTGAATGTTCGACGGCAAGGAGGCCTGGAGCTGTGGCAGCAGCGCTTTGACGCGGTTGGCGACCTCGATCACGTTGGCGCCGGGCTGCCTTTGCACGTTCAAAATGATCGCGCGCTTGTCGTCTGCCCAGCCCGCGAGCTCATTGTTCTCGACGCCGTCTTCGGCGCTGGCCACGTCTTGCAGCCGGATCGGCGCGCCATTTTTGTAAGCGAGAATCAGCGGTCGGAAGGCCTCGGCTTTGAAGAGCTGATCGTCGGTGGCGATGGTGTAGCTTTGGCGCGGACCGTCGAGCGTGCCCTTGGGCTGGTTCACGTTGGCCAAGGCGACCGCCGAACGCACGTCTTCCAAGCTGAGCCCCGTGCCGGCCAAGGACTCGGGGTCGACTTGGATGCGAACGGCAGGTTTCGCCCCGCCGTTCAGGCTGACCAGGCCCACGCCGGAGACCTGCGACACCTTCTGCGCCAAGATCGAGTCCGCGTAATCCGAGACTCGACTCAAGGCGAGCGTGTCCGAGCTCACGCTCAAGGTGAGGATGGGCGTGTCCGCGGGGTTGCTCTTGCTGTACGAAGGTGGCGTGGGCAGCGTCTTGGGCAGCAAATTGGCCGCCGCGTTGATCGCGGCTTGCACGTCTTGTTCGGCTGCGTCGATGTCGCGTTCGAGCGTGAATTGCAGCGTGATTTGTGAGCTGCCGAAGCTGCTGACGCTGGTCATTTGCGTCAATGCCGGCATTTGTCCGAATTGGCGCTCGAGAGGCGTGGTGACGGTGGCCGACATCGTCTGGCCACTTGCGCCCGGCATGAAGGTCGACACGACGATCGTCGGGTAATCGACCTGCGGCAGCGCAGACACGGGCAGCGCGCGAAACGCCACCATGCCGGCGATCAGGATTCCGATCACGAGCAGCGTCGTCGCCACCGGGCGACGAACGAACGGCTCGGAGATGCTCACGGCTGGGCTCCGTCGCCGCGCTTTCCTCTCGTCGTTGTGGTTTGCGCCGGCGGCGCGTCACTGCCGCTGCCGGGGCCGAGCGTCCCGCGCTCGCCGGCCACGCTCGAGCGCACCGCCACCTTGGCGCCCGGTTTCAATTGATTTTGCCCCTCGACGACCACCTGATCGCCGGGCTGAATGCCGTTCTTGATCACGGCCCACTGGTCTTGCACGGTTTCGACTTCGACCGGCCGTAGCGCGGCGGTCTGATCCGGCAGGACCACGTACACGAAGGTGCCTTGCGGCCCACGTTGCACCGCTGGCGCGGGCACCGACAATACCCCGCTGCGCGTGGCGAGCAGCAAGCGCGCCCGCACGAATTCGTTGGGCCAGAGCGCCTTGTCCGGGTTGGGCACGGTGCCCTTCAGTCGAATGGTGGCCGTGGTCAGGCTCACCTGGTTGTCGACCAGGATGAGCTTACCTCGGCCGAGCAGGCGATCGCCGTCTCGGCTGTAGGCTTCGATTTGCAGACCGCCGGCGATCTCGCGGTTGATTTGCGGCAAATTGTCTTGCGGCAGCGTGAACACGATGGCCATCGGATCGAGCTGGGTGACGACCACGATGCCGTTGGGGTCTGCGGCGTGAACCACGTTGCCTTGGTCCACTTGGCGAACGCCGGTCACGCCGTCGACGGGCGAGCGCACCTCGGTGTAGGCCAGTTGCAGCTGTGCATTTTCGATCTGTGCTTCGTCGGCCTTGATCGTCCCCGCGAGCTGATCGGCCGTCGCGCGCTGGTCGTCGAGCTGTTCTTGCGTGGCCAGGCCCTGCTCGTGCAGCGCGCTGTAGCGCGCCAGGTTGACCTTGGCGTTTTTGGCGAGTGCTTGGTCGCGCGCGAGCGCCGCTTGTGCTTGATGGAGCTGAATGGTGAACGGGCGCGGGTCGATGCGCGCCAGCAGATCGCCCTTTTTTACGTGCTGCCCTTCTTGGAACGAGACCGACAAGAGCGGACCGTCCACCTGCGGTCTGACCGTCACGGTGACGAGCGGGACCGCATTGCCGAGTCCGTCGAGAAAGATCGGCACATCGCGGGTGCTGGCGCGTGCCACCACCACCGGTGTGGGCCGAGCACCGGCTGCGCTGTCGGCGGGAGCCCCCACGGTCCCGCTGCCGGTCAGTTTGCGGCCGCGGCTGAAAACAATGGCGGCCCCGAGCAGGAGCACGAATGCGCCAGCCAGAATCCAGCGCGTGGACTTGGGCTGCGCGACGCGCCCGGGGGCAACTTCCGAAGTCATGATTCGCTTTCCGTGTGCGGGGGTGAAATCCTCCGGCAACACGGTGCAAATGCCACTACTAAGGCGAGCCCGCTCGTCGGAAAAGCCCCCTATAAATTCGGTTGCAGAGCGCTTAGAAAAGCCCTGAAATTCCAGGGGATCCAGGGGGCGTTTCGCCCCGCCTTCCTGCTGCTGGGGAAGCACCCCACACGGCGACTCGGCGGAAGTGGCGTTGGGCCGGTCCATGAGTCGGGTTTGTGTCGGTTCGTGTCGAGCGCCGTTGCCGAGCCAGCTCAGGGCGTGGCGCGGAGATTCGCGCACCGACCGCCGCCAAGGGAGCTGCTCGAGCCTCTTTGCCCAGAAGCGTCTATGACATCTGCCTGCAACATGAACGGGCCGACTCTACAGCCATGCACCCCCTCACAGATGAGGGTTCCCGTCGCGCGACTCTGCGAGCATCGGGAGCTCCGCTCCCGACCCCGTGTCTCGGGGCCCCCACGGCCAAATTGCCATGACCTCAGCCACGAAAACCCCGTCCTCGTCCGTGCCCAAGAACGAGCCTTTGGCTCGCCTGCTGGGTGTCCGCAAGCCGCTCGATGCACAAGCGCGGCTGTGGGTGGGAGTGCTGGCGTTCGCTCTGCCGCTCTTGAGTTGGTGCCTGATCAGCTATGTGCCGTTCATCTGGCATCCGCAAGTATTGGTGTCCGACGCCGGCGACACCAAAGTCCCCGGTGAGCACAGCTACGTCGCGGTGGGGGAGCGCGTCGATCTGGACGTGGTGATCCTGCGCAACCGCGAGCTCGACGCCGCGCACGCGCGCCGGGTCTCGGGCGAGCGCGTGAACCCGATTTACCTGCAGCCGCCGCACGCTGTCGCGCGCGCCCTATTCACCGCGTTCACTACCGCGCCCGAGCGCGATGGTGACGCCTGGTTGCACGAGAGCTTGCTGCAGAGCTGCAAGGTGATCTTCTGGGGCTTCTTCTGGTCTGCGGTGTTCGGGTTACCGCTCGGCGTCCTGTGCGGTACCTTTCCATTCTTTGCGCGCTTGTTCGAACCGTTCGTCGACTTCGTGCGTTACATGCCGGCGCCCGTGTTCGGTGCGTTGGCGCTGACCGTGCTCGGCCTGCAAGACGAGCCCAAGATTGCCATCATCTTCATCGGTACCTTCTTTCAGATGGTGCTGATCGTTTCGAACACCACGCGCTCGGTCGAGGTCTCGTTGCTGCACGCTGCACAGACGCTCGGCGCCAACAAGCGCCAGTTGGTTTGGAACGTGGTCGTGCCCGGCGCCATTCCCGGCCTGTATCGCGACATGCGCATCCTGATCGGTTGGGCGTGGACGTACCTGGTGGTCGCGGAGTTGATCGGCGAAAAGTCGGGTCTGAGCGCCTGGCTCTATCAGCAGCAGCGCTACCGCCACTTCGACAACGTGTACGCCGCGATCGTCATCATTGGTTTGGTCGGGCTCGCTACCGACCAATTCCTGGCCCTTCTCGGTCGGTACCTCTTCCCGTGGGAGACGGGTCAGACCAAGCTCGTGCGCATGATGCGCGCGGTCCGCCGCGCGCTGCCACAACGTGCTCGGCTCGTCGGTACCTGATAACTTTGCCACGCCTTGCGGCAAGAAATTTCGCCCGCGCGCCGCGAAAGCTACTGACTCATGTTTGACGACGACCGCATTCAGTTACCGAGTTACCTCGACCATGTTCCTGAAGTCGCCGAGTACTTCGCCGAGATAGACAAACGCAAGGTGGTGCTCAGCATCGAGCACTTGTTTCGCGAGTTCCCGAACCCGGATAGCCCGGACGGCAAGATGGTGGCGCTGTCGGACATCAATTTCAAAGTCCGGCGCAACGAGTTCATCAGCGTGATCGGCCCTTCCGGCTGCGGCAAATCCACGCTGATTCGCGTGGTCGCGGGGCTCGAGGATCCGAGCGCGGGCATCGTCGCGGTGGACGGCATCCCGGTGACCGGCCCCGGCGCGGATCGCGGCATGGTGTTCCAGAATTACACGCTCTTTCCCTGGCTCACCGTCAGGAAGAACGTGCTGTTCGGCCCGAAGATGAAGGGGCTGCGCGACGACAAGGCGACCAAGGCGGCGGATGAATGGCTGAAGTTGGTCGGCCTGACCGACTTTGCCGACCTGTATCCGGCGCAGCTCTCGGGCGGGATGAAACAACGAGTCGCGATCGCGCGCGCGCTGGCGAACGCCCCGCGCATCTTGCTGATGGATGAGCCGTTCGGCGCGCTCGACGCTCAGACCAGAGCCAGCATGCAGGCGCATCTGCTCCGCATCTGGCAAGCGGCGGGGGTCACGATCCTGTTCATCACTCACGATCTCGACGAAGCCATCTACCTTTCCGACCGCATCGTGGTGCTGGGCGCCCGTCCCGGTCGAATACTGGAAATCATCGACGTTCCGGTGGCGCGCCCGCGTTCGCCGGAGCAGTTCTTGTCTGGGCATTTCTTGGCTACGAAAAAGCGGCTCGAGGACTTGATCCATCGCCGCGATCAGGCATCCGATGCTGGAGAATTGATGCATGACTGAAGTGAATCGACAGTGGCTCCTCGACGAGCCCTTGCGTGGCGGCCAAATGTGGTCGCGCGTGCTCAAGCGCGGCCAAGTGCTGCGGGTGACGGACGTGGAGGGTGGGGGCTCGGTCGCGGCGCTGCTGTTCAATGCGGACCACCCGCTCGAGCGTTACAACATGCCCGACACGCTCAAGGCTCAGCACATCGCGCGCATCACCGCGGGCAACGTGCTGTATTCGGACATGGGCCGCGTGTTGTGCTCGGTCATCGCCGACAGCTGCGGCTGGCACGACACCATCACCGGCTTGGAGAGCGCCGCGCACAGCCTGAAGAGATTCGGCCCCGGTGACTACCAAACGCTGCGCAATGATTGGCACCGAAACAGCCGCGACAACCTGCTGGTCGAGCTCGGCAAATATGGGCTCGGTAAGCGGGACTTCGGTCCCAATCTCAACTTGTTCGTGAAGGTCGCGGTAGATGCCGAAGGCAAGCTCAGCTGGGTGTCCGGCAACTCGAAGCCGGGCGCATTCATCGAGTTGCGCGCCGAAATGAACACCCTGATTGTGCTGTCCAACACTCCACACCCGCTCGATCCCCTGACCAGCTATCGGGTGAAGCCCGTTCATCTCGGCGTGCGCCTCTCGGGCCCGGTCGCGGTCGACGATCCCTGTCGCGTGTCGTGCCCCGAGAACGAACGCGGTTTCACGCTGACCGAAGCTTACTTTCTTTGAACGGATTTTTCATGGCACTCTCCGAAAGCTCACTCGATCCGAAGCAGGCCATCTTCGACACCGTACTCGGGTCGGGGCTCGGCTTCAGCCACGTCATCGAACGCGGCCAGACGTTCCGCATCGTCGATTTGGAAGGCAATCAAGCCGTCGACACCTTGTTCTACGACGCAGCCAATCCGAGCGAACGCTATAGCGCGGTCGACACCATCCGTAACCAAGGCGGTATCTACCTCACCAGCGGCTCGCCGCTGATCTCGACCGAGAACCGCGTCATGCTTCGCATCACGGCAGACACCTGCGGTCGCCACGACACCCTGGGCGGCGCCTGCGCCGCGGAATCGAACCAGGTACGGTACGCGATCGACAAGAAGTACATGCACAGCTGTCGGGACAATTTCCTGCTCGAGATCCAGGAACGTCGTCCGCAGCTCACGCTGCGGGACCTGACCGCCAACATCAACTTTTTCATGAACGTGCCGGTCAGTCCGGAGGGCGAACTGCACTTCGACGACGGGATTTCGGCCCCCGGGCGCTACGTGGAAATGCGGGCGGAAAGCGATGTTATCGTGCTGATCTCCAATTGTCCGCAGCTGAACAACCCCTGCAACGGCTACAACCCGACCCCGGTCCGACTCCTGGTCTGGTCGGCGTAGGCCAGCGGGGCTGCTCCGCGCTGCACGCTGATTCGAGCCCGGCCGCTCCGAAATCCTCGAAGGAGGAAATATCATGTTCGAGAAAGTTCTGATCGCCAATCGCGGCGAGATCGCGTGTCGTGTCATCCGCACGCTGAAGAAGCTTGGCGTGGGCTCGGTCGCCATTTACTCCGAAGCCGATCGAAATTCGCTGCACGTGCTGGAAGCCGACGAGAGTATCTGCGTTGGTCCTGCTGCGGCGTCTCTGAGCTACCTCAACCGCGAAGCGATCCTCGCCGCGGCCGAGCGCACGGGCGCCAAGGCGATCTTCCCGGGCTACGGCTTCTTGAGCGAGAACGCGGAGTTTGCCGAAGCCGTCGAGGCGCGCGGCATCGCCTTCGTCGGCCCCACGCCGGAACAGATGCGGCGCTTCGGGGTCAAACACACCGCGCGCGAGCTGGCTCAGGCCTTGGGAGTGCCTCTTTTGTCGGGCACCCCGCTGCTGGCCGATGTCGAGGCCGCGATCGCCGCCGCGGAGGGCATCGGCTACCCCGTGATGCTGAAGAGCACCGCCGGCGGCGGAGGCATCGGCATGCAAGTTTGCCGCGACGCCGCCAAGATCCGCGAGATTTTCGAGTCGGTCCGCTCCCTGGCGCAGAAGAATTTCGGTGAAGGTGGGGTGTTCCTGGAGCGCTTCGTGGAGCGCGCGCGCCACATCGAGGTGCAGCTGTTCGGTGATGGTCAGGGGCGCGTGCTCGCGCTCGGTGAGCGTGACTGTTCGGCGCAACGCCGGCACCAAAAGGTGGTCGAAGAGACGCCCGCGCCGCGGCTTCGCCCGGAGCTGCGCAAGGCGCTGCTCGCGTGCGCCGTCCAGATTGGCGCGTCCGTGAACTATCGCTCCGCCGGCACCGTCGAGTTCGTGTACGACGACGATCGCGAAGAGTTCTACTTCTTGGAGGTGAACACGCGGCTGCAGGTCGAGCACGGCGTGACCGAGTTGGTCACGGGCGTGGATCTGGTGGAGTGGATGCTGCGACTGGCCGCGGGAGAGGTCGTGCCGCTCGAGCATCCACCCGAACCACGCGGGCACGCGATTGAGGTCCGGGTCTATGCGGAGGATCCCGCGCGCGGTTTCAAGCCGAGCCCCGGCGTCTTGACCGAAGTTTCGTTCCCCGAGGGCGTGCGAGTCGATTCCTTCGTCGAACGCGGCAGCGAGATTAGCGGCTTCTACGACCCGATGATCGCCAAAGTGATGGCGCTCGCCGATGATCGCGAGCAGGCGATCGAAAAACTGAGTCAGGCGCTCGCGCACACTCGCCTAGCTGGCACCGAGACGAATCTCGCTTATTTGTCGCACATTTTGAGCACGGACGTGTTTCGTTCGGGCAAGACCACTACCGCCTACCTGGGTACGCTCGCCTACGCCAGCGCCACCGTGGAGGTGCTGAGCCCGGGAACGCTCAGCACCGTTCATGACTACCCGGGGCGTCTCGGCTATTGGGACGTCGGCATTCCGCCGTCGGGACCGATCGACGATCTCGGTTTCCGACTCGCCAACCGCATCTTGGGCAATGTGCCGGGCGCGCCGGCGCTCGAGCTGACCATCACGGGTCCCACGCTGCGCTTCGCGAGCGATACCCTGATTGCGCTCTCCGGCGCACGCATGGACGCGGAGCTCGACGGTGAGCCCGTGCCTTGGTTCAGCCCGGTTCGAGTGCGCGCGGGTCAGGTGCTGAAGCTCGGCAGCATTCGCGGCGCCGGCTGCCGCGCGTACCTCGCCGTGCGGCACGGTTTCGACGTGCCGGAGTACTTGGGCAGTCGCTCGACGTTCACGTTGGGCGGATTCGGTGGGCACGCGGGGCGCGCGCTGCGCAAAGGAGACGTGCTGCGGCTGCTTCAGTCCGGCAATGTCGATGCCGAACCGAAGGCGCTGGCTGAGTCGCTGCAACCGAGGCTCACCGACAGCTGGCAAATCGGCGTGCTGTACGGCCCGCATGGTGCGCCGGATTTCTTCACCCCAGCCGATATCGAGCGCTTCTTCGCCAGTGATTTCGAGGTCCACTACAACTCGGCCCGCACCGGCATCCGGCTGATCGGGCCGCAGCCGGAGTGGGCGCGCTCCGATGGCGGCGAAGCTGGGCTACACCCATCGAACATTCACGACAACGCCTACGCCTTCGGCACCATCGACTTCACCGGCGACATGCCGATCATCCTGGGGCCAGATGGCCCGAGTCTCGGCGGCTTCGTCTGCCCAGCCACGATCGTGCGCGCCGAGCTGTGGAAGGTCGGTCAACTGCGCCCAGGCAACCGCGTACGCTTCGTGCCCATCGCGCGCGCAGCGGCCGAGCTCGCGCTCTCCGAGCAAGAGCGAAGGATTGTCGAGCGCGACGCACCCGCGACGGCGACGCTTTCGGCGGTCTCGGCCACGGACGCCGTGCTGCGGCGTTTGCCCGCGCGCGGTGAAGCCCCGCGTGTGGTGTATCGACCCGCGGGCGACGAGTTCTTGCTGGTCGAGTACGGCGAGCCCGTGCTGGATCTGGAGCTCCGCTTCCGCGTGCACGCGTTGATGGACTGGCTGCGCCACGAACGGCTGCCCGGCATCGTCGATTTGACGCCCGGCATCCGCTCGCTACAGATCCACTTCGACAGCCAAAAACTGGGCTTTTCGCGGCTACTGGACGTGCTTTCCCGGGCCGAGACCGAGCTGCCCTCGGTCGATGCCATCGACGTTCCGACGCGCATCGTGCACATGCCGCTGTCTTGGGATGATCCGGAGACGCGCCTGGCGATCGAGAAGTACATCCAGATCGTGCGCAAGGACGCACCGTGGACCCCGAGCAACATCGAGTTCATTCGGCGGATCAACGGGCTCTCGGATGTGCAGGCAGTGAAAGACATCGTGTTCGGCGCGCGCTACTTGGTGCTCGGGCTGGGCGACGTGTACCTCGGCGCACCGGTGGCGACTCCACTCGATCCGCGCCATCGTCTCGTGACCACGAAGTACAACCCGGCACGCACCTGGACGCCGGAGAACGCGGTCGGCATCGGTGGCGCGTACATGTGCATCTACGGCATGGAGGGCCCCGGCGGTTATCAATTCGTGGGCCGCACGGTGCAGGTCTACAATCGCTTCAAGACCACTAAGCATTTTCAAGCCGAGACGCCTTGGCTACTTCGTTTCTTCGATCAGATCCGCTTCTATCCGGTGGAAGCCAAAGAGCTCTTGGAGATGCGCGAAGCGTTGCCGCATGGTCGGCTGGAGCTGAAGATCGAGGAACAGCGTTTCCGCTTGGCGGATTATCGGCGCTTTTTGGCTCAAGAGGCAGACTCGATCGCTTCTTTCCGGACCACCCAGCGCGCGGCGTTCGCAGAAGAGCGACAGCGCTGGGTCGACTCGGGTCAGCTCAACTTCAGCGTGGAGCAGGCCGGCTCCACTGGCTCGGATAGCGGCCGCGTGGGCTGGGAAGGGGCACAGCTCATCGAGAGCGGAGTGCCCGGCAGCGTCTGGAAGGTGCTCGTGAGCGCCGGTAAACGGGTGAGCAAGGGCGAGACCTTGGCCATCGTCGAATCGATGAAGATGGAAATCGCGATCGAGTCACCGATCGATGGCGTGGTGATCGAGGTCGTGGCGGGGGAAGGCAAGCCAATCGCCCCTGGTCAACCCGTAGTGGTCGTCAAGCCCTGACGCGGCGCGCTGCCCGCGCGATCTTGCCACGCTGAGGCGAGGCCGCACGCGCGCGCCTCGCTCATCACGCATCGATGTCGATATCGGTCGACCCAGGTCAGCGCGGCTCGCCCCCGAAATCGTGCGGCCGGCACGCCGGTTGCAAAAGTTCGGGGGCATGAACCAGGTGCCCAACAATATCGCCTCTGCCGGACCCGCACCCCGTCAGGAAAAGCACTTCTTCGAGCTCTTGCGCGAGTTCGACACAGCGACCGTGATCACGCGCGCGCGCACGGGCGAGCTGCACGGCAGACCGATGGCCGTGGCCGAGGTAGACGATGACGGGGCGCTCTGGTTCATCACCAACGTCGACTCGACGAAGGTGCTGGAGATCCGCGGTGACTCGCGAGCGATGCTCGCGCTTGCAAACTCGCGCCAGTTCTTGACCATGAACGGACACTTCGAGCTGGTCAGCGATCGCGAAAAGGTCGAACGCATCTGGAAAGAGTCGTATCGCGTCTGGTTCGATGGCCAAAATGATCCCGAGCTCGTGCTGCTCCGTTTCACGCCATTCGAAGCAGAGTATTGGGACAACGCCGGTGCGCACGGCGTCAAGCATGCGTTCGAAGCCGCCAAAGCCTATTTGAAGGGACAAAAGCTCGATCCTACCGAGCACGATCCGGAGGCACACGCCAGGCTGCAGCTGTAGGCGTATGCTCCAGGGCCGTGGCTCCGCCGTCTCGATCTATCCCCACGCACCACGTGCTCTTGATCCCCGGCTTCTTTGGCTTCGGAAAATTCGGTGAGCTGAGCTACTTCAGCGGCGTAAAAGAAGCGCTCGAAGCGAGCTTCGAGAAGCTCGGCATGGCCGTGACCGTGACCGAAGTGCCGACGCTGCCCATGTCTTCGATTCGCTTTCGTGCGGCGCTCGTGCTCGAGACCCTCGCTGCGGTGGCCAGCAAGCAAGAAGGGCCGATCCACCTCGTCGGGCACTCCACGGGTGGGCTCGACGCGCGGCTGGCCATCGCGCCGACGGCCTCTCTCCCGTCGAAGGTCGTGTTCGACGCGTACGACCGGGTAAAGACCCTGGTCACGGTGTGCACGCCTCACTATGGCACGCCGGTGGCGACCTATTTTACGCGACCCTTGGGGCGCTTTTTGATCCGCACGGTCGGGCGCTATTTGATCTTCATGTTGGAGCGGGGCCGCGTGCCGCTGAAGCTCATGTTGCGGCTCGGCTACTTCGTGGTGCGCGCGCGCGATCCGTTTCGCAAGCGCCGAAACACCTTCGATTACCTGTACGACAAGCTACTCAGCGACCTGACCGAACCGAGGATCCTCGAGCTTGCCACCTTCCTCAAAGCGGTGGTCAAAGATCAATCGCTCCTCTTCCAGCTGACTCCGGCCGGTTGCGATTTGCTCAACGCCTGCACCGCAGACCCGAAGCTCGCGTATGCTTCGGTGGTGGCGCGCGCCACACCGCCCAGCTTGCGCAACGCTTGGCGTTCGCTGCGCGATCTATATGCTCAGCTCATGTTCCCGGTGTACGCGTTCTTGCATCGGGCAGCGCGGCGCGACGAGCTCGGCAACCCGCCTCTTACCGAACGGCAGCTCGCGGGGCTTTCGGCAGGCGCTGTGCATCCGCCGCCGGTGCGCGCCGACAGCGATGGCTTGGTGCCGACCTTGTCCCAAGTCTGGGGCCAGGTGCTGTATTTCGCGGAGGCTGATCACCTCGATGTCGTGGGCCAGTATGGGCTATCCACTCAGGCGGCCCAAACCGGCGACTGGATCCCGAGCTATTCGCCGTTCGGGCCCGAGCAGTTCCAACAATTGTGGCAAACGGTTGCGCACTTCATTGCCGGTGTCGAAGCGACGGCCAGCTCATGAAGGGGGACAGCCGAGGATCAGCGTCACCCGATGGGGTCCGCCTTTTTGCAAAGCGGCGCACGTATCACCCGTGAGGGTGATATGACCCAAAGAATCGTAGTCGTAGCCGTTCGGGCCGCGCTGGATGGCGTTGCAGTCGAACCGGACGTCGCGCGGTGGCCGCGTGAGGTCATTCGCCGTGGGCGTGAGCTGACAGCTCGAGCCCGCGCCTTTCAGAGTCAGCGAGATTTGCCCGCAGCTAATTGGCTCTTGCTCGAGGTCGAGGCAATCCGCGTGCGTCGCGCCGTCCGTTGCATCGGCGTCGGCGTCGGCTGAGTGCGCCTTCGCGGCGCTGCTGTCATCGTCTGCGCTGTCGGAAAAAGCAGTCTTCGGAGCAGCGCTCGTGGGCGGCGGGTTCGGCTCCAGCGGATCGGCTCCGCCGCAGGCCACGAGCTGTGTGCAGATGGCCAAAAGGCACGCACAATGTAGGGGCAAGACCTTCACCTGACTCAGGGTGAAGGCAGATTCGTGATTGCGCAACTAGTGAGTGTCTTCGCGCTTTGGCGGGCGACGCGCAAAGAATGAGAATCGACAAACCCTGTCGGGCGATCGACTCGCCTCGACTGTGGCGTGCCTCAGAGTGAGACGCCCACGAGCCCATCGCACCTCGCAACCGTGCGGCGTCCAGCAATGGGAACGCGCACAGGCCACGCCGTCAGACGCTACGAAGAACGCAGATGCTGAGCCAAATAGTGCTCGCGCCCGATGTCCTTCACGATGCTCGCCTGAGTTTCGAGCCAATCGATTGATTCTTCTTCCTCTTTGAGGATCCGCTCGAGCAAGTCTCGTGTGCCATGATCGTTGTTCGTTGCCGCGAGTGCGATGCCCCGCTCCAGGCGCTGCACAGCCTCGATTTCGAGTGCCAGGTCGAACAAATTCATCTCGATTGGCTCACGACCGACGTGAATCAGGCTGAGCCGCTGCATGTTCGGCAGGCCTTCGAGAAACAGGATGCGTTCGATCACATCGTCGGCGTGCTTCATCTCTTCGATGGACTCGCAGCGCTTCTTGTTCGCCAGTGCCGCGTAGCCGTGGTGGCGACACATCTTATAGTGAATGAAGTATTGATTGATCGCAGTGAGTTCCGATGTCAACACGTCGTTCAAGAGCTCGATGATTTGGGTGGTAGAGTGCATACGTGACTTTCCCACGGTGCTCGCGCGCCCGTGTCAGCAGGTCATTCCAGCGTCGACCCGATGCAGATGGTGACTTGCCAGTGCGCCACCTTGCCGTCGACGATCTGCCCGCGCGTCTCTTTCACCTCGAACCAGCGCAGTGGGGAGGCTATTTCCGACGCGCGCTTGATGGCATTTCGAATCGCTTCATCCTGACTGACAGGGGAAGAGCCAACGAACTCTAGCTTACGATATACGTGGTCGCTCATCTCGAGTCTCCTACAAAGGCATCGTTGAACATTCGAACTACTGGCTCTCGCCGCGCCGGGAAATCCACCGTTCCAGCTCCGAGACATGCTGCGCTTCTTCGTTTGCGAACTCCCGGGCCATGTACAGGACTTCGGGATCGGTCGTCGTTCTGGCGACCGCGGAGTACCAGGCGTGGCCGGTGCGCTCGCCTGCGAGCGCGAGCCGCAGCGCGCCGATGGCGTCGAGCATGGAGTCCACCCCCTGCCAATCTGCCGCTTCCGGGGTCTGCCCGTCGGGCCATTGAAAGTCCTCCCGCGAAAGCTGTGGCAGATCGTGAAATCCGCCGCGCGCCATCGCCGAGGACAGGTGCTTCCGCGACAGTTCCCCCAAACGGCGAAAGAGAAGCTCGAGCTCACGGTTGCCCACCGTTTGCATGGAGTGCATGAGGTCTTCGAAGCGCCGCGCAGCGTCGCGCTCCAGCTGAATGGCATGTGCCAAGAAAAGATTGACGTCGTCCATTGATTTGGCCCCGTGCACGCTCGACAGAAGGTTCATGCTGGCTATTGAGCCGCGCGCTCTGCAGCCGCGCGCAGCGCGGATTCCTCTTTCAGGATCCACTTTTTGAGCGTTTCGACGTGCTCGGTCTCTTCGCGGACGAATTCGTTCGCAGTGGCGCGGATCTCTGGGTCCTTCGTCGTGTTTGCAACCGCGTAGTAGAATTCGAAGCCGCGTCGCTCACCCAGGAGCGCAGCGCGCAAAGCGTCCAAGCGGGCAAGCGAGCGATCTCCCGCCCAAAGGCCAGTCCGCTCGGGAGTCTCCTGGTCCGGCCAGGCCGAGCTCGCCGGCAAGTTGAGCGTTGCCCCGCGTGCGCTGGATTTAGCCTGTGCTTCTTGCCAGTGCAGGCGAGAGTACGTACCGAGCTGACCAAAGAGCGAGGCCACGTCGTCGTTGCCGACCGCCGCCATCGCCGCGGCCAGTTGCTCGAAATGAATCGCGGCGTCCTCTTCCACCTTCACGGCGAAGCTCAGGAATTCGTCCAGAGTTTTCACGCGAACGCCGCCCGTGTACACCGCTGCTGCGATCGACAAATGCGGACTCTTTGCGGGCATGGTTGCATCGCCCTCGAAGCGCACGAAGATGTCTTCGTCTCGCACGAAGCACTGGCACGCCAAGCGAAAGCGCGGAGGCATGTCGTTGACCTCCGCGTCCTTGATTTCTTCCCGGCTGATTTTGCCGAGTTGCTTGAGCAGCTCCTTCTCCTTCTCAGTCAGCGCGATGCCGTAGCGCACGTTTCGCGCGAGATGCTTGACCTCGACCAGGCAGGAGCCGCATTCGCCATCCTGGCAGTCGAAAGGGATCGGGATCTTGTGCGCCTTCGCAAGCGCGAGGATGGTTCCCCGATCGCCAGCGACTGCATATACGGTGAGGTCCTTCGCCATCATCGGCGATGAAAAGGTGACGTTTGCCATGATTCGTCTGCGCTCCTGCGCGCTCCAACGCACGAACCGTGCCGCACGTCCCGGCGGGCGATGGTGCTTCGTGAACGGA
>DASSMT010000489.1:0-5087 GCA_035688655.1 Polyangiaceae bacterium | reverse complement strand
GCAACGTAGCTGTTTCCGACCCAAGAGAGCTCCGACTGCACGGGGGCCAGGCTCGCAACCAATGTGGTCGGGGCTGCGTTCGAACTCGGCACCCGCACGCCTCCGAGGTACGTGGCGTCATTGCTGACGAAGGCTACCGCTAGTACAGACGAGTCTGGAGACCAGCTGAAGGCTTCGATCGCCGACTCTTGAAAAGCGAGTTCTCGTTCTTGAAGCGTAGCCAGTGCGACGAGCGCGATGTGCCGACCGGTTGGATGTGTCGCGTCCGCGTCATAGCGATAGGCGAGGAACTGGCCGTTGGGCGAAAATTGGAAATCGTACACGCCGTGGTTGTTTTGCAGCGCTACTGGTGTCGGCACCTCTGCGAGCGGATCGAGCAACTTCAACTGCGAGTCCGAGTTCTCGAGCGCGGTGAAAGCGAAGTAGCATGTGTCTCGCGCCTGCAAGGTCAAGGTCACGACGTTTTCCTGCCCTAGGAAATCCGTCAATTTCACAGTGACAGTGCTGGCCCCGGCGCTCGCGGAGTCGATAGCCAGCTTCGCCTGGGAGGTGTCGGCGGGATTGGGTGCAAGGGTCCAACCGTCGGAGAGGAGCTGCCACTGATAGGGTGGTGCAGTGCCGGTGAGCTGCAGCGACTTCGAATACGGATGATGCGCGCACGGCGGCGTCAGCACGGTCTGCGCAATGCGAGGGACGGTGCCGCCACTTCCAGCGATGCCGCCGCTCCCAGCGATGCCGCCGCTATTGGCACCGCTTTCCGGAGCCCCGCTGCTGCCACCCAGATTGGGCGCTTCATCCCCGCTGCCTGCGAGCCCAGCAACGGTTCCCGCTTCTCCGCTATTGGCGACCTCTCCGCCGAGGCCCGCCCCCGCGATCGACCCAGAACCACTAACACCACCGCCGCTCGCGCCAGAAGATCCGCAAGTACCATGTTTGGCGCACTCGGAGATCTCGACGTCCGACAAGCAAGCGTTCGCCGCGAGGCCGAACAAAGGCAGTGCGATCGCAGATAGTCGCTGCCGAAATCTATGCGCTCGGGGGCTGCATTTCGAGGCCGAGCGCACTGGTGTTGCTTTGTGCTTGGGCATTCGCTGATTGGTTGACGAAATTCGCGAGTAGATGTCGCACACCGTGTGGGTGCGAATCTCCCCCGCAGCATGCGCCCGGGTGGCGAACCTCGACAAGGGCCGGAGAAACTTTGACTACGCGAGCAGCGCGAGCTCAGAAGCGTTGCGCGTAGCTTGCTCCGACCAAACCGGGCAGCGCATACACGTTCGCGCTCCGCTGCTGAAGTCCGGTCTTCCCCGGACTGAGCAATAGTACTAGCGCGCCGCCCGCAACCATTGCGCCGCCAGCAATGCCAAAGCCGATCGCCAAATGATTGTAACGGTGCTGTCGATCTTGCAGGCTCATATCTACGGCTGGCCCACCCGCAACAGCATCGTCGTAGCTCTGCTGAAATTCGTGCTTGGCTTGCATTGCTTCGATCTGGAAGTACAAAGCGGTGACTCCGGTGAGCGTGCCAGCGGCGATCGCTGACCAGCCGACCACACGCGGAATGGTCCAATACGTGGTTGGTTTGGCTTCGACCGCGGACTCTTTGCTGCTCTCTTGGCTCGCGGATTCAGTGGGATCAGCCGCGGTCGGAGCAGCAGCGGCCGGCTCAGGCGCGGGCGGCGGGCATTCGCGTTCGAGCCGCTGCCGTGCTTGCTCGGCGGAGTCGCGGTAGCGGCCGTGTGGCACGAGCTCCAGGTATTGGCGATAGTCTTTGCGCGCGTCGTTGCAGCTCTTCAGCTCGTCCTCGAGCTGGGCCAAATTGTACAGTAGCTCTGCCCTTTGCGAGAGTCGATAAGACTCTCGCATGCTGTTCAGGGCCGCCGGAACGTCGCCCTGGGCGTAGCTCGCGAGTGCTTTTTGATAGGCAAGGGCAGCTAGCTGTTCTGGGCTAGCCTGCGCTGGCTCGGCTGCAGCGGCAGCATCCGACGTACTGACGCTATTGGCAGTTTGCACCTTTTGCGTAGGACTATCATCAGCGAACGCGTGCCCGCTCGATGACAGGAACGAAGCCCAAATGGACGCCGTTCGCAGCACTCGCAAGGCTCGCTTCACGTTTGCAGCCGGATACCACGGGAGGCGTTCAGCGAATAGGCCGAGCCTCACGGAATCGTGTGCGACTTGAGGGGAGGACGAGCGTCTGATCCAGCGAGAGGGCAGAACCGATGACTGATCCCCAGGCAACGCAGATCGCTCCCGAGGCCGACTCCGACACCGACATAAATTCTCATCTGAACGGGCGCTCAAGCGCCGTTGATCCAGCACAGAGTTCATTGGCGATGTTCCGGCTTTTGGCGGCCGAGCGGGATGCAGCCGTCAGCCAAACGTTCGACCTGGCGCGGCTCTGGCTCGAGCTCTGCCGCGGGACTTGGCGCTTTCGAGACACGTTCCCGACCGAAAATCGCTACATCGCTTTGATCGAAGAGCCGAGTGTCCGATTCCCGCAACCACTCAAGGCTTGCAAATTGGGTGTTCTCAAGCGGGTCTTGTTGGGCGAGGCCCCCAAGGCGGTCGCGTTCGAGCTGCGAATGGGTTTGTCTTCGGTCGCTGCGGCCATTCAGGATTGTCTGCTCGGTATGGGGATCCCCGGCCGGCTGTCCCAGGCTTCGGTGCTTTTGACCATGGCTGCGTGCGCAGCACATCGCCCGGAATGTTCGCCGACGGCTGGACGCCTGAGCCGCGTCGAGTTCAATGGCGAGGGCTATTGGGTGGTCAGTGTGGCGCGGCCTGATCTCGACTTTCCCGTGCCGCTCTCCGATGCCGAGGCGGCGGTGGTTCGCGAACTGGTGGCCGGACGCAGCCACGCGCAAATATCGCGCTTGCGGGCGACCTCCCGCCGTACGGTTGCCAATCAATTGGCAACCGTGTTCCGTAAACTCGGTGTTTCGGGGCGCGGCGCAGTCGTGCATCGCCTGATCGAGCATAGTTTGAGCCACCATTGATCGCGTCTGTGTTCGCCGCGCTGCGCGTGAGTGCACCGCGCTGCGGAATCGCGGCCACTGTTTGGATGCTGACGTAGCGCCTACGAGCCAGGGTCCGCGTTGGGCGCGCTGCCCGCGTCGAATGGATCTTCCCACTTTGGGACTTTGGGGGGCGCGGCTGCCGTGTTCGCGGGTGCGGGCGACGCGGTGGGCTGCAAGGGCAAGCTCGCGGTCGGCAGGTCGGGCTTCGGTCGCGAGCCGCCGCGGTTGCCGACGCTGGGCCTCTGCTTTTCCATCTGCTCTGGTCGCCGCGGGCGCGACGCGCTCGAATCTCCTTCGGCGATCGAGGGCGGCGCCAATCTAGCTACCGGCGCGGGCAGCACGACGTGCTCCTCTCGAGGCGTGAGCCTTGGCGGCGCTACCGCGACCGCGGCGACCGGCTGGCGGTTCGAGGGCACGGCAGCAACGTAAGCTGCAGTTGCTGCCAAGAGCGCAGCGGCGCAGAGCGGTAGGAACAGGCGCCGTTGGGAAGCGTTGCGGGCACGTGCCTCGAGCGCGTCGAAGGCGTCCAGCACTTCTCGGGCCGTTCGAAAACGGTCCTTCGGAGAACGGCGCAAGCAGCCCAGAACGATGGCATCCAGATCGCCGGGGACGAGCGGGTTCTTGCTGCTCGGCGCCGGAGCCGCGACCTGCAAGCGAGCGAGCGCGGTGCCCACGGGTGAGGACGGGGACTCGAACGGCAGTTCGCCAGTCAGCATCTCGAACCACACGAGGCCGAAGGAATAGACATCACTGGCGGTCGTATGCGGCCGCCCCTGCAATTGCTCGGGCGCAATGTAACCGAACGTGCCGAGCAAGTTCGGGTGACTCCGACTGCTGTGTCGCGAGCCTTCATCGAGCGCGCGAGCAAGCCCAAAGTCCAAGATCAACGGCGAGCATGCGCCATTTGCTTCATCGCGGAGCATGACATTGTCGCTCTTGAAATCGCGATGCAGGATGCCTGCCTCGTGAGCAGCACACAGCCCCCTCAGTAGCTCACGGCCGAGCCGGCGGGCCTCGTCGACGGGCAGCGCACCTTTCAGGCGGATGCGCTGTCCCAGCGTCTCGCCCTCCACGAACTCCATGGTCAGAAACGAAACCTGTCCGCCTGTGTCGGGCATGACGTGCGTGCCAAAGTCGTAGATGCGGCAGACATTGGCATGACTCACACGGCGCGCGAGCTGAACCTCGGCCTTCAGCCTGCGCACGGCGCCCGCGTTGTCGCAAGCGGTGGACGTCACGGTCTTCAGCGCGACTCGCTCTTGCAGCTCGCGATCGAAGGCTTGGTACACTTCGCCCATCCCGCCTCGGGCGATGAAATGGCGAATCAAATAGCGATTGCCGACCAAGGTGCCGGGTTGGAAGGTCGTGTGCCAACTCAGCTCCTGGAGCTCTGAGAGGGGAGCGGTGACGGCGGTTGCCAAGGCGTGAGCCGCCTCACTCAATAGCCGCTGGCAGATCTCGCACTGGTCGAAATGCAGGTGGGCAGCGAGCTTTCGCGATGAGTCGAGCGTGCCGTTGGCGAAGGCCAGCACGTCTTCGTCGCTCAAGCACTCTGTCGAGCTGAGCTCCGGTGCCGACGCCGATGCGTCGAGCTTGTGCGTAGTCTCCGTAGCCCCCATGTGCACTCGTCGCCCCTAGCCTTGTCGACCGCCATCCGATGAACGGTCGGAGCTGCGGCTCAGGCTCAGCTCCAGCTCGGCCCCCATGATGGTCGCCAGACTCTTGAACTCACTGGATGTGAGATTTTTGCTCTTCACGCACAGCTCTTGTCGCACTTCTTCGTAGATTTGCGTGCGCGTGCGCTCTAGCCAACGCGCGGCGGTCGCGCGGTGCACGTTGTAAGCTCGGCCGATCTCGTCGATACTGCAGTGGCCGGTGATGTGCATGCGCAGCACGTTCCGTTCTTGCCGGGAGAGCCTCGACACTGCGTCGCGCAGAGCCTGCTGAAATGCCTGTCCGAAGCGGGCCTTGAGCAGCAGCGCGTCTGGACTCCCTCCGGGCGCCGCCAGTCGATCCGTCAGCTCGACGTGCTGCCCGGCGAAGCGGTTTCGCGCGCGCTGGCGATCGAGC
>DASSMT010000464.1:0-4177 GCA_035688655.1 Polyangiaceae bacterium | reverse complement strand
GAACCCGGGATCGCCCGGCGGCCCACTCGGCAGTTCAATTCAGGGAGAGCTCAACGTGTCCTTCTTCGGGTGCCCGATTCAGTCTGAGTTTTTGATGGTCACCATTCGTCCCGCGACCGTCATAGCCTTCGGCGGCGAGTGGCGGCTACCGAGCAGGCAGCGGGTTGCGATGCTGGATTGCACCCCTTCGGGTATCGCGAAGCGCGTCGAGCGCCCAATCACTAGTCTGTAGCAGCGGGTCCGAACAACGCTTCGCGAGCGGCGCGGGTGAAGCTGACCAGGCGGCCCTCGATACGAAAGGGCAATGGCCTTTCCGGTAGGCGCTTGCAGCCGCGTACTTTCACCAGCACGGCGAGCTCGCCGTGTTTCATGCTCAAGGTGGAGCCCGGGGGCGAAGCGACGCTGGAGCGGACGACCACGAAGTCGCCGGAGTTTTCCACGATGGCCGCTTCGCCACCGCTCTGGATCCTGAGCGGCACGTTCATCCTCTTCGCCCTCGTTGCATGGCCGCGCGCGCTTCTTTCAGGCCGTCTTTCTCGCGCAGAGTTTGACGTTTGTCGTAGTCCTTCTTGCCGCGCGCGAGCGAGATCTCGATCTTTGCCCGATTGTTCTTGAAGTAGCACTTGGTCACGACGATGGTCATGCCCTCGCGTTGCACGCCTTCGCGCAGGCGCTCGATCTGCCCTTGGTGCAGCAGTAGCTTGCGAGTGCGGAGCTCCTCGTGCGCGAATGCGGCGTGTTTCAGCGTCGCGATGCGCATGCCCTTGACCCAAGCCTCACCCCGACGGTCGAGCTCCACCCAGGCTTCGACCAAATTGGATGGGCCCTCACGCAGCGCCCGTACCTCACTACCCATCAAAACCAGGCCAGCTTCGAGGGTTTCTCCGAGTGTGTAGTCGAAGGTGGCACGACGATTCTTCGAAACCAGTCGATCGCCCTGGTCTTGCTTTTTGTTCTGTGCGGCCATGGCGCGGGGCGAGCACTATGCCGTGCACGGGCCGAGGTGCAACTTCACCCTTTCGTGTGGCCAGTTTTCGGCACAGGATGAAGCCATGGCGTGCCGCCCCGAAAGCCGATCTAGCTTAATTTTGGCCTTGTCGGTCTTCGTGTACGGCGGCTGTGCGGAAACGGCCATGTCGGGTGAGAAAGGTCGATCCACCAACGCTGGCGGGCGGGCCAGCGTCGCGGCTGGCGCAAGCGCGGGGCAAGCCGAGGAGCTGCCAGCCGCCGGCGACACTTCGGTGCCGGCCGAGGGCGGTTCGTTCCCCGCCGGCGGGACCGCGGCGGCCGCTGCTGCCTCTGGCTCGGGCGGCGCACAAAACGCTGCCGGCGCCGGCGGAACCGACGTCGCTGCCACCGTGCCCTACGTGTACGTGGGCAGCACCAACGGCCAGATCTCGATCTTCACGCTCGACGCCGCGCTCGGCAAGCTGACGCTTTTGAAGAGCGTGGCCGCCGGGAATTACCCGTCCTTCCTCGCCTTCGACCCGAGCTTCGCGCATCTGTACGCGGTGAACGAGTCGGACGCGAAAGTGGCTTCGTTCGCCGTCGATTCCAAAACCGGTGACCTCACGTTCCTCAATCGCGTGAGCTCGGGGGGGGCGGGGCCCGCGTTCGTGACCGTCGATCGTTCGGGGAAGTTCGTGTTGATCGCCAACTACGAGGGCGGCACGACGCGCATCTTGCAGGTCCGCCCGGACGGCACTCTGGGCGCGTCGACCGACGATCAGTCGCCGGGCAAAAACTCGCACATGATCTTGACCGATCCCAAGAACCGCTTCGCATTCGTGATCAACAAGGGCTCGGACACGATCACGCAGTATTCGTTCGACGCGGCGAACGGCAGTCTGACCCCCAACGACGTGCCTTCCGTCATGACCCCCGCAGGATCCGGACCGCGCCACTTGGCCTTTCACCCGAGCGGCAAGTTCGCATACCTGATCGCGGAGACAGACGACACCCTGACCGCCTATGCGTACGACGAAGATCTGGGGCAGCTGTCGTTCGTGGACAGCAAGTCCACGTTGCCAGCGGGTGAAAACGGCGACTCCAACACGTGCGCCGAGGTCGTGGTCGCGCCCTCCGGCAAATTCGTGTACGGCTCGAACCGCGGGCACGACAGCATCGCTCGCTTCTCGATCGACGGCAAAACTGGCGGGCTCACCTTCATCGACACTACGCCCTCGGGTGGCAACATCCCGCGCAGCTTCACCTTGTCGGCAGACGGGGAGTTGATGCTGGTCGCGAACGAATCCGGCAATGTGACGTCATTTTCGGTCAACACCAAGAACGGCGCCTTGACCCAGCTCAGCCAGCTGGATGTGCCGCAGAAGCCGCAATTCGTGGGCATCGCGAATCTGCCAGCGAAATAGCGCAGCGCTCGGAGCGACGAACATGAACCGAGCGGTGCTCTGGACGGGTGGCAAGGACAGCGCGCTCGCGCTTCATCGGACCGTTCGCTCGGAGGTCAGGGAGCTCGTCACCTTCGTGCCGCCGGACGCGCACTTTCAAGCGCATGATCTGGAGCTGATGGCCTGGCAAGCACGCGCGCTGGGCTTGCCGCATCGACGCATGGTGGTCGATTCTCCATACCAACAGGGTTACGAACGCGCCCTGGCTGAGTTGCTCGCGTCCGGTATCGAGTGCGTGGTGACCGGTGACATCGCGCCGGTCGACGGTCAGCCGAACTTCATCGAAGGCTGCGCCGAACGCGTGGGCATGCGCGTGTCACTACCGCTGTGGGGCGTCGATCGAGCTCTACACTTACGCGAGATCGTCGCGCTCGGCTTCGACGTGCTGCTCACGTTCGTCAACGAGCCGTGGCTGGACGCGAGCTGGGTTGGTCGGCATTTGGACGCGCGAGCGCTGGCCGAACTCGCCGACCTGGGCCGCACGAACGGGTTGGACGCTGCCGGTGAAAATGGCGAGTACCACTCGATGGTATTGACCGGCCCAGGTTGGAACGCCGCGCTCGATGTAGAAGGTCGCGTACATAGTGCACCGCCACGACATCGTCTCGACATCACAGGTATCAGGGTGCGCTCGGTGTAGCGCTCGCACCTGCGCACGCGAGTGTGTGGAATGGTCGGAGTGCAAAGCAGGCGCGCTGCGGGCTTTTGTGGTGATCGGCGGACGCCGTAGTTAAGGTCTGTGCGTCCTGCCGCTGATCACTCTGCCATGTCCAACACCGACGAAACAATGGTGGCTGTAAGCTCCGACTTCGTTGACCCCATGTCGAGCACCGCTGCCACCGAGCCGGTGGACATCGGCGAGGACCTGATCGGCCTCACCCTGAACGACACGTACGTCCCAGAACGCGTGTTGGGCGAGGGCGGTATGGGGCGCGTCTACCTGGCGCGCCACACGCGCATCCGACAGAAGCGCGTCGCGGTGAAGGTGTTGCACCCGGAGTTCTTCCTCAACGCTCAGGTGCTCGCGCGCTTCCAACGCGAAGCAGAGACAGCTGCTGCGATTTCACATCCCAACGTAGTGACGGTGCTCGACATCGATCGGACTCCGCACGGTCTGCCGTACCTGGTGACCGAATACCTCGACGGGATCGATCTCGCCGACCAGCTCAAATCCCAGCGAAAATTCCCGACCACCACCGCCGTGCACATCGCTCGGCAGCTGTGCAGAGGGCTCGGGGCGGCACACCAGAGTCAGGTCATTCACCGCGACGTGAAGCCGCAGAACATCTTCCTCGTGGGCGACTTCGCGCGTGGGGTCCCAGAACGACCAACGATCAAGGTACTCGACTTCGGGCTGTCTCGCTTCGCCGACGGTTCCGAGAGCCAGCTCACCCAAGCCGGCTGCATCATGGGCACGCCCGCGTACATGGCGCCCGAGCAGGCTCGCGGCGGGCAGGTCGATCACCGCACGGACGTCTATGGTGCGGGCGTGGTGCTCTACACCATGCTGACCGGTCGTCCGCCGTACGAAGGCGAGACTCCACAAGAGACGGTGATTGCCGCCATGAGCGGGCAGCCGCCGCGACCGCGTTCGCTCGAGCCCAGCATTGCGCCCCATCTCGAGCTGATCATCGAGCAGGCGATGGCGCGTGAACCGTCCGAGCGCTACCAGGACATGGCGGCGTTCGAGCAAGCGCTGGCGAACTTCGAAGCCGAGGGCCTCGCTCGTCCCATCGAGTCGCTCGCGCCGGCCCCGCCGACCAAGC
>DASSMT010000410.1:0-49519 GCA_035688655.1 Polyangiaceae bacterium | reverse complement strand
GACGAGGCCCTCCGACCAACCGCAAAGGGTCGCGACGCGATCGCGCCCTTGATCGCGGATGGCGCGAAAGACATCCACCGCGTCGACCAGCCCGATGCCAATCAGTGTGTCGCCCAGGCGCCCGCCGTAGTTCGACAGCTGACCGAGCGCCGTCTCCAATTGCTCGCGGGTCAAGCGGCCGCGGCGCACGAGATACTCGCCGAGCAGCTCTTCACGTTCGGAGGAGGCCACGTGCAGTAGGCGACCTTTGTCGAGATAGATCTCCTTCCGGCTGCTGTTGCCGCTGCTGCTGGTGCGCTCGACGAACAGCGCGCCGCTCTCGCCCTTTTGCCGCATGTACGCGAGCACGTTGAGCATCGGCGTGTCTTTGAGCAACACCTGGTAATCTGGAGCCCCTGGCTCGAACAAGCGGCTGGTAGTGGCGGTGGTCGACGGCAAGAGGTGGCGAGCGAGCTCGTGAATGTCGCGAATGAAGCGATATTCCTGGCCCATCAGCGACACTTCGTCGTCGGCGCCGAGGTCGCCGGTGGCGATCATCTCGATCAGTTTCGCGAACGTCACCCCGGTCAGGATTTGGCCGTCGGTGCGGCGGATGTTGGACAGGGTCGGAGTGGCGGACGGTTCACTGAGCGGCGCTTCGATCACGGCGAGCATGCCGCCGCTGCTGCGCGCGCGGGCCGCGCGCATCCGCTTCACGGAATCACGCACTTGATCTTCGATTTGCCGGGCGAGCTGGCTGGAGTCCCTGGCCCAATCGACCCACTCGGCCAGCGTGACCTGCAGCTCTTCGGGTGACGGCTGTTCGAATTCGCTGAGCGCAGCTGCGAGTTCGGCCGCGTCCTGAAAGCGCGCGTCCGGATCGCGGGACAGGCCCTTCTCACACAGCTCGAGGATGCCCTCGGGCAAGCTGTGCGCGGCTTGGCGCAGCGGCCCGATGTTGACGTCGCGGATCGCGAGCAGCACGGCGAGCTGTCCACTGCCGGGGAAGACCCGCTCGCCGATCAGCATCTCACCGAAGACCGCGGTCAACGCGAACAGATCGGCGCGATGATCGAAGGGTTCGCCGGCCACCTGTTCTGGTGCGAGATAGCCGAACTTGCCCTTCAGTCCGCCGCTTGCCTGGGCCGGTTTCACGGACTGCTCGAAGCGCGCGATGCCAAAATCGCCGAGCTTGATTTGCCCGTCGATCGACAGATAGATGTTCGAAGGCGTCACGTCGCGATGCACGATATGCAGGGGATTGCCCTCGGCATCGTGCGCGCTGTGCACGGCGGCGAGCGCGCTCGCCACGCGCATGGCGATGAACGCCGCGAGCCCGGGAGGGAATTTTCGCTGCTCGGACTCGGCGCGCCGCAACAGCCGGTACAGGTCGACGCCTTCCACGTACTCCATGGCCAGGTACGGCTCGTCGCCCACCATGCCCGCGCCGAAGACGGTGACCACGTTGCGGTGTGTGACCGCGCGGTGCAGGGCCGCTTCCCGTTCGAGGGCGTCGAAGTCACCGCCCTCGCGAGCGGCGCGCAGCAGCTTCTTCACCACCAGACGCGCGGCGGGTTGCGTACCGAGCTTCGGGCGCGCCAGGAATACCTCCGCGCTCCCGCCGACGGCGATGCGCCGTTCCAGTACGAATGGGCCGAATGGTTGCTGGGCCCCGGCCCCTTTCCGGTCGGTAACCACGGCCTGCCATTAGAGCGGCTTTCCGCCAATCGGGACAGTGAAAACGAGTCACACAAAACTGACACGTTTTTGAGGCAAATTCCGCTCATGCCCGGCGTGCGTCGCTCATCGGTCGCGCTTCGGCCAGCTCGCGCCGCGTGTAGGTGGAGTAGCTCCGGCCCGGCGTCTGGCGCTGATTGGTATCGCTTGCTTCGACGCGACAGCTTCGCTGTCCGAGAAGTGATAAAGGGGGCGCCTATGGCGCGCGTACTTCGCCTCTTGCTCCAGTTCGCGCTGGTCGTCAGTTGTGCCTCGCTCGCGAGCTGCAAGTGCAGCCCCGAGGCCGCCAGCCTGCCACCCAAGACCCCCAGCGTGCGGCTGTACCTGGTGTCTTCGCCCGCCGGAGCGCTCGAGCCCTGCGGCTGCGTGAAGGACATGCTCGGCGGAGTCGATCACCTGGCGGCGTTCGTGAAGAGTCAATCGGCAGAAGCTCCGCACAGCGCCTTGCTCGGTGCGGGTCCATTGTTCTTCATGAACACCGCGCTCTCCGCGGAGCGTGAGACGCAGGACGTATGGAAGGCGGATGCGCTCGCCCGCGCGCTCGGCGCCGCTGGCCTCCGCGCTTGGGCCCCCGGTGCCAACGACTGGGCGGACGGCGCGGACACGTTCGCAGCTCTCGCCAAAGCTGCCGGCGCGACTCCGCTCGCTTCGAACTTGCAGGGCCCGGGCCTGCAACCCGTGCGCGTGTTCGAGGTCGGCGGGACCAAGGTCGGCGTCGCCGGCGTGAGTTTGCCGCTCTATCAAGCCAATTTGCCGAGCGGCCTCAGCGCGCTCGATCCGCTGAGCGAGCTCCAGAAGGCCAAAGCCGCGCTCGACAGCCAGGGCGCTCGGCTCAGGATCCTGCTCAGCGCCATGCCGCGCGGCGACGCGCTGCGCTTGATCGATCGCGTGCCGGGCTTTCAAGTGCTGGTGATCGGAAAGTCGTTCGATCAGGGTGAGGGCAATGATCGCACCACTCCGCCGGAGCTCGTGGGGACGACCTTGGTCGTAGAGGCGCCGAACCACTTGCAAGCGGTCGGCGTCGTCGACCTGTTCGTGCGCGACGACAAATTCGAGTTCGCCGATGGCTCCAACACCGCGGCGGCCGCCGAGCGCGAGAGCCTGACCGGGCGGATCGCCGAGCTCGAGGCACGGATCTCCGCTGCCAGCAGCGCAGGCAAGACCAACGACGCCGATCTGGTGGCGCGCCGCATCGATCTGGAGCGCATGAAGCGGCGGCTCGCGGAGCTTTCCGCACCCCGCGTCCCCGCGCAAGGCAGCTTTTTTCAGTACCGTTTGGTCGAAGTGCGTGACGCGCTCGGCAGCGAGCAAACGGTGCACGGCCTGATGGATGGCTATTACCAGCGCGTCAACGAGCACAACCGCGACGTGTTCAAAGACAAGCTTCCGTCGCCCGCAGCGGTGGGGCAGAGCCACTACGTCGGCGTGGAGGTGTGCAGCACGTGCCACAAGAGCGAGCGCGAGTTCTGGAATCGCACGCAGCACTCAGTCGCGTACCCCACGCTGGTCTCTGCACACAAGGAGTTCAACCTCGACTGCGTGAGTTGCCACGTCACCGGTTACGACAAGCCCGGCGGATCGACCGTCGTACACGTGGAGAAGCTGAGCAACGTGCAGTGTGAAGTGTGTCATGGCCCGGGCTCGCGCCATGTGGACACACCGCTCGACGACAAACTGATCACAACGCCGGCTCCGACCTTGTGTGCAGCGGAGTGCCATCACCCACCCCACGTCAAAGCGGATTGGAGCGTTGCCGATTCGTGGACGAAAATCGTCGGGCCTGGGCATCAACGAGGCGCCGAGGCCCCCAAGAAGTGAGCGCAGAACCGCGATTCTGCATCAGGCTAAAGCGCGCTAATTTACAGTCTTACAGAACTTCGATGCGCGCTTGTTCGCTGTCCATGAACTAATCCGCCGGAGGTGCGGATCAGATTTGTGAGTGAGTGTCGAGAGTAGTAGCTGATGTGGTGAGGCCGAGTTACCGTGTTGCTCGATGACCCACGATCAATCCGCTCACGAGGACTCCGAAGACCGCTACTACGCGCAATTCGATTCGCGCGAGGTCGAGCTGATGACGCTCGACGAATTGGCCGCCGCCTTCGAGGCCGGACGGATCCACGCGAACACCTACGTGTGTCGCGAAGGCGACAGCGAGTGGCTGACTCTCGCAGAGGTCGCCGGTCTGGGTGAGGAGGAGCCCGAAGCAGAGCCCGAGCCCGCCCCTGTGGTGGAGCGTCGCCCGCCCATGCCGGAGCGCCGCCCCGAGGTGGTCGCCGCGACGGAGACTCGTCCGCCGATGCCGGAACGCCGTCCGGAGCCGGTCGCGACCGAGACTCGTCCGCCGATGCCGCAGCGTCGGCCAGAGTTGAGCACCGAGCCGGCCGCGCGCTTCCAGCCGCAGTCCGTGCCGCCCGCGGCGCCGAGCGTCGCTCCCTCATTCAGCTTTGCGCCCGTGACGAGCAACGTCGAGCCCGCTGGGCTCGACTTCGACGAACTCGCCATGCGCCCCAAGCGCCGCTGGGGCTTGGTGTTGGCGGCCGCCGCCGTGCTGGCCATCGGTGGTGGTGGAGCTGCGTTCGCGGTCAATAGCAGCGCGATCGCGTCGGCCATCCCGGACAAGGCCGCGCTCGACGCCGCGGCCAGCCACAGCCAAGCATCGCTCACCCTCTCCAACATCCAGGCCAAACCGATCGAGACGCCGCCCGCCGCGCCCGTGGTGCCCGCCACCCCGGAGCCGGCCGCGCCTGCTCCGGCCGCGGAAGCTCCCAAGAGCGGTGGTCTGAGCGAGGACATGAAGGCCGCGCTGCTCGCCTCGGACAAGGCCCGCGACTCCAAGAAGGCCAAGAAGACCAAAGGTCACGCAGCAGCCGCAGCGGCCACACCGCGTCGCGGCGGCAAGGTCGCGAACTCCGGCGGCTTCAAGTCCGGCGGCAGCGCGTACGACCCGCTCAACGGCAAGCTCTGAGCAGTAGGAGTGCGAGTGCGAGCACTCGCCTCATCGTAACCGCGGTTCGTCACTGCTTCGCCGCCAACGCGGCGAGGCAGTGATAGGCGGCGTATTTGTACGAGTCTGCCAGTGTCGGGTAATTGAACACCATGTCGATGAACACATCGACAGTCGCGCCCAGGTGGATCGCGGTTTGCCCGATGTGTACGAGCTCGGTGGCGCGCTCGCCGATCACGTGCACGCCGATCAGTTTGCGCGACTTTGCGTCGATGACGAGCTTGGTGATGCCCTCCAAATCACCGGTGATTTTGCCGCGCGCGTTGTTCTCGAACAGCCCTCGCCCCGCCACGTACTCGATATTCTTCTGGCGGCAGGTCTCTTCGGTTTCTCCGAACGAGCTGACTTCCGGGATGGTGTAAATGCCGTACGGCATCTCGGCCGCGACGGCCTGCTTGTAGCCGAAGCCGAAGGCGTGGCACATGGCGACCCGCCCCTGCTCCATCGAAACCGAGGCCAGCGCGGGGAAGCCAATCACATCGCCAGCGGCGAAAATGTTCGGGATCTTCGTCCGGAACTGACTATCGACCGGGATGTAGCCGCGCGCGTCGGGCATCAGGCCGACGGTTTCGAGGCCGAGATCGGAGACGCAGCCCGTGCGCCCCGCGGCAAACAAGAGTTGCTGGTTCTCAAGCGTGCGGCCGTCGCTCAGGGTGGTGGTGACGCCCTGGGCCGTGCGAACGACTTTGGTCCAGCGTTGGCCTTGGACCAACACGATGCCGAGCTTGGTCATCGCTGCCTTCAGCCGAGCCACGATCTCGGCATCCAAGAAGGGCAGGATTTCGGGGCGCGCGTCCACCAGTGTCACGCCCAGGCCGAGAGCCGCGAACATGCAGGCATATTCGCAGCCGATCACGCCGCCGCCCAAAATCGTGAGCGAGCGGGGCAGATCCTGAATGGTCAGGATCTCGTCGCTGTCGTGGATCCAAGGATCGTTGAAATCGATGTCGGCGGGACGATGGGGCTTCGAGCCGGTCGCGAGTAGGATGATGTCGGCAGCGACCAGGCGCTCGCCTGCCTGCGAGCTGACAGAGACCGTGTGTGCATCCACGAGCCGACCGCGTCCGGGCAGAAATTGCACGGCGTGCGCCGCGAAGTTTTTTCGAAACGAGCGCGACTCGGCGCTGGCGATCGCGTTCTTGCGCGACATCAAGTGGGGCAACGTGGCGTTGCGATCCAGTTCCAAAGCCACGCCATACAGCTCCCGCGCGCGATAGCCCGACAGGTAGAGCGCAGTTTCGCGTAGGGTCTTGCTCGGCAAGGTGCCGGTATGGACCGCTGCCCCGCCGGGTTCGGGCTCGCATTCGACGATGCCCACCCGCTTCTGGAAGTAGGCCGCCTGTACGGCTGCTTTCTCACCCGCGGGACCTGCGCCAATCACCACCAAGTCGAAATGCTCGAGTGCCGACACGGCTTCGAGCCTATCCGGAGATCGCCGCCGGCTCTAGGCAGGCAAATGTAGGTAGCGCGAAATCTCCGGATATTCTCGGGCGCAAACTGGCCGTTGGGAGCTTTCTATGAAGCCAGCGGAGCCGATAACCGAGCCGTTCATTCGAGTCGAGCTATTCAGGGTCGGAAGCACCAAAGTGACCATCAGCACGCTGGTGATCGCGGGGGTGATCGTGCTCTTGAGCTTCTTGTGCTCGCGCGTGGTGCGCGCCGCCCTGCGACGCTTGTTCATGCATCGGGGCCACGCGCCCAGAAGCGGGGAAGCGGGCGCGATCGAACGCCTCGTGCACTACGGCATCGTGTTCACCGGGATCCTGGTCGCACTGCGCACGACCGGCATTCGACTGGACGCGCTATTCGCGGCGGGCGCCGTGTTCGCGGTCGGCTTCGGCTTCGCGATGCAGAACATCACGCAGAACTTCGTCTCCGGCGTGATTCTGCTGTTCGAGCGAACGATCAAGCCGGGTGACGTGATCGAAGTGGGAGGGCAGATCGTCAAGGTGCAGCAGATGAGCATCCGCGCCACCATCGTGCGCACCTTGGACGAAGAAGACGTGATCGTTCCGAACTCTTCGCTCGTGCAATCGAACGTGAAAAACTTCACGCTCGAGGACAATATCTATCGCGTGCGCGTGACCGTGGGCGTCTCGTACAATTCGGACGTGCCCAAGGTGAAGTCCGTGCTGGACAGCTGCGCGCGCTCGATGGACTATCGAGAAAAGGGCTTCGAACCGCGCATCCTCTTGGTTGGCTTCGGCGCTTCGGCGCTGGAGTTCGAGGCTTCCGTCTGGATGCGCGACCCGTGGAATCACCGCATTGCCGGCTCGAAACTGCGGGAGGCCATTTGGCTCGCCTTCAAGGAACAGCAAATCAACATCGCGTTCCCGCAGGTCGAGGTGCACTTCGATCATCCCGTCGCCGAGAGCTTGCGCTTGCTCGACTCACGCAAAGCAACCAGCGCCGCTTAGCGCGCGACGATGTCTCGCCGCCGCTAGAACGAAGCGAAGCTTGCGGATGTTGCATTCAGGAAGCGGCCGCGCCGATAGCTGATCACGTACACCAGGGCGAACAAGAAGTAGGTCAAGCCCACGATCTGCCAAACGCCGACGTACGTCGCGCTCTTGGACAAGACGAACAGCACGCTGATCGGGAGCTGGAAGCCCGCGATGACCAAGGTATCGAGCAGCAGCGCACGCAGGGTCGCTCCGGCCCCCTGAATGGCCGAGCCGAGCACGATGCCAATGCCCAACCCGACGTAGCTTGCGCCGACCCACTTGATGTAGCTGAGCGCCGGGCGCAATACCTCTGGATCCGGATCGAAGAAGCCCACGATGTTCGAGCCATACACCGTGTAGATGATGGCCAGAGCTCCCATCATTGCTGCGTTGCACGAAGCTGCGTACCAGCCGCTCAGCTTGGCGCGCTCCGGCTTGCGCGCGCCCAGGTTTTGGCCGACGAAGGTCTGCGCGGCGCTGCCCCAGCCCAGGCCCACGAACAGCGCCATGGTTTCCAGCCGAAATACGATGCCGAGCGCAGTGGTGGCGCTCTGATCGGTGGGCGTGGTGAACGCGCGCGCCACCAGCGAGTGCGTGACCAACATGGCGATGATCCGCACCACGAGCTGCGCGCTGGACGGCCAACCGAGCTTGACGATGGCCGCGATGGTGTCCCCTTGCGGGGCCGCGCGTGAGCTCGGCAGAAACAGGCCGAAGCGCTTCATCAAGATCGCGATCTGGGGCACGAGCACGATGAAGCGCGCGATCAGCGTGGCCCAAGCCGCGCCCATCAGCCCCATGCGCGGAATGCCGAGCGCGCGTGCCAGCGGTGGACCCCAAGACAGGATGGAAGGCGCTTCCCCCGGGCCGTAGACCATGACCACCGCCAAGATCAGATTCAAGACGTTCGACGCGATCAATAGGCTGACCGGCGTCTTGCTGCTGCCGAGCGCGCGCTGCACGCTGACCAAGTGCATCAGCAAAAAGATCGTGAACGAGCCCGCGAGCATCACCCGCAGGTAGGGCACGCCCAGATTGGCCACCTCACCCTTGGCGCCGACCAGAGAGCGGAGCACGAAACCTGCGCCAAAACCGCCGAAGATCCCGAAAAACAACGAGAGCGATGCGATCAGGATCAATGACTGCCAGGCGATCTCGCGCACGGCGTCCTGGTCGCGTTCGCCCACCTTGCGGCTGATCAGCGTCGCCGTCGCCACGCTCAAGCCGTAGCTGACGATGGTGCCGAGCGCGGCCAGCTGATCGCAAATGCCGATCGCGCCCAGGGCGGGGCCCGCCATGGCCCCGCCCAAACGCGAAATGACGAAGGCATCGACCAGATTGAACGCCGTCTGTAAGCCCATGCCGAGCGCCAGCGGCGCGCCGAAGCGCACTACCTCGAGGCCGAGCGGTCCAGACAAAATGCGCTGCGAAGGACGATCGCTCACGACTCAGACTCCATCCAACTCCTCGGCGCGCTCGCGTTCGAAGCAATGATCGGGGATCTTGCGGCGTTGTCGCAGCAATGCGGAGCGCAGCACGAAGTCCGCGGTGACCGGATCGTGATAGCCGCTCGGGCGCCGCTCTTCCGCCTCCTGCTCCGAGTAGTGCGAGCCGATGCGCGACATGAACAGTTCGCGCACGTACTTGCCGACCAGCGAGGCGAGGCTCACCAAAGGATCGGCCGCGTCGGCGTCGCGCACGAAGTGCAGCTCCCCGAGCCCGGGAAAGCGATAGCCGCTGCGGGCTCGCCCTTCGCCCAGGATCGCGTGCAAGCGACCCGAGAGCGGGCCGAAGAATTTGGAATACTCGGCGATCCCGCCAACCTTGCCGCAAACCGCCTCGATCTCGCCGCCGGCCTCCGCGCGCAGCGCCAGCACCAGCTCCTCCATCGCGTTCAGATCGGCGACGAAGCGATTGGTGCCGCGCCGCTTTTCGTCGTTCAAGTGTTTGGTGCAAACGACGCTGCTGCGCACGCTGAGCAGCTCGACGCCGCGCTCCGCGAGCGCCCCGAGGTGCTTGGCCACGCGCGCGACGTCTGCGCCGTCTGCGCTGAAGGCCTCGCCGCGCTCGTTCCAGCATTGGCCAGCGACGTGAGATTCACAGCGCTTCTTGAGCTTGCTCGAGCCTTGGAGCGACAGCTGTTCGAACAGCTCGGCGGGCGTGCTGACCGTCGTGCGGGTGAGCGCTCGAGCCCAAGCTTCGCCGAGCGCGAAGTCGGTGTGCGACATGAGGCGCTTCGAATCGTCCAGATCGGCGCGGATGGTGCGCGGCAATTTCCGGCTCAGGGTGCGGCGACCGCGTTCGCTCACGCGCGCGAGCACCGCAGTCACGACGAGGGGGCCGAGCCGCGCTCCGAGCCCATTTTCATCGGCACCGACGCGGAATTCGAAAGACAAAGGGGCGGGCACCGAGGCGAGAGCCTAACCTCGCGTTCAGGTGCGAGCAATGTGGCTCAGCCGCCCGCGACCGGTGGGATGAGCGCGATCGTGCGCACTCCGCTCAAGGTGTCGGAATCGCCGGCGAAAGCTTCATCCAGCGCGACGCGGACCGAGGCCATTTTGCCGTTCAGCGCCGGCCGCACTTGCTGCAGGTGCCGCACGAACTCTGCCACCGTTCGCACACTGCTCGGAAGCTCGAGGGTTTCCTCGTTCTGCCCGAGCAAATCCCGGAGCGCCGCGAAGTACAGGACCTGGACCACGCGGCGGAGCTTAGCGCGAGCCGAGGGCAGCGGCAGCGCGAAAGAGCGCGGAACGACGCGACAAAGCGAGGTGCGATGCTGGAGCCCGAGCGCCCCCCTCTCGATCGAGAAAGAACTGTGTTATGCGTTCGAATTTTCGGAGGTTCGTGAGATGACGGAACAGAAGACCAGGCTGGGTCGGGACGTGTACTTGGCGCTCGCTGCCGTGGGCTGGGCAGATGGTCGACTCGACCAGGATGAAGCCGACGCCATCGTGCGCACGGCGCTCGAGGAGGGGCTCGACCTCGAGGACATCGCCGCGATCGAGGAAGCCACGAAGCATCCGATCGATATCGGCGTGATCGATCGCACGAATTTGTCCAAGGAGGATCGGCTGTTCGTCTACGCCGTGGCTTCCTGGATGACACGGCTCGACGGCGTTGTCACTGTTGCGGAACAAGGGGTGCTCGCAAAATTGGGCGAAGCGCTGAAGATCCCAGAAAGACCGCGAGCCGCGGCCGATGGCATCGCCCAGGACGTGGCCAACTCTTCCGACGATCGCCCGGCGCGCTTCGACTTGCTCGCGCTGCGTCGCATCATCGGCGAGCGTCTTTCGTTGCGCGCCAAGAAGGACGAAAGCTGAGCAGCGCTCGCGCGACGAATGCCAACGCTCTCGCGCGTCGCTGAGCGGTCGGCTCGGTCTCGACGACGCTCGAGCTCGGCGTCGCTCACGCTAGCAGCTCGGTCTTTGCGACCGGGTAACCTTCGGGGCGGCGCACCGAATACGACAGCGCCAAGATCTCGACCAGCACGACGCGATACACGGCGTGTACGTCGTCGACGTCGATCTCTTCGGCGTGGGCGTCGAGGGTCGCGTCGATGTGCTCGTGAATGTAGGCGAGCACGTGTGGTTGCTCCATGGCGATCACGTCGTCGCTGTCGAGCGCTTCGGCGGGATCGGCGCGCCGCAGCTCTTCATCGAGCGTGAGCAGCTCGTCCGTGGCTTGCAGCTCCTCTTCCTTCACTTCATCGATGTAGGAGCCGTGGGTGCGCTCGAACGCGAGCCAAACCGTGAGCGCCAAGAAATAGCCGAGCGCGAGCGCGGTCTCGTCGAGCGGCTTGCCCAGCGCATCCGCCACGTGAGCGGCCAGGGCCGGCTGCGCCCGTTCGAAGCGCTCGAACGCTTCGTCCAGCTGAGAGCGCGCTTCTTCGTCGTCCTCGGCAAGGTTGTCGCGCACGGATTCGAGCGCATGCGAGGGAAGGGTCGCGTACGAAGGGACGGGGCGGATGGCCGAACGACGAACCCACACGATGTCGACAGGTCTAGCATGCCACGCGCCGCATGTGAAAAAGGTCACGCGCTCGCAGCAATAAATGCGAAATAGTGCGCCGAATGTTTGAACCGCGCGGCCCTTCGGCTCAGGACGAGAAATCAGCGCGCGTTCGTTTCGGTGCTGACGGCTTGCGACGTCGCGTCGTGCTCTTCGGGCTGTCGGCCGTGGGTCTAGGTGTGCTGCTTGCTACCGCTTGGTGCATCATCTCGACGCGAGACACCGAGCGAGCGCTGCCGGGTGTCCATGTCGAAGGACAGGATGTCTCGCGCTTGACCCGCGGCCAAATCGCGGCGCGGGTGCAGGCTTGGGCCGAGCAGCAGGCGGCACGAAAGATTGCCCTTTCGCTCTCCGGGACGGCGCTGGTTTTCGAGCCGCGTGCGGTCGGCTTCCGAGTGGACGCAGCGGCCTCGGCGGCGCGCGCCCTGGCCGTCGGCCGAAGCGGGGGGTTCTTCCAGCGCAGCCTTTCGTTTTTCGGACGAATGCTGCACCCCGAGTCGGTCTCGCTCGAGCTCGCGCTCGATCCGGAGCTGCTCGGTCGACTCGAGGACGAGTGGCAAGCGCGGGCGATCAAGGATGCGCCGTTTCCGGGTGGGTTCGCCGTCGAGGGCACGAGCGTGACGCCGCTCTACCCGCGCGCCGGTTCGCGCCTGGATCGCGCTCGGGTCAGAGCGCAATTGGACGATGCGCTGCGCGGTCGCGATCCTGGGCCACTGGCAGTACACAGCGAGCTGCCGCGTGTCGATCGCGCGGAGGTGGATCGCGTCGTCACGCAGGCCCGCGCGATGTTGAATCAGGAGCTGACGCTCGCCACCGAGGGCGACGCGCGTCGGCTTTCGGTCAGCCCCGCTCAGCTCGGGAGCATCTTGCGCATTCAGGTCGACGAGGCAGCGGGCAAGCTTTCGCTCGCATGCTCGCCCGAAGCGACGCACGCGTTGCTCGCGCCACAGCGCGCAGAGTTCGAGCGGGCTGCCGAGAGTGCCCGTTTCGTGATCGACGCTCAAGACCGCGTGCACGTGCAGCCGGCTCGCCCGGGCGTGGCCTTGGACGACCAGAGCGTCGCGGGCGCGCTCTGCGCGGCTGCGCAATCCAGCTCGAAAAGCGGGGTACTCCCGCTGAGCCCCGGGGCCGAACCGGCGCTTTCGACCGCCGCCGCGGAGCAGGCGGGCATCGCCGGGCTGGTCGGCAGCTATACGACTCGCCACGCTTGCTGCCAGCCGCGCGTACAAAACATTCACCACATTGCCGATCTGCTGGACAATACCTTGGTGCGTCCGGGCGAAACGTTCTCCGTCAATCAGGTAGTCGGGCCACGCACGACCAAGAACGGTTTTCGCCCGGCGCCCAGCATCGAAGACGGCGACATGGTCGACACCGTGGGTGGGGGCGTGAGTCAATTCGCGACCACGCTGTTCAACGCACTGTTCTATGGCGGCTATGACATCTTGGAGCGCCAACCGCACAGCTATTGGTTCACGCGTTACCCGATGGGTTACGATGCCACGCTCAGCTATCCGCATCCGGACATCGTCTTCAAGAACGACACCAATGCTTGCGCGCTGATCAAGACCTCTTACACGGAGACCAGCATCACGGTGAAGGTCTACGGTGACAACGGCGGGCGAAGAGTGCGCGCCGAGGTTTCGGAGAAGCAGAACATCGTCATGCCGGCGGTCGAGTTCATCCCCAATCCGCGTCTGGATGCCGACGAAGAGAAGACCCGCGATGCCGGCATGATTGGCTGGAGCGTGACCGTCAAGCGCATCCTCACTTATGCTGACGGCAAGACCAAAGAAGAGCGCCGCAAAGTCACTTACAAGCCGAAGGCGCGACGGGTGGAGGTGCACCCGTGCCGCATCCCCGCCGGTGAACCCGGCCACACCGGCGAGCGTTGCCCAGTGCCCGAGAAGGACGAGGCCGAAGCTTCAGCCGCGGCCGACGCTGGCGCGAAATAGGTTGCCCTGGCCGCTGAGGGCGTAGCTTGGCTCGTTCGCGGCGATGAACAGCGCTTGACCGCGGCTCAGCGTGTGCCGCTCATCCGGGTGCTCGACCGTGACTTCCCCGTGCTGGCAGAGCACGAGCTCCGGGCCGCGGCGATCGGTCACGCGCGGGTTCTCGCCGGGCAACAGTTGGAAGCTCTGCAGTTCGAACTCGCTGGCTGGCGTGCGATACACCCGCGCGCTGCCCTGCATTTCTCCCTGCAGCACATTGACCGGCCCCGCGTTGAAGCGAAGCACGTGTAAGAGCTCTCGGCTGTCCACGTGCTTGGGCGTCAAGCCCCCGCGCAGCACGTTGTCCGAGTTGGCCATGATTTCCACGCCCACCCCTTGCAGGTAAGCGTGCAGGTTGCCCGCGGGCAGGTAGATGGCTTCGCCGGGAGTGAGCTTGACCAGGTTCAAGAGCAACGCACTCACGATCCCGATGTCGCCGGGGTAGAGCACGCCAATGCGCACCGCCCAGGAAAACTCGTGTTGAAACGGGCCGTCGATGGCCGCGAGCAGCGTGCAGCGATCGAGCGTTTCACGGGCCAGCTCCGCGCGTCGCTCGGCAGACAAGCCGAGCAGCGTAGAAAATAGCTGAGACAGCCCGTCGTCCGTGGGCAAGGCCTGGAGAATGTCGACCAGGAAGCTCACGTGCGGCAGGTGCAACGCCCGAAACAGCGCGAGCGTATCTTCGATCTTGCGGAAGCCACACAACGCCCAGAACGGCGTCAAAGCGCACAGCAGCTCCGGCTTGTGATTCGAATCCTTATAGTTGCGGTTCGGTGAATCGAGTAGAATTCCGCGCGCTTCTTCGGCGGCGAAGCCGGCCTGGGCTTGCTCGAGCGTGGGATGGGCTTGAAGCGAGAGCGGCGTTTCGGCGGCGAGCACCTTGAGCAGGAAGGGCAGGCGAGCCCCGTAGCGTTGAACCAGCGCAGGTCCGAGCGTCGACTCTGGCGCACGCTCGATCACGCGCGTGAGCGGTTCTCTTCCGGGCAAGACCAAGGAGGGTGCCTTGGGATGCGCGCCCAGCCACAATTCGGCTTCCGGCTCACTCGAAGGCGTCGCGGCGCCGAGCAAGGAGGCGATCGCCGTGTGTGAACCCCAGGCATATTTCTGGATTGGATTGTCGAGTCGCCACATGGGGTGCCCTGGGGCAGCAGCTTACCGCTGTTGCGCGGGCGCGGGTTCCGTCTTTGGAAAGATCAGGACATAGGAGCTCGCACCGGGCCGATACAAAAGCGTCTCGTGAGTCAGGTGTTCGCGGTCGAAGGCCCGAAACCAGGGCATCTTCCGCCAAACCTCGGTATCTTTCACGAATTCCGGCACGATCAAATCCAGCTCGACGTACCGCCCGTGGCTGGCGACGGCGAGCTGCGGCCCGAACGACCAGCTCTCTTGGCCGGGTGCGGGTGACAGATCGTTGTGCAATGCCCCGCCGTAGGTGAGGATCGGTTCGCCGCTCGCGTCCGGTTCGGCGAGCAGCGCCTGCACCGCGCTCTCGGTCCTCTGCGCGACCAGCGTGAGCAAGCGAGCCACGCCATCTTCCCCCGCGGCCGCGACGCTGTCGTATTCAGCGCAGCTGGGGGTCAAGGCTTGCGGCTCGATGCCGAGTTGCTGCGCGTACTTGCCGAGCGTGAGAAACTCGTTCTGATTGCTCTTGGCTTGCGGTTCGGTCACGGGTTTCTGGGTCTGGGTGACGCGCTCGACTGTCTTCGCTTTGCAGTTCGCGACCAAGAGCTCGATCACCAAGTGCTTGGCTTTGCCGGCCAGCAGCGGCAGCAGCTGTTCGGCAAAGCGGCGCGTACTCGAATGGATGCCGCTCACACCCGCTTGGGCATGGGCTTCGCCGATGGCCAAGATTCGGGGCTCCGCAGCGAGCACGTGCTCGAACGCGGCTTGTGGCGTCGCGAACGCCAGGCAATCGAGCTCGCCACAGGCCCGCCCTGCGGCATTTGCTGGCGGCGCGGCCGGGGCTGGTGGTGGCGTTTGGACAACGGTTGCAGGCGCGGGCGCCTGCGCGCGTGGCGCGGGCGCCTGCGTTGCAGCTGGCGGGGCGTGCGGCGGGGGATTCTGAGCGCCGCATGCGGTCACGAGCAGGAAGGCAAACGAACCGCGAGGCCACGCGACGCTCATCCCAGTAACGTACACCTCTGCCCGCAAAAGTTCCCGAGCGCGCAAAAAAAAAGCCGAGGCTCAGCGCGTGGCCAAGATTCGAACTTGCCCGGGGTTGAGCCAGCCTTCGCTTCCGCCCCACGCCACGCGATAAAGCGAGGGTCTGCGCTCGAGCACGTACACGCTCGCTCCCTCGGGCACGGTCATGGATTCCGCGCTCGCGCGCTTTTGCGCCAAGGGCTTGCCGCTTTCGTCGAGCAGGCGCGCTTCGTCCGCTACGATCACCGCAGGCGACGAAGTCAGCCGAAAGTGCCGCGCGCCCGCGGTGAGCGCCGCGCCTGCAAGCAGCAAGAATGCTCCGAGGCCGATGCCGATCGCGCCTGCGAGCCCGGCGCTGGTGCTCTGCACGAAGCGCCGTAGTGCGAGCCCGACCGTGAGCAACACCGAGCCGATCAGCGCGAGGCACGCCCAGACATTTTCAGGGAACAGTGAGGTTGCCGCGCGCCCCAGCGAATCACGAGCCATCACCGGAGCGACGCCTTCTCGTACGTGACGCCTGGAAATTTCAGCGCGAATGCGCGACAGCCCGAGCTCGGCATCTTCGTCCGTGGGGCGTAGCAAGAGGACCTCGCTGAGCGCCGCCGCGGCGCGTCCCAAGTCACCCGGGTTGGCCGCGCTGGAGCGCGCGCGCTCCACGTACGCGACGGCGCGGTTGAAGCTGGCATCTGGATGCACGAAGCCGCGATCGGCGAGCAGCTCCAGTCGGTCGATGGCTTCGGTGTAGGCGCCGCGTTTCAAGGCCTGACTGGCGGCCGCAAAGTCCTGCTCGGACTCGCTGGGCGTGGCCCACGCGGCTCGAGCGGGGAGCGTGAGCCACAAGCTGAGCAAAACGAAGAGGAAGAGGCGCACGGGATGCTCAGCTCGGGGGTGACAGCTTTTCACTGCGCATTTCGGCGACGGTTTTGGCGGCGCGCTGGGCGAGCTCGCTGGGCTCGATGCCGCTCCCAGCGCCCACGAAGCGCAGCGTGTCGCAGTCTTCGAGCAGCCGAGCCAAGGCCTCGGCGCGTGCGCTCGGCAGCCCGCGCAGGACGAGTGTCGTTCGCAGCTCGCTCTTCAGAATTGCGCGCGCCTTGAGGTTCAACTTGAGCTCGATGGCCAAAAAAAGCGCGCGCTCGACGGCGGCAACCGAGCCCTGGCTGTCTTTCGGCGCGAGCTCCCGCGCTTCGCGCAGCGCCGCGTCGAGCTGCGCCGAGAGCGACGCGCCGCGTTCTCGGAGCCTTTCTCGGGTGCGCGAGGCGAGGTTGAGCGCACCTCCGGCAAACACCACGCCGAATGGCGCGAGCACGAGCGCGGCCCAGAAGCCCGAGCGGTCGCTGAGCGGCCTTTGCGCGCTGGGCATCGGCCCGAGCGTATCTCTGGCGTGGAGCACGCCGGCCAGGCGATCATTGGGCTTGGGTTCGAGCTTGGCTTTTACTGCGTTGGGATTGGCCTTGACCTCGATTTCGCCGAGCCCGGCGCGGGCGACCGCGTACTGGTGCCGTTTGGGATCGTAGTAGGGCAAGCTCAATTCCCCGAGCTCGACTTTGCCCGGCTCGGTCAGGCGCACGACGTAGCTGAATGTCCGTGAACCCTGAACCACGCCGCCCGGCGCCTCCATTTTCTCACTCAGCGCGGGTTCGAGCCATTCGACTCCGTGGCTCTCGGGCGTCTGGAGCTTGAACGGCACATTGCCGACCCCCGAGAGCTTGGCGACCACGGAGATCGATTCACCGGCCAGGATTTGGCGCGGTTCGACCGTGGCTTCCAAGTGATAGTCGCCCACGTCGCCGATCTTGTAGCCGGGAGGCCGCCCGTTCAACGGGGGCTCGTTGACCACGACATCCACCCAATTGCTCTCGCGGACCAATGCGCCGCCGGTCGGCGGAGCGGGGTAACCGCGACCCGCGAAGCCCATCTTCATGTTGCCGGCACGCAGCGTGCCCGCGTGCAGCGGGAACATCGGCAATTCACGCAGCTTCGCGGCGATGAAGCGAATCCCCGAAACCGGCACCAAATAGGCCTTCACCTGATCCGGGCCGCTGTCGAAGGTCAGGAAATCCGCGTGCGACGGCTCGTTGGGATTTTCGGCGCTGAATTGGCCGCGACCACCGTAGGCGTACACGCGCAGCGTGACTTGCTGACCGACGACGACCGGATTGGGCGTCACCGTGGCGCGCAAGAATGCGATCGGATCGGGCGCCTTGTCGACCCGCAGCTCGTCTGGATAGCTGGGCTCTTCCGGTCGCTGCTCTTCGTTCGGCTCGTCGTCGAACGGGCTATTGAAATTGAAACCGGGAGGAAAGGGCGAATTACCTTGCCCGAACGGATCGAAGAAATTGAATGGGTCGAAGCCGTGCCGCCTTCGTTGCTGCGCGCCGCCAGTTCCTGTGCCCGGCGCGCCGACTTCCACGGGGATCGGATTGCCTTGCGCGTGTTCGCCGCCGAACGTGGCGCTCGGCGGACCCAGCTTGAACGAACCCTGTTTGCTGGCGGTCACGGTCCAAGTCAGCGTCACGCCCACGCGCTGGGACATCTGCCCGTTGATGATGCTGACTTGCGACTGCGGGCTGCGCGAGGGCGCGCTGGCGCTCATGCCGGGCGGTAGCGGCAGCCGTACGTCGCTCACGGCATTGCCGTTCTGCCCATCCGACATGATCACCAACTGCACGATGAACGGTTCGCCCACGCCGACTCGCTGCGAGCTGACCGCCGTTTTGACCTCCAAGGCACGCGCGACCGAGCTCGCGGCAAGCACGGCCAGGGTCGCTGCGGCCGTGAACGCGAATCTCACTTGTCCTCCATCCCAGCGCGGGTGCGACCCTGGATGGCGTGATTCTTCGCGTCCTGCTCTTGCATCGTCGGGGCGTGTTCCAGCATGTCGAGCATGCGATCGTCCTGATTCGCAGATTGCGGGGGAGGCTGGGGCTTCGGCTGTTGCTGATCCTTGCCGCCGTCGGGCTGGTTTTCCGGCTTGGGTGCAGAGCCATCCTGCCCGGCGTCCTGCGGTTTGTCTTTATCCTTGTCCTTGTCCTTGTCGTCTTTCTTCTGGTCGTCTTTCTTGCCGCCGTCCTGGTCCTGGTCCTTGCCGGAGTCGGGCTGATCGCCGGAATCCGGCTGTCCGCCGTCGTTCGAAGCGTCCGGGGGTTCTGCGTCCTTCTTCTTGTCTTCTTCGTCCTGGATGCGGCGCAGCGCGATCGCGCGGTTGTAGGCCGCGTCGCGGCCGATGCCGTCACCCGCGTCTTCGGGTACGCCCGGCATCAGGCGCAGAGCCTGGTCGTATTCTTTGACGGCGGTCTTGTAGTCGCGACGCAAAAACTCCAGGTTGCCGGCCAAGTAATGGGCGCGCGCTCGGAACTCGACCGGAGTGCTCGAATCGGCCGCGACCAGGCGTACGACACGCAGCGCGCAATCCACACCCTTGCTGCGTTGAGCGAGATTGGCATCCTCTTGTGAATTGGGGCCGGCGTCGCCGATCGGCTCTTCTTCGCCGAAGCGTCGCCCGAAACGCTCCGCCAACTTGAACAAGCCGAGTCCGAGATCGAAGCTCGCGTTGGGGCGCTCGCGCACCGGATCCGGCGTGCCGATCTCGCCGTTTTCGCACTTGCCGGTCGCCAAATACCCTTCCAGCAACGAGACCGCGCTGCCGGCGTCGCCCGCGTCGTACGCGCTGATGGCCTGGTCGACCGCGGGAGCGTGGCGCTCGAACAGAGAATCGCCGGTCTTGCCGCAAGCCGCGACGAAGACGAGCGACAAACAGAGCCCCGCGCTGACCGCGGCGGCCGCCTTTTTCAGCGGCTTCTTCAGTTTGCGCCGCATCTTCTTCGGGGGCGGGACCGCGCTCGGCTTGCTGCGTCGCGCCGCTTCGTTGACGAAGGTTTCGACCAAAACCAAGAGCAGCGCCAGGCCGAGCGGGTACATGTACACGTCGGCGTACACGGTCTCCACCTTCTCGGAGAGCTCCTCCGTGACCAGGCGCGAAAGGCGGCGCGAGATCTCGGTGATGCCGGTCTCGCCGCGCGCGCTCTGAACGATCACCCCGCCGCTGCTGCTCGCGACCTTGGCCAGCTGCTCTTCGCCTTCGGCCGAGAGCGAGGTGGTGAGCGGCTTGCCCTGCTCGTCGGTTCGATAGCCGCGCGTCTCGCCGGCTTCGTTCACGTTCGGGATCGGCTCCGGAGTACGCCCGCCAATTTGTACCACGTGGATGGCAATATCGGCTTGTTTGCAGGATTCGGCGACCGCCACCGGATCCCCTTCGAGATCCTCGCCATCGGTCACGAGCAGCATCACTCGGCGATGCTGTTTCGACTTGGGATCGCGCTCGAGCAATTCACGCCCGGCCTCGAGCGCGCGCGCGATGGCGGTGCCGCCGACCGGCATATCGTTGGGCGAGAGCTGTCGGAAAAACTGCGCGATCGCCGCGCCGTCGCTGGTCAGCGGGAAGGACATCGGCTCGCCGGCGAAGGCAACGGCCGCGAAGCGTGCACCCGGGAGGTCTTGGATCAAGCGGCCGACCTCGGATTTGGCCCGCAAAATCCGGGAAGGAGCGATGTCCTTGGCGTACATGCTCTTGGAGTAATCGAGCACGATCACCACATCGAGGTTGGTGGCCGGAATCAAGCGCGTGCCGCGCCCATACTGCGGCTCGGCCAGCGCGATGAACGCGAGCGCCACCGCCAGCACTAGCAGCACGCCTTTCAGCGCGCGCCTTCCGCTCGGATTGGCGGTCAACAGCCCGCGCACCAACGTCTCGTCACCGAAGCGCTTCACGCTGCGGCTGAGCAGCACGCCGCCGACGATCAGCGCGAGGGCCACGAGCAGCGCGAGCGAGCTACCGAACAGCCAGACCGGGACCGCGAACTTCACGGAAACCTCCGCAGCACCAGGGCGCGCAGCACGGCATCACAGGCCAAGAGCAGCACCCCAGGCAAGAGCAGGAACCCGAACAGATCTTCGTAGTTGGCGATGTTGGCTTCGAACTTGGTCTTTTCCAGTTTGTCCAGCACGTCGTGGAAGCTCGCTTGCAGGGACTTGGCGTCGCTGGCCACGTAGGTCGAGCCGCCGGTCTTCGTGGCAAGCTCCTTCAACAGCTTCGGGTTCACCGGAAAGCCGACCGAGACGTAGCGCGGTTGGCCGAACAGATCGAAACCATCTTGAACCTCGGCCGTATCGCCTTGGCCAATTTGAATCGTGTACAAGCGCGCGCCCACCGAATTGGCCAAATGCGCCGAGTATTCCGGGGAAATCTTGCCGCCCTTGGCGTCGCCATCGGTGAGCAAGATGATCGCTTTGCTGTGCGCATGACTGCGGCGCAAACGCGCCGAGGCGACGCCCACGGCATCGCCGATCGCGGTCGCGCTGGAGTCGATCACGTTCAGCTCCATCTTGCTGACCAAGGCGTCGAGCAAGTGGTAGTCGAGCGTGGGCGGAGAAAGCACGTACGCGCTCGAGCCGAACACCACGATACCGATGCGGTCCGTCTTTCGTCGCGCGATGAAGTCGCGAATCACCGCCTTGGCGGCGTCGATGCGCGTGGGGCGCACACCGCGTGGCTTGGGCGGGACGTAGGTCTGCAAATCCGGCGGCAGGTTCGACATGGCCGCGTTCATCGAGCCGGAGAGATCGAGCACGACCACGATGTCGATGCCTTCTTCGTCCGCAGCCTGCGGACGCAAGGTATTGACCGGGCGCGCCAGCGCGAGCACGCACAAGCCAAAGCCGACCGCGCGCAGCACACCCGGCAAGTCCCGCAACCACACGCGCACGCCGGAGGGTCCGACGCCGAGCGCGGCGAGGGTCCCGAGCTTGAGCCGGGGCATGCGTCGGTCTTCGCCCAACGTGGCGCGGTAGAAGATCGCTGGAACGAGCAGCAAACCCAGCAAGAACCAGCGCGTTTGCCAGCTTGCGCGCAGCAGCTCTTCACCCCGAGTGAGCGCGGGGTAAGCGAGGCCCACGAGCAGCGCGAGCAACGTGTACACGATCAAGAGCGCCCCGCGCAGCACGCGCCGAAGCTTGTTCGCCGTCGCTCGCAGGTCGAAGCGCGGAGGCTCTGGCTTGTTCGGCGCCGGCAACACGGTGCTGGGCGGCGGACCCGACGCGAGGGATTCGGCAGTTGTGGCAGTGCCCGGGTTCGCAGCGTCGGTCACGATCCGCTCCCTGGGTTCTTGGGTTCACTGGGTTCGCTGGGCGAGTCCTCTACTTCGCCGTCGCCGTCGCCCTCGCCTTCGCGCGCTTCCGGCGCGGGCGGCGGCAGCGGGGTAATCAGCATCGTGCGCGTCACGATGCTCTCGGCGCGCGAAAGCAGATCCAGGCACTCGCCTTCACTCGGCGTCAGTCGTGCGAATTTCACGAGGTCGGCATCGCGCATGAAGGTTTCGATGCCGGGGAGGTCGTCGATGGCAGGCGTGGTTTGACGCAGCGAGGTCAGCGCTTCGCGCGTGGTGCTCTCCAGGCCGTCGTAGCCATAGCGGTCACCCAGATAGCGGCGCAAGACGTCCGAGACACGGTCGAAAACCTCGGCAAAACGCCCCTCGCGCGTGAGACCAGCGTGGCGGATGTCATGCAGCGCTTCGAGCGCCAGGTCCCAGGGCGGGCGAGGCGGGGGTGGTGGGGGCTGCTTCTTCGGCCGGCGCAGCCAGCGGCTGATCAGCAGTGCGCCCACGGCACCGACGACCAGCGCGATCAGCACGCCGGTCGCGACATGCTTGGCGGTGGTCCAAACATCGAGTTGGCGCCGGGCCCCGGGGTTCGCGCGCGGCGTGGGGTTCGGTGCATTCGCGATCGGATCTTCGATCAGCACTGAATGCGCCTTCGTGCACACCGTCAACACTTCACCGCTGGCGCGTGAAATCGCGATCGGTAAGGGCGGCAGGACGAGCTCGTGCCGACCCGGCTTTGGCGGCAGCGGGACCACGGACACACGCACCTTGGTCGTCGCGCGCTCGCCCTGCTCCGTGCGCTCGAGCTTGGGACCTGCGGAGCCCTGCGGATCGGGCAACGCAAAGCCTTCCCGCTCCAGTGCTTTGCCCTCGGGGCTGTCGCTGAGCAGGTGAAAGCCAGTGGGCAGCACGGTTTCGCCTTTGCCGTGGTCGACCGTGACCTCCAGCGTCAGGGCATGGCCGCTCAGCGCACGCTGCGCGATTCTCTCGCTGAAATGCGGGCGATCCTTGCCGGATGGGATGCGCTCCACGCAGCTCTCGGCGTTCTTGCTATCGACCACGGCCGCAGGCGGAGCGCTGGTAGCTGACGAGGTGCTCGGGGGGGCAGCGGCGCTCGCTGCGGTCGGTGCGGGCGGTGCGCTGGCAGCCAAAGGCGCGCCTGGGTCCGCGGTCTGGGCCGCGGCCGAGTACCCGAACAGCTGTGCACCGAGCACCAGCGCGGCGGTACGCGTGCGGGTATTCATCGGTGGGCTCGCCGGGCGCGCCGCGCGAACAAATCGCGCAGCGGTTTGATGTAGGGCTGGTCGGTGCGCACCACGCAGTAGTCCAGCCCCAGCTTGGTGAACAGGCGCATTTGCTCGGCGCGGATGCCACGCATCTGCTTCGCGTAGTGCGCGCGCACGGCGGGGCTCGAAGTGTCGACGATCACGCTCTCACCGGTTTCGAAATCCTCGAAGCTCCCGATCCCCACGTTCGGCAGCTCTTCATCGCGCGGGTCGACCAACATCACCGGGATGATGTCGTGGCGCGCGGCAGCCAGCGACAAAGCGCGATCGTAACCGCTGGTGAAAAAATCACTGATCAAAAACGCGACGCTGCGCCTGCGTGCGAGCGAATGCAGAGTCTCCAGCGCAATCTTCAAGTCGGTCCCGGTGCGCTCGGGCACGCGACCCAAAATCTCGCGCACCACGCGCATCACGTGTTTTTGCCCTTTCTTCGCGGGCACCAGCTTCTCGATTTGATCCGTGCTCAGGATCAGACCCACGCGGTCGTTGTGCTTGATCGCGCTGAAAGCGCACAGCGCCGCCACCTCGGCAGCGAGCCGGGCTTTGCTCGCGGTGTGCGTGCCGAAGCGCTGACTGGCGGAAAGATCGACGACCAACATCATGGTCATCTCGCGCTCTTCCACGAACACTTTGACGTGCGTGGCGTCCATGCGAGCGCTCACGTTCCAGTCGATGGTGCGGATGTCGTCGCCGGGTTGATACTCGCGCACCTCCCGAAACGCCAAGCCCTGGCCCTTGAACACGGAGGTGTAGCTGCCGGCGAGCTGCTCCGTCGCGAGCCGATTGGTGGTGATCTCGATCTTGCGCAGTGCCTTGAGCAATTCCTTCGGGATCACCGCATCACCTCAGCACGTTGAGACATGAGGAGAGCAAATGGCAAGCCTCAGGGAACCTCGACGACCTCGAACACGCGCCGCACGATCTCTTCCGCGGTCACCTCTTCGGCTTCCGCCTCGTAGCTCAGCACGACGCGGTGGCGGAGCACGTCCGGGCCGATGGCCTTGACGTCTTCGGGGGTGACGTAGCCGCGGTGACGCAGGAATGCGTGGGCGCGCGCGGCCAAATTCAGCGCAATGCTCGCGCGCGGGCTGGCGCCGTATTCGATCAGCGGCGCGAGATCTTTCATGCCTTTTTTCTGCGGCTCGCGCGTGGCAAACACCACATCCACGATGTAGTCTTTGACGCGATCGTCCATGTACACGTCGCGCACGACCTTGCGCGCTTCGAGCAGCTGCTCGGGGGTGGTCTTCGAAGCGGCGCTGGCGTTGACGACCGAGGTCATGCGATCCATCACCTGCCGCTCTTCTTCACGAGACGGGTAGCCCACCTTGACCATGAGCATGAAGCGATCGATTTGCGCTTCCGGCAGGGGATAGGTGCCCTCTTGCTCGATCGGGTTCTGCGTGGCCATCACGATGAACGGATCGGGCAGGGGATAGCTCTTGTCGCCGATCGTGACTTGGCGCTCCTGCATGGCCTCGAGCAGCGCACTTTGCACCTTGGCGGGCGCGCGGTTGATTTCGTCCGCCAGCACCAAGTTTGCGAAAATCGGACCGAGCTTGGAGCTGAACTGGCCGGTCTTTTGGTCGTAAATGACCGTGCCGATCAAATCTGCAGGCAACAAATCCGGGGTGAACTGCACCCGCGCGAACTTGGCGTGAATGGCGTTGCAAATCGTGCGCACGGTGAGCGTCTTGGCCAGACCCGGGACGCCCTCGAGCAGCACGTGGCCCCCGGTCAGCAGGCCGATCAAGATCCGCTCGATCATGTAGGTCTGGCCGACGATGACCTTGCCGATTTCAGCCATAAGGTCGTCCACGAAGGCGCTTTCCTTCGCCACTAATTCATTGAGCGCGCGTACGTCCTGCATGATTTTCCTGGGGCCGCTTCTAGCGCGGCGGGCGCGCGGGAGACAATTCCCAAACCGCGCTTATTCCGGCGTTCGCGACCGCCCGGCCCCGTGTACGTGCCGGTGCCCGCTCTCCGTCTCCTCGACCCGGCATGAACAAGGCCCCACCACGAGGTGCGCTGCTGGATCGCGAGCGCCCCCCTCTTTCCGGGAGCTAATCCACGCCCAGGGCCGCGCTCAATAATGCCGCAACCAGTACCTGCGCCCCGAGCGCAAGCGCGGCCAGACCGACTCCCAGGCCAAGACCGAGCAGCGAACGTCGCGTTTTGGCGTAGTGGACGGGCAGCGCGAGCGGACCGAAGGCGACCACTGCCGACAAGAAGCTGGCTTCCGTCCAGGCGCGCGCCAAGCGCTCGCCAGTGAGGCGGTGCAGATCCCGGCGCACGATCAGGTACGGCAAGAGCGCGTTCAAGACGAGGCTCGTCGTGACGACCAGAGTTTCGGACACGCGCTGCTTTCGCCCGGGCCGCTGGCTGCTCGCGGCTCGGCGACTACGGTTGCACCGCGTGCACGAGCTCGGCGAACGCGCTGTCTTCACCGCCCGCGGGGCGTGTGGTGTGGCGCAGTGCCGGGCCTTTGCCCGCGTTCATTTCGCAATGAATGGCCGCGGTGTACACCTTGAGCGGCTCGTCGTAGCTGCGTGAGGCGACCACCGCGCTCGCGATTTCGCGCAGCGAATCTTCCATGGGGGTGCAGTTGTTGCTGGGCGGGGGCAAGGCGAGCGCTTTGGCGTTCTCGCAGCAACCCGCGCGCACGACCGCGAACGCCGCCATGTCGTACCAGCCGAGGCGCGAGAAGATCTTCATCGCTTCACTGACGTTGCCCTTGCCGCCGTTGATCACGGCCACGCGCAGTCGTTCTGCGCCGGTGCGCGGGTCATCGACCTCGCACACCCAGCTCATGTCCGGCGCCTTGTCGAAGGTGCCTTTGGGTAGATAGCCGGAGACGCACGAACCGACTTTGTCTACGCTCGCGGTCTCGCTTTCCCCGTTCACGGGCACCTCGGAGAGGTCGATCGCTTTTTTGGGGGCTTCTTGGGCCGCGACTGGCGCTTGAGGCTTCTGAACTTCGATGACTTTGACGTGTGTTTTGGAGCGGAGCGTCGAAAAGGTCCAGCCACCGATCAAGCCGATCGCCAGCCCGAACGAGGCCAGCATCAGCATTTTGGACGGCTTCTTCGGCGGGGGCGGCGCAGGCACGCTGCGCCGAACGGCGGGCGACGAGTGCGGCGGCGGGGGGGGGCGGGTGTCGTGCGGAAGGGGAGGCGGCGACGTCGAATGCGGCCCCGGGGCGAGCGGCTCTTCGCCCGCATGCTCGACGAACCAGCGCGCGAGCTCGCGCTTGAGCGGGCGCAGATCGTGGTTTCGCGCGCCGAGATCGCGGGCGAGCGCATGGTAGAGCGCAACGCGCAAGACCGGATCGTGCACACCGGCGTCGGACAGTGCGGCTTCCGAGTCGTAGCCGGCACGCGCCGGGGGCGCGCCGACCAACATCAAGAACAAGAGCGCGGCCGCGCCCCAGCTATCGTCGGGCTCCGACGGCGCATCGCCGACCTCCCACTCGGGCTGACGGAACGCGGCATCCGCGGGCGCGAGCGGTCCGAACACGACGACTGGGCCGTCGCGACCCTCCGGAGTCAAGACGATGTTGTTCGGGTGCACCGAGCCGTGCGCGCCGCTGGCCTCGTGCAGTGAAGACAGCGCGTCGGCCACGCGCAGCGCGGAGCGCACGGCGTCGACCGGAGCCTTGTGACCGATCTCCTTCAGCCGCTGGCTCAGGGTTTCGCCCCGCAGCTTCTCGCTGACCACGAAGTGCTTGTCGTCGAGCTCGACGACGGCCAGCACATTGGCCAGGTGCCGATGCCCGAGGTCCTTGCCCTTGGCGAGCAGCTTGGCGACCGCCGCGCTCACTTCCTGGACCACGACGGGCAGCTGGCTCTCGCTGTCGACTGCCGCATAGGCACTGAGCTCGCTTTCGACGGCGAGGCGTTCCTCGACGCGGTAGCGCGAGCCAATCACTGCTCCAGGTTCGAGTCCGGCGCTCACCGTTTCACTCACTTAAACCCTGATCTCCTGCGTGCCGAAGCGATTTTCGAGATCCACGCGGTCCTCACTAAGCCTTGCATCAAAGGCAGGTGCCCGTCCAGCTTCAGCGCGCGCGTCTCGGCTCGTGGTTGTCGGCCGCCGTGCCGGATTATTGCTCCTTCCGAACCGTGCACTCGGCGACAATCCTGCGCGCGCTTCGGCGCAGCGCGAATTCCGCCGAGACGACGCATGAACACATGATTAGCGCCTCACTGGAACGGCGTTCGGCTAAGGTGCGCATCGGCTACTGTGTGCAGCCGGAGCCACGATGCAGATCTTCACCGGAACGAGCGGGTTCAGCTACCCCGAATGGTGCGGCCACTTTTATCCAGAAGCGCTCGCTCCTGCGCAGATGCTGCGTTTTTACGCGTCTCGTCTGGCTACGGTCGAGATCAACAACACGTTTTACCGGATGCCCAATCAGGACACAGTCGCAACATGGGGCGGCGAAGTGCCTGATTCATTCCGCTTTGCCATCAAAGCGAGCCGCCGGATCACCCATCAGAAGAAGCTGAGCAACGTGAGTGACGACGTGGCGCATCTGTTCGGCGTCGTCGACGTGCTCGGCCAAAAACTCGGCCCAGTGTTGTTCCAAGCCCCACCGTTTTTGAAGAAGGATCTGGGTCTGCTCCGTGAATTTTTGGCGTGCCTCCCCGAGGGGCGCCGCAGCGCTCTGGAGTTTCGCCACGCTTCTTGGTTCGACGACGACGTGTACAGCGAGCTGTCGCAGCGCAACGTTGCGCTCGTTGCTGGCGATCTCGAGGAAGAAGAAAAATCGCCGCCGCTCGTCGCTACGGCGGACTTCGGTTACTTGCGCTTGCGGCGCATGGACTACGATCCGAAGACGATCGCCGACTGGGGCACACGCATCGCGGCTCAAGGTTGGCAAAGCGCGTACGCCTACTTGAAGCATGAAGTGCTCGGGCCGCTGTTCGCAGAAGCGCTGCGAGCCACTTTGGACGGTCGCGAACAAGCCGACCTGACCGCGATCCGAGCAGCCCTCGCGGCGCCCAAGCCGAAGAGCGCCCGCGCGCCCAAGTCGAAGCCCGTGCCAAGCAGCAAAAAGCCCGCGCCGAGCAGCAAGCCGAAACCCGCGCCAAAATCGGCCAAGACCCCTGCGCCCGCGAGCTCCAAGGCTCCCCCCGCACCGTCCTCGAAGGGGCCGCGCAAATCGAAGAAGTCCTGAGTCGTTGCGTGCACCAGGGCGAAAAACGGGTACTCTCCGCCCCCGCCATGTACTTCCAGGACATCATACTGACTCTGCAACGCTTCTGGGCCGAGCGCGGCTGCCTCATCATCCAGCCGTACAATTCGGAAGTGGGCGCGGGCACCTACAATCCTGCCACCTTCTTGCGCGCGCTCGGTCCCGAACCCTGGAACGCGGCCTACGTCGAACCCTCGCGCCGCCCGACCGACGGTCGCTACGGGGACAACCCGAACCGCCTGCAGCAGTTCGATCAGTTTCAAGTCATCCTGAAGCCGAGCCCGATCAACATCCAGGACCTGTACCTGGAGTCGCTCGAAGCGATCGGCACCAAGCCGCTCGAGCACGACGTGCGCTTCATCGAAGACGACTGGGAGAGCCCAACCTTGGGTGCCTGGGGTCTCGGCTGGCAAGTCTGGCTCGACGGACTCGAGATCAGCCAGTTCACTTACTTCCAACAAGCCGGCGGCTTCGACTGCAAGCCGGTCAGCGGAGAGCTCACCTATGGGCTTGGCCGCATTGCCATGTACCTGCAAGACGTCGACACGATGTACGACCTCAAGTACAACGCGCACGTGTCCTTCGGCGAGCTGTACAAGCGCGCCGAGTGGGAATGGTCGACCTACAACTTCGAAGAAGCCGACACTGCCGCACATTTTGCCGCATTCGACAAGAACGAGAGCGAAGCCCGGCGCTTGCTCGCCCGCGACGAAGACCCGCTGAAGAAGCTGGTCTTGCCGGCGTACGACTTCATCGTCAAAGCCGCGCACGCCTTCAACGTGCTCGACGCGCGCGGCGCGATCGGCGTCACCGAGCGCCAGCGCTACATCCTGCGCGTCCGCACGCTCGCTCGCTCTGTTGCAGAAGCGTACCTGGCGCAACGTGAGGCGCTCGGGTTTCCGCTGCTCGCGCAGGCGAGCAAAGCGGCGGAGTAGGCGCCGCCTCGTGCGGGGGGACCGCGTTGCGTGCCTAGCCGATCGGCGGATCCCGCCGGCGCACTCGAACCAGGCTGCAACGCCTGAGCGAGTCCGCGCGCGAACGCTGAAGCGCGAGGCGTGAGGAGCCCGCGAGCGGGAAATCCGAATCTCGCTGAGGACTCGTCCTCAGCGAAGGCGCCGTGTCCGTGGCTCTCATCGACGTCCGACTGTGGTAGCGTTCGGCGGGGTGAAGGTGCGTGGCTCGTTCATCGGGTTCGTGGGCCTGTTTGTCCTTTGCCAGCAGTGCACCCCCGACTTGGACAAGCTGAGCCTGAAGTATGGCGAGGGCGGGTCGGGTGGCAGCGCCGGGTTCGAAGACTCGCAAGGCGGAACGGTCGCCGGCGGCAACGGTGAAGCGGGCGAAACGAGCGAGGGGGGCACGACCGCGGGAGCCGGTGAGGGCGGGCAAGCGGGCTCGAACGAGCCGAGCGAAGGCGGCTCGAGCGCGGGCGGCAAAGGCGGAAGCGGTGGCACTGGCGCCACCGCGGGCACAGCTGGGAGCAACGGCACGGGCGGTTCCGCTGGCACCGGTCCTCTGCCTGCCTGTCCGGGAGACGGCTGCGCGCTGATCACGATTCCGGCAGACACCGCGATGCCCGCTCCCGCCACGGGCTACCAGCAGTTCGTGACGATCAACATCGACCTCGCGGTTGGCGCCGATCTCAGCGACAGCATCGTCACGGCTCAGCTGCGCGCGATCGATTTCACAGGCACCACGGAGACCGTTCAGCTGTACGCCTCGGCCCTGCCGAGCTTCAATTTCTGGGGCAACAAAGGCATGACCGTGCCGCTGTCCAACCTTGCGACCAGCACCACGCTGAGCATGGATTTGACGGACACGGGGACCGGTTGGGACAACAAGAAGGTGGTCAGTGTTGGCCTCTTGTTCAAGGGTGGGTCGAAGTTAGCGACGGTCAAAGTCCTAGTCGAAGACGTCAAAGTGACAATCAAGGCGGACTCCACGGCCAATCCCAAATATGGCCCATGGCTGTTCACGAAGTCGAGCGACGTCAATCAGGATCTTGCAGAGAAGATCCCCGGCGGCTATTCGACGCCGAACGTGATCTTCCCCAATCCTTACCAGGCCGTACCCGGAACCCAAGTGCTCTGGGTGGCGCCCACGCCGTAACGCGAGCCGCATGCGTGACCCTAGCCGATCGGCCGATGCCGGCGGGGCACGCTTGAACTACCCTGAGGGCATGGAGAGCGAAGGGGTTCCCACCTTGTATGACTGGGTCGGCGGAAACACGGCGCTCGAAGCGCTGTTTCAGCGCTTCTACGAGCACGTGCGCGGCGACGCGCTGCTCGCGCCGATCTTCGCAAACATGGATCCGCAGCACCACGTGCACGTCGCCGCATTCGTGGCGGAGGTCTTCGGCGGTCCACCCGCGTACTCCGCTGAATACGGAGGCCATGCGGCCATGATTCGCAAGCATTTGGGGCGGCACCTGAGCGAGGCCGCGCGCAAGCGCTGGCTCTCGCTCCTGCTCGATACCGCCGATGAACTGGGCATTCCGACCGATCCCGAGTTTCGCTCGGCGTTGGTCGGCTATCTGGAGTGGGGCTCGCGCCTGGCCGTCATCAATTCGCAACCCGGAGTGGCGGAGCCCGCGCAATCACCGATGCCGGTTTGGAATTGGGGCGCACCGGGGGGGCCTTATGTCGAAAAGAAGTAGCGACGCGAGCTCATGCGGATCGGCGTCAATGGCGGGATGGTCGACACGGGCCAGGCAGCCCCCATCCAACAAAGCCGTTCCGTCCCACGGCTGCCGGGGAGTCGTACGGGATTGTGCTGCAATGAATACGTATTATGCAAATGTCGGGTGGTTAAGCGATCCTGTACGGGTTTTGCGACAGACGGGATCGACATTCAAAGTGCCATGGGTGACTCATGCGCGCTCACGCGCTCATCGATCCGCGGTGATGCCGTTTCATGCGACATCATTCGCTATGCGGTTATTTCCGGCGCGTAAGCGACGTGCGCGTGTGCGATGTTTGCAGCGTGGCACGTCGATTCCTGGGCGGTACGTACGCATCTCCAAGGACTTCGTCGAAGTGAAGATGTCAGGCGCGGTGACGCGCCCGTCCGACGATCACCACCAAATTGCCGCGATGATCAACACTCTTCACGAAAAGTGGAAGGAGACGGCAGCACCAGATTGTTATGTCACCCAACGATTGTCAGGGGAACGTGCCGACGAAGGTTGAACCGCCCAAATTAGATATCTCCATGCCGGTACTTAGATTTTTTGCGAAACGGGATGACCTTGTGGCTTTGTGCAACTGGGTCGGAGCCCAAGCGGACCTAGCCGTGTTGGCGTTGACAGCTGATGGGAAATGGGTCGCTACTCGCAACTACGCATGGACCTTTCCAGATCGGGTCCTGCTCTGGTATTCCGATGGTGATCCCGTGGAGTCACTTGGTGAACTCGATTACGAGATTGTTGCCAATCCATGGATCCCGTTCGCCGCGCGCGATATCTACGTCGATAAGTCAATTTTTGAAATGCGGTTGCGACTGGATGATTCCAAGGGTGCAATTGGACCTTCCTGGGTCAATTGGCGCGGTGGCGGCTCTCCAAACAACTTGCGACTGTGGAAACGCCTGCGGAAGCGGCTGACTTCCGGAGCTACCCAACTGGAGCGCATCGACGGTCAGTGGTGTTATGCTCTTCCGTCTGCTGCAGCAGCGATCGCGTGCGGGAAACCATACAGTGTGGTTGAGTGGTAGGCATGCGTCAGGAGTCCCGATCGGCATTCGCTCACCGCGGGCTGCAAAGACGTCGCAGTTGACTCGCGCCGAACGCACCGGGCGGCATCTTGGCGGACGGGTTTTGCTGTACATGGAGGCGATCCAGGTTCAGAGCGGCTCGTTGCACTGGATCGTGGGGCCGTTCTTGCCCGGAGCGACCGATGATCGCCTGATTTCGTATTCCTCGATGATCGCACTTGGCGGTTGCGTTCACGATGCGGGCGGATCCCGAGGCGACCGGGATTTTCACGACAGCACGTGGCAGTTCTCCATGCCGTGGCGCCCGGGACGGCGGCGAAGCGCCAGTTACGTCGCATAGGCGAGGAGCGTCATCGATTACTCGAAGATCATCGCTCCCGGAAGATCGGAGTTTCATCGGCGGCGATGCCGACGCACCACGGTCGCGATCACGACGATGAAGGGGATCAGGACCAAGACCATGCCCCAGGAGGTCACACCGGCTCCCAAGTCAAACACATTGCCCGGCATCTTCGAGCAAACTCACTCACGACGAGCGGATTTGCCGTGTCCTACCATGTGTACTAGCAACTCTGCATGGCCAAGCGCACGAAGCGCGCTGTTTCGCTTTCTCCGGACCTGGCCGCGGCAACTGACCGCGCTGCGGCGGAGCGGGGAGAGAGCTTCAGCGGGTGGCTAGCGGAAACTGCTTCGCGTCGGCTGCGCATCGAAGCAGGTCGGCGCGGCCTGATTGAGTGGGAAAAGGTGCACGGTGCACTGACGCCGGCGGAGCTGAACGAGGGTCGTGCGCGCGCACGCGCGCTGCTCGCACGGCGTCGCTCGGAAAGGAAGCGGAAGTCAGCGTGAAGTCCCGCGCGCGGACGCCCGCCGCCCGCGTCGCACCAGCGCGAAGCTCGCGACGCCCAGGCCGAGCGTGAGCGCGGAGAGGGGAGCGCTCGGATCGGACGCGCCAACTCGGCACCCGCAACCTGCAGCCGAGGGAGCTTTTGGCTTATCGATGCCGGGGATCGGCGAGGAACCCGAGGGCTTTGCCGCGGCGCCGAGCGAGCTGATGAATTTACCGAGGTCACCGAGGGCGGCGTGGTCCGCCTTCAGCTCCACGTTCGCGGTCAGCGCCTCTTGCTTGCGCGAGCAGCCCGCGACGGTCAGCGAGCCCATGTAGTAGTGGACGTCGCCCGCGCTGGACACGGTGGCGTTGGCCTTGATTTGGATTTGTGGGCTGTCGCCGAAGACGGGCACCACGAACGTGATCACTCCATTAGCGTCGGTTTTCCCGCCGCCGCAGGGGTTGCCGCCACAGAGCGTCGGGTCGAGTGGCAGCGACGGGCCGCCGCTGAGCTCGCCGGTCACCGTGGCGCCGACGAGCGCGTCGCCCTCGGCGAGCGGGCCGTTGCCACCAACGACGTCATGGCCGGAGACGGTCACGTTCACCTTCACGGTGCAGGCGCGCGACGGCTCGAAGTCGCCCTGAATGTCCCCCAGATCCACGCAGTTGCAGTTCGGCGCACGACAGCTCTTCGTGGCACCGATGGTGCCTTGTTGCTGTGGCGTATCGAATGGTTCTCCGGCAAACACGCCAATCGCTGCGCTGGCGGTGACCCGTGCGCGGAAGGTTTCGCCTTGCTTGCCGTTGCCGTCCGTGTCCTCGCCCGCCAGCTCCGACTTCATGAGATCGCTGGCGAAGTAGCCGTCGCTGCCAGTGAACACGGTGCCGGCACTGCCCGAATAACTGACGCCGTTGACGCTCACCTGCGCGCCGACCAATGGCTCACCCTCGGGAGTAACGAGCCGGCCTTGGACGCAGGCGCGACGGCGGTTCGGCGCGTCGCAGTTGAAGGTCGAAAAATGGTTGGTCTGGAACGCGACGTACACCGGGTCGGGGTACGAACCCTCCTGAATGGACGCAAAAGCGGCTTCGTCGATGCTGCTGCCGTCGGCGGCTTGGAGCTCACCCGGCGCTTCGCTCAGCCACTCGCCCCGCACCTCGTCGAAGCTGTACATCGGGACTTCGATCTGCCCGGAATTTGCGTTGAGGTCACGGAGCGACGCCCAGGAGCGGGGATCGGTCTGGAAGCGCACGGACACGGGCGAGGACAGCTTCGAGACGTGGTTGCCGTTCGCGTCGCGCAAATCGATCTCCGTGAAGCCGCTCGAGATCAGCAGGTTGTTCTCGCTGTCGCTGAATGTGCCTGGAAACTTCGTCTGATCGAGCTCGGGATCGTAGCGACGCGCGTACGCTCGTTGAATGCCGGTGCCGCCGGGGAAGCCCGTGATGTGCACGCTGCCGTCGCCGGCCATGCAATCTGCGCCGTCGCAGGCCACGACCGACAGCGGCACCAGCACCGCGTCCAGGCGTGGCAGGTCGGAGAGCGTGGTGAAACGCTTGACGAGCGTGCTGTAGCCTTCACGCTCGAAGCGCAGGATCACCGGCAGTGGCCCGTCGTCGAGCACGGCCTCGAAGCCGCGCGCTTGGAAATCTGCCGCAAGCTGGGTCACGAATTGCACGAACTTCAGGTCGACGTGCAAGGGATTGGGCGAGTAGCTGACGGCGTAGCTGCCATCGCCGCCAACCTCGGCCTCTACCAGCTCGAAGCTGTTCAGCGTGCCGTCACGATCGAGGTCGAGGCCGAGCGTCACGTGCACGCCGTCTGGCGCAGCGCCGTCGAGCAGCGCGACCTGTCCTCTCACGTCGACGAGCGGCGCGGCCTCCGCCCGCTTCGCCAACGCCCCCAGCATCAAAAGCGTCAAACCCCAAGTAAGATTGCGCATGGCACCTCACGCGCCAGTTTAATCGCGGTGTCGATTTTCGCAAAGCGCGAACCAGTGACAGCGCGGGGATTTGGCCATACAGATGCACTTCATGCCCACCCTGTCTGACTCCGTGACGCAAGCATTGCGCGACTCGATCACGACGGAGTACCTGAAGCGAATCCTCACTGCGCGCGTGTACGACGTGGCGATCGAGTCGCCGCTGGAGTTGGCTCGCATCCTGTCGCAACGCTCGAACAATCTCGTGTATTTGAAGCGCGAGGATCAGCAGCCGGTGTTCAGTTTCAAGCTGCGCGGCGCGTACAACAAGATGGTGCGCCTGTCTCCCGAGGAGCGGCAGCGCGGCGTGATCGCGGCTTCCGCCGGGAATCACGCGCAGGGCGTCGCGCTGGCGGCGCGCCGTCTCGGTTGTCGCGCCGCGATCGTGATGCCCGTCACGACTCCCGAGCTCAAGAGTGACGCCGTGCGAGCGCTGGGAGGCGAGATCGTGCTCGCTGGGAGTAGCTATTCCGACGCTTACGAGCGCGCGAGAGAGCTCGAAGCCGAGCAGGGACTGGTGTTCGTGCACCCATTCGACGACCCCGACGTGATCGCCGGGCAGGGCACTGTGGGCATGGAGATCCTGCGCCAGCACCAGGGCCCGATCGACGCCGTATTCGTCGCCATCGGAGGGGGCGGGCTGATTTCCGGAGTCGCCGCGTACATCAAAGCCGTGCGGCCGGAGGTGCGCGTCATCGGCGTGCAGACCGTCGACTCCGACGCCATGGTGCGCTCCGTCCGTGCGGGTCGACGTGAGCCACTGTCAGACGTGGGGTTGTTCTCCGACGGCACGGCCGTGCGACTAGTCGGGGAAGAAACCTTCCGTATCACCCGAGCATTGGTGGACGATTTCGTCTTGGTCGACACTGACGCCGTGTGCGCGGCGATCAAAGACGTCTTTCAAGACACGCGCAGCATTCTCGAGCCGGCAGGTGCGCTGGCCGTTGCCGCAGTCAAACAATACATCGAGCGCTCTGGCGCTGAAGGGCGTACGTTCGTCGCCATCACCTCTGGCGCCAACATGAACTTCGATCGGTTGCGTTTCGTGGCCGAACGCGCTGAGTTCGGCGAGCAACGAGAGGCGCTGTTCGCAGTCACGATCCCGGAAGAGCGCGGCAGCTTTCGCCGTCTGTGCGAGCTCCTCGGGCAGCGTTCGATCACCGAGTTCAATTACCGCATCTCGGACGCGAACGTTGCGCACGTGTTCGTGGGACTCAGCACGCGGTCGAGGAGCGAAGCCGCGACCATCGCTCGCACGCTGGAGGAGCAAGGGTTCGCCAGCTCCGATCTCTCGGATGACGACCTGGCGAAGGAACATTTGCGGCACTTGGTGGGCGGGCGTTCGCCGTTCGCGGAGAGTGAGCGGCTGTTCCGTTTCGTATTCCCCGAGCGCCCTGGCGCGTTGATGCGTTTCTTGGCGACGATGCACCCAGCTTGGAACATCAGCCTCTTTCACTATCGGAACCAAGGGGCGGACTATGGGCGCATCCTCGTAGGGATCCAGGTGCCGAGCTCCGATACGGTCGCTTTCCAAGCCTTCTTGGACACGCTCGCCTATCCCTGCGTCGAGGAGAGTGAGAACCCGGTGTATCGGCTATTTCTTCGCTGAGCTGCCCGGGTCGCTAGTTGGAACGCGGCGCTGACGCGGCTTCTTCGCGCAGCATGAAGTACAGGTCGGTCACGCCGGGGTCACACCCCTGTTGCATGAACAGCGTCGTGACCTGGCCGCGATGATGGGTCTGATGGTTGAAGACGTGCGCGACCACGCTCCAGAGCGGAGCCGAAAGCCTCTGCCCGTGACGCACGAATGCGAGCGGAGCGGCGAGCCGATCGGGAGTGAGCTCCGAGACCCAAGCCGACAACTCCTCATCCGTGAGCGTGCGTTCCCGGCGCAGTTCCTCGAAATTGGCGTACAGCTCTTGGTCGAGGGCGCGGATGCCGCCCGGAGCCAGGAAACCGTCCGGCGCAAGGTTGCCTTTGAAGCGCGCGAGCCAGATTCGGTCGGCGACCAGAAGATGGTTGAGCGTGCCGTGGATCGACTTGAAGAACGCGCCCGAGTCGCGCTTGCGGGCTTCGTCGCTCAGCGTGGCAGCGAGCGTGTACAACTTGTCGTTCATCCAGCGGTTGTAGCGTGCGAGGGCAGCGATCCATTCCGGAGTCATGCGCGCAAACCTAGGACCAGCTTTGGGCGTTGCCAAGGGCGGGCGCGGCGTTACCAGCCGGGAGTATCCAGGTAGTGATTTCTTCGCGGCATCGAGCTCGCGCTTACTTCGCGTCCTGGTTCGGGCTAGGACCACTCGCGTTGCGGCTCGTGCCGCTGAGATCCAAGCAACCCGAGCGTGAACGAAAATGGCGCGTCCCTTTTATTTGGTGGGCCACAACACGAACTCGATTCAGGAGATCCGCGACGGCCTGGCTTCTGGACTGAATGCCTTCGAAATCGACGTGAACCGCGACGCGAACGACCAGCTGTTCGTGGCACACGATTTCGTCGAGCAGCCGTCAATCAGGGCGCCCAATATCAGGCCACCTCAACTCGACGTGTTCTTGAGCGAGCTGCGGCAGTTGGCACTCTCCCGAGAAGGCGCCGGAATGGCGCTGCTGATCATCGACAGTAAGGTCCGCGCGCCCGCGCTCGGCGCAAAAATCGCGCGCTCCGTGCGCGCCAACCTGACCGACAATTCGCGTCTGCTGCCGGTGATCTATTCGGTCGCGAAGGTCGCGGACGCACAAACGTTCTTTGGGCCGATTCACGACACCCTGGCGAGCAACGAGGGACTCATGATCGATGAAGAGCCCGATCCCGCTCAGGCCTCGCACTTCTTTCAAGGCCTCGGCGTTCGCCGCGGCTGTTGGGGCAACGGCGTGACGACCATCGCAGGCATCGGTCTGCCAACGCCGAACCTGCCCGTGCAAATGGACGCGGGGGTGGCGATCCGCGCTGTCGGGAATCTGCGTTTCGTCTATCCGTGGGTCCTGCGCGAGCCGAGCACGATCGCGGAGTTCGTGCGCATCGGCGTCAATGGGGTGATGGTCGACACGGGCCAGGCCGCGGGCCTCGTCGGTGTCCTGCGCCGTCCGGAATTTGCTGCGCATGTGCGGAGCGCGACCCGGGCAGACGATCCCTTCGCGGATGATCGCAGTCCCTTGCTGCAGATTCAGACTGCCGACGTGGCGCATGCCGGTACCGACGCGCGCATCACGTTCACGTTGGAGCTCGACGGCGGGCGAACAATCAAAAAGAGCGTAGACGCCGCGTTCAACGGCCGCTTCGAACGCGGTTCGCTCAACTTCGTGCTGCTGCAAAATGATGCGTTCTCCATCGCCGAGGTGCGCGCGGTCACGGTCGTGCACGACGGCAGCGGTAACGCTCCCGATTGGGAGCTTGCTACCATCACGCTCCGAAGGCGCGGAGAGCAGGACCGTATCGCAGCATTCCATCGAGTCGTGAGCGCAAACTCTGCGGCGCGGGTGCAGCTCTGAGCTGCAATTCGTCCGCCTTCGCGCGCGACTACGGGAGTCCCAATTCCTCGCGCAACGCCTGTCCGAGCACGACGAACTCGGGCTCCGAATTGTAGACTTGTGCGGCGATGCGCACGAACCCCGACGGGTAACCGGGGTGCGGCACGATCGGCACTTCGATGCCGCGCGCGACCAGCGCGTTGTAGAGCTCGTCTGCCGTTGGCACCTTCGGGGTGACCTCGGGGAAGAGCGCGACTGCGAGTGAGCCGAGCATCGAGTCCGGGCAGGGCGGGAGCGTGCCGAGCGCCGCGCACAGCGCATTGCGACCCGTCAGCGCCAAGGCGTGGTTGTGCGCGTAGAGCTCGGGAAATCCGCCCGGGAACAGGCCGTTCAAGAACGACAGCGCGCGCGGGACGCTCAGGATCGCGCTCGGGTCGAAGCTGCCGGGCCAATCGAACTCGAGCAGAAAGCGCGAGCGATCGCTGCGCGGAACGGCCCAGCCGTGGCTGATCACCAAGGGGTGGATCAGGGCTTGTCGATCGCGACGTACCCAGAGAAAAGCTGCGCCCTTGGGCGCGCACACCCATTTGTGGAGATTGCCGGTGTAGTACGCAGCGCCCAGCTGCTCCAGCTCGAGAGGCAGCATCCCCGGGCCGTGGGCGCCGTCGACCAAGGTATCGATGCCTCGCTCGTGCAAGCTGCGAACCAGGCTTTCGACGGGCATGATCAGGCCGCTCGGACTGGTCACGTGATCGAGCAGCACCAACCGGGTTTGTGGGGTCACCTCGGCCAGGATGGCTCGGCTCAGTTCCTCCGGAGACGCGACGGGGAAAGGAATTTTCGCGCTGCGCACCTGATGCGAGTGTCGCGCGGCCCAATATTGAACCGCGTTGCGACACGCTGGATAGGTGTGATCATTGAGGATGATTTCGGCGCCTGATTCCAGCTCCAGAGCGCTGAGCACGGTGTTGACGCCAGCGGTGGCGTTGGGCACGAAGGCGAGATCTTCGGGGCGCGCGCCGAGGAACGGGCCGAGCACGGCCCGGGTATCGTCCAGCAGGCGCTCGAGCTCACGCAAGAAGAAGTGAACCGGGTTTCGTTCGAGCCGCGCGCGAAATTCGAGTTGCACGTCTTGCACCACGCGCGGACACGCGCCGAACGCGCCGTGATTCAGGTAAATCACGCCGGGATCGAGGCTGAAGTGCTGGGAGAAGTGCTGGGAGAAGTGCTGCGACGAGGAAGCGACACCGGCAGTGCTCACGGATAGGCTCCTGGCTGGAACAGGTCGGCGAGGTCGTTGGAGTTTGCCACGCTGGGCAGCGGCGGGAGGCCCAAGATCCGCTCCACGGATTTGAGCTGCGAGCTGTGCGAGTAACGCTCGGTCCCGGTGTAGTGCGGCTTGACCATGGTGCCGATGGCGAGGAATGGCAGTTTGACCGAGGAGCTGCCCTCGTCGAAGGTGATGAAAATCACCGCCTCGTGCTGCTCGGCATAGGCAATCAGGCGCGGGAGCTCGGCCTGTAGCCAGCGATCGCCAGTGCGGATCGGGTTTTCTTCGGGGCAGCCGCGTTGCCCGTGCATGTCGTGACATTCGTCGGGCGTGATGAACACATAGCTCGCGAGCTCGCCGGCGAGATCTGCTTGCAGCGCGGAGTACGGCTTGTGGTGCATCGCGCAATAGGCGGTGTCGACGTCAGGCGGGTCCCCCGACACATCGCGGAAGAAGACGAATGGATTGTGCTTGGGCACGTAGAAGCCCGCGCTTCGAATCGGGCAGGCGCCGGTTCGCTCGCTCAGGCCTTCTTGGTAACTCATCCACGACAGGCCGGTGTCGGCGTTCTTGATCTGTCGCACCAGGTGCTGGTTGCTGCCGGTGCTGACGCTGGCCGAGGGCGGCGAATCATCGTCGAACAACGCATCGGAGAAGCGGTGGGTGCCCGCTTCCATCCACACGTAATGACCTTCACTCGGAATTTCGAGCGGCAGTTCGTCGTCGAAGTTTTCGGCGTGCGCGTAGCGCGCGACCAGCGAGCGGATGTACGGCGCGTTCAGCGCGTCGTCGTAGATTTGAGTCGCGTCGTGGTTCTCCATCGCGATCACGATCACATGTTTGATTTTGGAGCCTGGTGCGCCGTGGCCCGGCCTTTTTCCCGGTAGATCGGGCGCGGCGGCGGTCTTCGCAGCAGCGCCGAGGGGCGCGGGCTCCGCAGTGCCGTGGTCGAGCGAAGTGGAGCGCGCCGCGGGGGCGTGCGGGGTCGGGCTGGATTGGCCGCTGCGCCCCGACGGAGGTTCGGGACTTCGACCACAGGCCGCGCTCAGCAGCAGCGCGCAGGCGAACCAACGCCGCATGCGTTTACGATGCGGCGAGCGCGAGCTCGAGCAGCGCGCGCAGCTCGGGCGCGCCGAGCGGGACGGGGTTCGTCTTCAAGCTGCCGCTGGGGCTTCTGATCACGCGCTCGATGTCGATCGCGGCATAGCTGGCCAGCGCGGGAAGCTCGAGCGCGACGCGCAGGCCGCCGAGCAGGCGCGAGGCTTCCTCGGCGCTGGCCACGCCGAGCAGTGACCAGAGTTCGAGCAAGCGTGCGCGCGCTGCGCTGGAGTTGTGCGCTGCTGCGGCGTTGATGGAGAGCGTGGCCGGCAGCAGACAGGCGAGCCCGGCGCCGTGTGGAATGTTCGGGTACAAGCCGCCGAGGGGGGCGATCAAGCCATGCGCGGCACCCAGGCCGGCGTTGGCGAGGCAGATCCCGCCCAGGGTCGAAGCAAGCGCCAGATCCTGTGCCTCGGCTTCGCCCGCGCTTTTGCTGGCCAGGCTTTGCAGGCCTCGCAGCGCGCGCAAAATGCCCTCTTTGGCCAAGGCGTCCGTGAGCGGCGAGGCGTTGCTCGAGCAAAAGGCTTCGATCAGGTGGGTCAAGGCGTCGAAACCGGTGCCTGCACGCACGGCGGTCGGCGCTTGTCCGGAAAGAACCGGATCGATGAACGCACTCTGCGGAAAGAGCAGCTCGGAGCGCATGCTGCGCTTGACCTGCAGATCCGCCACTTGAAGGACCGCGTTCTTGGTCACTTCGGAGCCAGTCCCGGCGGTCGTGGGCACACACAGGACGGGCAGCGGCGGAGCGCTGAGCGGTGTGGGACCTGGACCCGGTAAGCCTTCGAGGTAATCGCGCGCCGAGCCGGGATTGGTGGCCAGCGCAGCAGCCGCCTTGGCCACGTCCAGCGTGCTGCCACCGCCAATGCCGAGCACCACGGACACCGCACTCGCACGCGCCAGTGCAGCCGCTTGATCGGCCAGCTCGACGTCCGGCTCGCGCGGCACCACGAAGCGGCACAACCGTAACCCGAGCCGCGACGCCTCGGACTCGAGCAGCGGTTGTAGACCGAGCCGAGTGAGCGAACTCACCCCGCTGATCAGCAGCACTTGCTCGCCATAGGCGCGCGCCTCGGTCAGCGCTTTGAGCCACACTCCAGCGCCGATCACCACGCGCGTGCGATGCGAAAACTCGAAAGCTCTGAACCCTGAGCTCATTGCCAGGGCTCGGGAAACAGGCTGGTGCACTTCTGGGGCGAGCGCGGCTCCGCCATCATCGGCGCGACCGCCTCTTTCCAGCGCGCGTAGTGCGGGGTCTGCTGATGCGCGCTGAAACCGTGCTCGCTGGTGTACGCCTCGTATATCACGAAGCGATTCGGATCGTCGTTTCGGCGCAGCACGTCGAAACGCAGGTTTTCCGGCTCCTTCCGCGTATTTAGGTGGTTGTCGGCGGTGAGCGCGATGAACTCCTCGACCGCTTCGGACTTCACGTGGACGTTCACGATTACGACGTACATGGCAGCGGAGGGTAGCCTTGCCGGCGCGGGAGCTACACCACAAAAAGAAAACGGGGAGAGCCGCTGGGCTCTCCCCGTCTCGCCTGTACGCGCTGCCTCAGTGCGAGGAGGCTTCGGCCGGCGCGGCGCCTTGCCGTTCGCCTTCGGCGCTGGGCGCGATTCGCATGCCGTAGAACGAGCGCCACACGAAGAACAAGCTTCCGAGCGCGAAGACGACGGCGAGGATCGCGCTCGTTTGGCGCTCCAGTTGGATGGCGAGCTCGACCGCCAAGAGCCCGAAAAGCGTCGTGAACTTGATGATCGGGTTCATGGCCACCGACGACGTGTCCTTGAAGGGATCGCCCACGGTATCGCCCACGACCGCGGCGGCGTGCAGGTCAGTGCCGCGTTCCTTGAGCTCGACTTCCACGATCTTCTTGGCGTTGTCCCAGGCGCCGCCTGCATTGGCCAGGAACAGGGCCTGGAACAAGCCGAACAACGCCAGAGAGATCAAGTAGCCGATGAACAAGAACGGATCCATGCAGGCCAGGGCCAGCGTGGCGCAGAACACGGTCATGAAGATGTTGACCATGCCGCGCTGGGCATAGCGCGTGCAGATCTCGACCACCTTCTTGCTGTCCTCGATCGATGCCTTTTCCATGCTGTCGATCTTCATGTTCTTTTTGATGAATTCGACGGCCTGGTAGGACCCCGCGACGACCGCTTGGATGGATGCACCTGTGAACCAGAAGATGATGCCGCCACCAGCGATCAAGCCGAGCAAGAACGGCGCGTGCAGAATGCTGAGCTTCTCGACGTTCGCCGTCAGACCCTCGGTGAGCAGCACCACGATCGAGAAGATCATGGTGGTTGCGCCGACGACGGCCGTACCGATCAGCACTGGCTTGGCCGTGGCCTTGAAGGTATTGCCGGCGCCGTCATTTTCCTCGAGCAGCTCCTTGGCGCGCTCGAAATCGACCTTGAAGCCGTGCTGCTTCTCGATTTCGGCCGAAGCGTCCTTGACCTCGGTGATCAGCGATAGCTCGAACACCGACTGTGCGTTGTCCGTCACCGGGCCGTAGGAGTCGACCGCGATGGTCACTGGGCCCATGCCCAAGAACCCGAACGCGACCAGACCGAAAGCGAACACCGGTGGCGCGAGCATCAGCTCTTCCAGCCCCATTTGGCTGAAGTAAAAGGCGCCGCCCATGAGCACCGTGAGCACGATGCCCATCCAGTAGGCGCTGTAGTTGCCCGCCACGAGGCCGGACAGCACGTTCAGTGAAGCGCCGCCTTCGCGTGACGAGGTGACCACTTCCTTCACGTGCGACGATTCGGTCGAGGTAAAAACTTTGATCAACTCGGGGATGACCGCGCCGGCCAGCGTACCGCAGCTGATGATCAGCGACAGCACCCACCACAGGTTGCCATCCTTACCCAGGTCGCCCAGCACCTCGAACGAGACCAAGAAGGTGAGGCCAATCGACAAAAACGAGGTCAGCCACACCAGCCAGGTCAGTGGGTGCTCGAAATTGACCTTCTTCTTGTCGGCCATCATCGGCTTTTGGATCAGCTCGTTGAGGAAGTACGAGACCACGCTCGCCACGACCATCATGATGCGCATGGCGAAGATCCAGACCAAGAGCAAGACCTTGGTCTCGGGCTCGTGGACGGCCAGCAAAATGAAGGAAATCAGCGCCACGCCCGTGACGCCGTAGGTCTCGAAGCCATCTGCGCTCGGACCGACCGAGTCACCAGCGTTGTCGCCCGTGCAGTCGGCGATCACGCCTGGGTTGCGCGCGTCGTCTTCTTTGACCTTGAACACGATCTTCATCAAATCGGAGCCAATGTCCGCGATCTTGGTGAAGATCCCGCCGGCGATACGCAACGCAGAGGCGCCCAGCGACTCACCGATGGCAAAGCCGATGAAACAAGGGCCGGCGTAGTCGCCGGGCACGTACAGCAGAATCATCAGCATCAACAGCAGCTCGACGCTGATCAGCAGCATGCCGATGCTCATGCCGGACTTGAGCGGGATGGCGTACACGTCGTACGGCTTGCCGCGCAGACTGGCGAATGCGGTGCGCGAGTTGGCGTACGTGTTGATGCGGATTCCGAACCAGGCCACGCCGTAGCTGCCCAAGATGCCGATCACGCTGAACACCAGCACGATCGCTACTTTGAGGGGCGGCATGTGCTGCAACACGCCAAAGTACAGGATGATGATCGCGCCGATCAGCACCTCCAGCAGCATGATGAACTTGCCCTGCGTGATCAGGTAAGTTTTGCAGGTCTCCCAGATGATCTGCGAGACTTCGGCCATCGACTTGTGAGTGGGAAGACTCTTTACTTGTAGTAGCGTGACCACGCCGAACACCAGGCCGAGCGCGGCGACCACCATGCCGATTTGGAGCAGCGCGCTGCCGCTCATGCCCAGCACCTCGACGCTGCTCAGGTCGGGCAGGATCAGATCCGCTTCGCCACCATGATGAGGCTCTGCGGCTGCTGCCAGCCGTGGATACAATGACAAGACCAAGCCGAATAGGCTGGCCACCAAAATCGCGACAGACGCTCCGAGTCGACGGTGCAAGGGCTGGCTCCTCAGTTCGGGCGAGGATCCTCTCTGGACCCTCGCGCAACACAACGCCGCACAGTTAGCGCAGCGCGAAAGCGGCTACTAGCATGCGTGTCGAGCTTCGCTCAAGGCAGCGAATTGTCGCCCGAGTGCAAGAATCGCCAATACCGATATTGCCGGAGCGAGGGTTCGCCACCCGAGCCGCGAGCTCGCCTGGGCTGGAGCGGATTTCGATGTTGGGTCGAGGGCTTAGACAGGAGCGTCAGCGGCCGGATCAAAACTGCCGCAGTTGCGCTGCCGGCCTGGTGGCCGCTGCTGGTTCGACGGGCTGCGTGCTGAGGTCGCGCACACGCCCACGTGTGCAAGCGGCGGTAAGTACTTTGGTGTCGGTCGCGCTACGGAGGCTGATCGAGCACGAGATCGGCGCCAGTGAGCGTGACGCGATAAGCGCCGGTCCACGTCCCCGCTGCTTGCAACTCGATCCGATTGTCGCCGTCGTGGAGCTCAGCGAGCTCCAGGGCAACGGCTTGGTTCAAAAGCCCTGCGCTCGCCCCTGCGCCGCCGAGTTCTGGGAAGTAATCGGCGAAGGCGTTGACCTCGGTCTCCGACACTGGGCGTTCATGCCAGTTTCCGCCGTTCAAGCGTACGCGCAAGACGATATGGCTGGGCGGGAAATTGACGCCGTTCCACTCGAACCATGGGTAGCTCGCTGCGAGGGTCAGGCGAGCGCGCGTCGCGTCGCCCACGCTCACGCCTTGGAAGTCGAGCGCGACCGGCGGTGTGTCCTCGTCCACGTTCGGCAACATGTAGCCGACGTTCTTGCCCTCGCCGTCGTACGTGCAACCGCTCTCGGCGCAGGCCACGCGTCCCGAGTCACCCGGAAACTCCGCGATCACGTCTCCTGCCCACAAGCAGCTGTCCCCGCCCATCTTGCAGCCGGCGAGTCCTTGAAACGAGGTCAGCGAATCCGGCGCGCTGTACTCGCGATAACCGCGGACCACGGGACCGTCGAAGCCGATGTTGTCCCAGCGCACGCTGGCAGCCGAGCCGAGCCAATACTTGAGCGTCGCGTGGTTGCGCAAGGCCAGGCTCACGTAGCCGCGCGAAAAGGGAAGGTCGATGTCCCCCTCCCAAAGTAAGTGTTGATTGGGAAAGTCGACCCCGTCGGCAGACGCATCCGAGGTCCACACCTCGAGATGCTTTTGCGTCAGGTAGACCTCGACATGATTCAACGAGTCTGGCGCGGTGAGCGCGTGCGGGATGTCACAGTCGAACGTCGGAGCATGCGTGACCTGCACATAGTCGCTGAACGTGTACACGATCGCCTCGAGCGTGTGCGGCGTGTTGCACCAACCCGTGCCGAACTCGATTTCGACGCCATTTCGCGGTCCGGAGCCGCGCTCTTGCCAATCGAAGCTGGGCGCGGGCGACGGATCTTCGGCGATCACCAACGCCGGCCAACCGCCGAGCCCGTTGTTGCTCAGATCCATGTCGAGCTTGATCGTGCCGGTGCGACCCGCGAAATCGAACGGTTGGCGAATGCGATACGTGCTCAGGCCGTAATTCTGCGCGGCCGCGGTCGCCAGCACGTGGCGGCTCGGAATGGTCGCGATCGGATCGCAAACCAAAACGTCCGAATCCGGCAGAACGCGCGTGTTCGACAGCCCTGCGCGGCACTGACCGATCAGGGCCGGGCCGATGCGCATCACGTCGTCCGAGTTGTAGGCGCTCCCCGGCATGCCGCGCGCGACGCTCCAATTGGCAGCGGCGAGTTCTCCCGAGCGAGTGCTCGGCGCAGGGCCGTCTTCGAAATCGTCACAGAACGCGGGCGCATCGAAGCCGCAGTTCCCGGGCTTGGGTACGTAATCGCTGGGCACGTCCGGGTGCTCGAACGGCACGTCGGGCGCGTTGCTCGTGTGTCCGGCGGCGCCGGCGGTCGAGCTCGCGCCTTTGGCGTTGCTGTGCGTGTCGGCGCTGCCGCAGCCGATGAGGCACAGCAAAACCAAGAACAGCAGTGGAGCATGTCTCGCGCAAGCGTTCATGGCGCGTCCGGGGCGGGGGGCGCGCGCAGCGCGGTTTCGGGCCCAGGCCCGTTCAAGGTCGCCAAAAATGCCACCAAGTCAGCCTTATCTCGCTCAGTGAGGCCGAGCGCTGCGAGCTCGTTCGTGCCGGGGTAGTGCCCCGGCGGGTCTCCGCCGCGAGCGAAGAAGTCCACCACTTCCGCGAGGCTCCGCAGTTGTCCGGTGTGCATGAAGCTCGGATGGAGCGCGTTGCAGCGCAGGCCGGGCGTGCGAAATGCCCCTTCCAGTTCGGGCGAAGGGACGCTCGGCAGTTGAGCGCGATCGCCATCGCTCAGCGGTCCTGCGCTGCTGGTCGGATCCTTCAGCGCCTCGCTGATGCCGAGCGCGGCGCCGCGATCGTCGGTGTCTTGGATCGCGACGGCGACCACGGCTGGGCTGAGCCCCACATTGTGAAATGCATCGTCCGTCAGGCGCGGTCCCGTGTGGCAGTCGACGCATTTCGCCGGCCCTACGAACAAGAGCGCACCGCGTTGCTCACTCGGGCTGAGGGCGCTCGCGTCGCCATCGAGCCACTCGTCGAAGCGGCTCGCCCCGCAGCGCAGCTGGCGAACGTATGCTTCGAGCGCCTTGCCCGCGTTGGCCGCAACCGCGCTGACCAGCGCTTGATCGCTGCCGGTCATGCCGTCGTAGTCCGCGGCGTCGCCCGGCAAGCCGCGGCACTTGAATTGCGAACCCTTGCTGGTGTTGATTTCGACGCAGCCCGCGCTCTCCGCGTCCAATTGCGGGAAGCGCGTCGCGTCGGAAAGCGGCGGCAGCGGGCCAAATACGGCTTCGTACTCGGCTCGATAGAGGCGAAACATTTGCTCGGCCACGAACAAGCGCCCGGAGTTGAACTCGCGATTGCTCTCCATCACGCCCAGGGCCTGGTTCCAGATGGCGTCGCGTCGGCCGTCCCAATTGTACAGCGGCGCGAACGCGACATCGATCAGCGACGGCGTCTTGCGCAGGGTCCATTGTGCGCCGAGCGAGACTTGTCCATGCGGGCTGCGGGTGTCCACGAAGTCCGATTCGGGCAAGTGACACCCCGCGCAACTCACGCGACCGGTGTCCCCCTGTCTGCCGAGGGTCGCGCTCGTGCCGTCGTTGTCTCCTTCGAGCAGGCGACCCGAAAGACGCGGTTCGAAGAATAGCCGCTGCCCGAAGCGGCGCGCGCCATCGTCATCCGCGAAGCGGTTGCTCGGGTCCAGAGCGGGCGGACGATCGTCGTAGCGCAGCGCGCTCAAGGCAGCTCGCTGTTCGCTCGTGATCGTCGGAGCCGAGTCGCTCGCGCCGTGCTCCGTGGCCCCACAAGCCACGAGCAACACGGCGAGCCCAATCAGGCGCTCAGGTGCCGCCATACCACTTGGTCCCGCAAGGCAGCGCGGTTTCATCCCATTCCGGCACGGGCGTGCTCAGCTCGATGCCGAAGTCATCCATGTGCCGATCGCTGTGGCACAGGCTGTAATCGTGCTCATAGCGGTGCCCGGTGTCGTCGGGCGTGACCGATTCGTCGATCCCGCAGTGGTAGAGCACCGCGCGGTAGGCGACCGTCACGTCTCCCGCAGGCATGCGCCCTTCGGGGAGCACCGCGCAAGCCGCGGGTTTGCCATCCATGAACACGTACACGCGCGAGGTAGAAGCGTACACGTCCCATTGCACCAGGCGATCGAAGCCGGCCAAGTCCCCTTGCACGGGCACGGCGGTCCACGCCTGCTTCCACAAATTGTCGCTGTAGTCACCGGCGTGAAAGCCGTACACGTTTGCGCGCGGGCATTGTTGGCTCACGCCCCAGCCGCGCGTGTCGCAAAACTCGATCTGTGTCTCTTGATAACCGCCGAACGGTTGCACGACGATCGTTCGTCCGCCCTCCGCCGGAACGTCGTCCGCAGTGCCGGCCTTCATGTCCTTGCCGGCCTGTTCGTACGGAAAGTTCCCGAGTCGGCTATGGACCGGGACGTCATCGATGTAGCCGGCGTTGGGCTCCGGATCGTCCTTCAGCTTTACGTCGGTGATCATGATTTGCGGGTAGCGTCGGTTGGTCGACGGGATATCCGACGCCATGCGCACGTGCAGGTACTTGTCGGCGCTGAGCTTCGTCGGCACCTTGCGCGGCGTGATGCTGACGTTGCAGCTCGAACCGCCGTCGGCCATGCCGAGCACGAACTGCCCCAAAAGCGGACCGAAAGTGAAGTTTTCGGTGCAGCCGCTGGTATCCACGACCCACTCGGAATTGCGATAGATCAAGGCGTTGTTGTCTCGCCACTTGCTGAAGGGCTCCCAGGCGGCGCCTTGGTCGAACGTGGCCAAGAAGTCCATCTTCGGTTGCGCTTCCGGCGTCACGTCCACATAGGCACGCGCGATCGGCTTGGGACGATTGGTCGGCTCGTGCTGGCCGTTGATGAACACCTCGCCCGAGGAAAGCCGGGCTTCGTCCAAGGTGATCGAGGGTGCGTTGAACGGTTGCATGCTGGTGCGGTCGATGTCTGCATCGGCGTGTGAGGACGCAATGTAGCCGCCCGCGAACGGACAGCCCGTATCGAGCGCTTCGATGATGAAGCGGGTCTTCTCGCTGAGGCCTGGCCAAGTCAGTGACCACACGGGCCGCAGCCCTTGGTGCAGCACCTGATCGAAGCGCGCCTCGCCAGCCGCGAGGACATCGAAGCCACCGTAGCTCACGCGATGTAGCGCGACACTGCCCTGCTCCTGAGTTTCCAAGATCTGAAAACGCGCGCTCAGGTCGTCGATTTCGGAAGCCGGTTGGGCCGCGCGCGCGTCGTGCTCGGGTCCATCAGTGAAAAAGAGCACTACGTTGTCGCCCTGCCAATCGGCGCCGGGCGCGTAATGGATTCGATACAGGTTCTTCGTCGCCGATTTGGCGGTGTAGAAGGCGATGCCATCGTCGCGCCAGCCCTTTGCGAGCAACGCCGCGCGCGCCGTCGGATCGCTGACGTAGTCGGCGCTGTTGGCCTCGGAGTAGATGGGCACGACCCAATCGGCGTTGCGAAAGCCACCCGCGCCGTTGGGATCGGCCACGCGATACACCGGCACGCGATCGGCGCCGGGTGTGAGAAACACATAGCCGAGCGTGGCCTCCGCCTCGCTGCGTGTATAATTGTGCCGGAGATTGTCACAGCCTGCGAGCGAACAATCGAACAGATTCGC
>DASSMT010000370.1:0-17687 GCA_035688655.1 Polyangiaceae bacterium | reverse complement strand
ACCGCGGCCTCCCGCGGCTTTTGCAACATGCGCTCGAGCACGCGCAAACTGCGCCCACCATGCCGATATTCGAGGCGCGTGGCGGTCACCGCTTCCATGCCGCCTTGAACCACGAGCTGCATGGGATCGATTTGCTCATCACCACCGGGCAGCGGCGCCACGTGCGAGCGGCGCGGGGCCGTGTTGCCGAGGCGCGCGGCAATCACATCCGTCATTTCTTCCGCAAACAGCCGATAACTAGCGAGCTTGCCGCCGATCATCGAGTACAGGCCGTCGGCGCCGTGCTCGCGATGATCGACGACTTGGTGCTCGCGCGAAAGCTCGTCTTCGTTCGGGCCCCATTCGTACAACGTGGGGCGCACGCCGCCCCAGGTGCCGATCGCCCGCGCCTGGCGCACCGCTGGGAAGACGCGCTCGACCGCCTGGAACAGGTAGTTGACTTCGTCACTGGTGGCGACCACGTGATCCAAATCGCCGTAGTAGTCGTCGTCCGTGGTGCCGAGCACGCTCATGTTCTGCCAAGGCAACAGGAAGACCTGACGCCCGTCGATGGCATGCGCAATGATCGCATAATTGGTCAGGCGTCGATCGAGGAAGACGTGAATGCCCTTGCCGGGGCGAATGCGCGCGGCGCTCGGCGCGAGGCCTCCGAGCGAGGTGGTGATGGGCGCCCAGGCGCCCGTCGCATTGACCACGACGCGGCCGGTGCGCTGGCTCGTTTCGCCCGACAAGCGATCGCGAAAGCGCACCCCGTAGGCGCTGCCGTCTTCGCGGCGCAAGATCTCGGTCACCGTACAATGCACGCGAATTTCGGCGCCACGCTCACGCGCGTCGACCGCGTTGCCGATGCACAAGCGTGCCCCGTCGATGCCCCACTCATCGAAGGTCACGCCACCCGCAGCGCCGCCGACGAGCCCCGGCTCCAGCTGATGGATCTCGTCCGCGCTCAGCCGCACGTGGTTCTTGCCGGCTTTGAGCGGTTGGTACGCGTCGTACAGATCGAAAAAGGCGTCGTAACCCGTGAGCGCAATCTTCGACAGCAGCGCGCCGCGCGAAAATATCGGCATCAAGAACGGGATCCGAAATAGCAGATGCGGCGCGATGCGCTGAATGTGCCCGGAGTCCAAGCACGAGCTGTGAGTGACCGCCGGGTCGTAGGTCAGATAGCGAGGGCCACCGTGGATCATGCCGCTGGAGTTGCCGCTGGCACCGAAGGCGATGTCGTTGCGCTCGAACAGAGCAACCTTCAAACCGCGCAGTGAAGCATCGCGCGCCACACCCACGCCATTGACCCCGCCGCCGATCACGATCACATCGCAATCGAGCGCGCGGCCGCTCGGATCGAGGTCGAGGTCACGCGCCATCCGTCGATCGATAGCGCCCGGATCGCACCAGGTAAAGCGAGCTAGCGCCCGGACGCGCCCGAAGCCCGCAGATCCGCTCGCCGGAGATGCCGCAAACTTGGCCCAGCGCAGCGCTCGAGTCTAAGCCGATCGCGTGCCGCGCATCCCCGCCCTTTGCCTGTGCCTGCTCGCCGCGGGCCCGCTCGCCCTGACCGGCTCCCGGGCGGCGCGCGCGGAGACGCAGGAGAGCGCGTCGAAGCGGGGCGGACCCCGCGTCAAGCTCGACCGCCTGAGCTTACCCCCCGACCTGCTCGGCGCCAAAGCCTTCGAGACGCATTTGCGGAGCACGTTGCGGCGTGAGGTTCGGTCCGCCGATTGGGGCGCCGACGTCAACAGCAAGATCAGCTACCGCTTCACGATCGAGCGCCTGGATCTGCGCGAAGAGAACGGCGTGCTGCACGTCACCTGCACCGCCCGCGGCCAGCTCCCGAAGGGCAAGTCCGCCAAGAGCCACATCGTGTTCGGCGGGGATCCGCATGAGCGCACGAAGGTCGTCCAGCACGTGCTGGACATCGTGGCTCGCGGGGTCGTGACGCGCTTGGCGGAGCTGGAACGCGCACGCCGAACGCCCTGACCCAGCACGAGGTCCGCCAGCTGCGCGGCGCGCGGCTAGCGCGAGATCTCGTCAGCTGCGACCGAAGCGCAGCGCGACGCCTGCGAACGCGCGCGCGGCGTACAGCGCGTTGACCGCGATGTACGGCAGGAAATACAGCTCGATGCGGCCGAGCAACGCCACCCACAGCAAGTAAGACGGGTAGTGAATCAAAAATTTCGCGCCGCCCTCGATCAGTCCTACGATTTTCCGCAGCAGCGAGCGCGGAGCCACGGCTTGCGAGTCGTTCGGCACAACCGGCCCGGCCACTTCGGGTCGCCGCACGAAAGTGGTCAGCGCAATGCCGGAGGCGAGCGCGACCAGACCAAACAGGCCGAGCAGCAGAAAGCGAACGTCCTTCTGCTCGAGGAACAGGCGCACCGCGACCGCCGCGAGCAAACAAAACGCCTTCAGCTCATCCATCAAAAAATCGAGCAAGTGCCCGACGGGCGATGCCGTCTGCCGCCAGCGCGCGAGCATGCCGTCGGCGCAATCGAGCACGTACGAGAGCTCGAACACGAGCACCGCGACGATCAAGCCCAAGTGCCCGGGCCACGCCAGCAGCAGCCCGACCGCAGCCAAAGCCACGAACACCGCGGACAAAGTGATCTGATTGGGCGTGATGCGCGTGCCCTCGATGGCGCTCACCAAGACCGCAGCAATCGGACGACAAACGTAGGCGTTCCAAAACAAGTCCGGAACTTTGCGTGTCTTTCGGTAAACTTCGGTCGCACTCATCCGCTTTTCGCCGCAGGCTACCGTGATCCCCTCGCAAACTCGACTCGCCTCACTGAGCCTGGTCCTGCTCGCATTTTCAGCGTGCAACTCACCAAGACCGGGCCCCGCGCCCCCTCCCGCCTCTGCGAACGCGAGCACGAGCGCGAAAGTGGACGTGAACGGCCCCGCGTCCGCGCCTACCCCGCCGCCGACGCTCGGCCCGCCCAGCGTTGCCGCCGCCGCACCTGCCGCCGCGCCTGCCGCCCCGCCCGCGCCTCCCCTGCCCGTTGCTCCCCCGTCAGCGCAGGCGCAGGCGCAGCACTACGTCCTGGCCGCCATCGGGGACTCGCTGACCGATCCCCGGTCGCACGGCGGCGGCTATCTGGAGTACCTCAGGGCTCGCTGCCCCGCACTCGAGCTCGACAACTTCGGCAAGGGCGGGGCCATGGTCAATCAGATGCGGCGCGTGTTCGACGCCCAAGTCGTGCCCTCGGCCAAGCGCTACACGCACCTGGTCGTGTTCGGCGGCGTGAACGATCTGTATAGCGATCTGACCGCCTTTCGCACACCGCAGAAGATCGAAGCGGATCTCGGCTACATGTACGCCTGGGGCAAGGCACACGAGCTGAAAGTGATCGCGCTCACCGTTGCTCCCTGGGGCGGCTTCAAACGCTATTTCAACGCCTCGCGCGCCGAAGCCACGCAGCGCGTCAACGCTTGGATTCGCGAGCAGGCACAGCTCGGTCGAGTCGACCATGTGGTCGATGCCTACGCGCTGTTGTCTTGCGGGGACCCCGAAAGCCTGTGTGAAGGCCTGGTCGCGCCCTACAAGGACGGCCTCCATTTCGGCCCAAAGGGCCACGAGCGGCTCGGCCAAGCCCTGCTGCGGGAGGCGTTTTCCGACTGTGAATGAGGCCTTTCCCCGGGATTTCGAGCGGCTTTCCGGAACCCCACCACAGCCCTTGGGGGTGCCTCCATTTTGCGCTATTGAAGCGCGCGATGGCGACGAGTGATTCGACCCCCCCGGAAGTCAAGCCTGCAGCAAGTGAAGGAGCTGCCCCCGAAAAACGTGAGGCCGCCCCAGCCAAGAAGGTCGCTCGCCGCCCGGTGGTCGAAGACGAACCCACGCCCGTCGTCGGCGGTCGCTTCCTGGTGGCCGCGCTGATCATCGGAGCGCTGACCGTGATCCCCATGTCGGCGCTCGGCAACTTGTTCGAACCCGCGGAGCCCCCGCCCACGGACGTGGCTGCTTGGCAGACCGGCGCCAAAGCCACCATCCGCCTCACCGTGGTCACCGCCGACGCTGCCGCGTTGACCTGCGCCTCGACTCAAGAGTTCGAGGGTCGGCACTGCGCCATGAAGAGTGAAACCGAAGTCTGGCCGCGCGAACCCGGCGCGCCGCTCGACGACAACAAGGCCAACATCATCCAGCCGTATCGCACCTGGCTGGACAACAAATTGATCATGGTCTCTGGAGTCTGGTCGCACCCTTCGGTCGCGTACCGACTGCACCAAGAACCGCCGGGCAATGTCGCTTTCGACAAGCTCGCGCGCTTCGTGGTGGAGTGCGAAGCGCACTTCCCCGGTCAAATGGAGAAGCCCGTGCTGCGCTGGCAGCCCGGTCAATCCTGGGGCACCGAGAGCCCGACCATGGTCGCCATCACCGACAGCTGCAAAGTGATCGAAGAGCCCTCGGCGGACTGCCCTTCCGGTCCGATCTGCGCGCTGATGAACGCCTTTCATTGAGATCATGAGCGAGACCGCAGCTCCGCCGCGACCAAAGGCGTCCCTCGCGGTGCGCGCGCTGTCGACTTGGTTCGGTTGCGGTGCGTCCAAACTGGCACCGGGAACGATGGGCTCCTTCGGCTCGATCCCGGTGCACCTCGGTTTGCGCTTGCTGCCGCTGCCGGTGCATCTCGCCGCGGTCGTCGGCATCACCGCGATCGGCGTCTGGTCCTCGAACGAAATGGCCAAAGCCCTGGGCGTCGAAGATCCGCAGTGCGTGGTGATCGACGAAGTGGCCGGCACCTTGATCGCCATGGGCATGGTCCGCAACGCGCCGCTCGGCGTGCAGCTGCTCGCGCTCGGCCTGTTCCGCCTGTTCGACATCTGGAAGCCCAGCGTGATCGACACCGTACAAAACGCCAAACCCGAAGGCGTCGGCATCATGGCCGACGACGTGCTCGCGGGCATTCTGGCCGGAGCGATCAGCTTCGTCATTGCCGGCTGAGAGAGGGGGGTTTTTGATGGTCACGCGGCGCCGCGCAACCGTCATAGCCTTCGGCGTCGCGGACGAGAGAGAGGCTCTACGCCCGACAGGCCTCGCGCAATAGAGAATCGTGTTCGCGCACGAACCACTTCCGGATAACGCTGGAAATGGCGCGCACTCTCTGCCTCGCGCTCAACGCCCGTCGCGCCTCGGCGTGCCTGCCAGGAAAAAACCAAGCGTGCGCGCACGCATTGTTTTTTCCGCGAAGACCCGCCACGGCTCGTGAGTACTCTGAGCGATAAAGAGCTACTGCGCCCCCGAAGCACCTGCCGCGTCGCTCGGCTCGTTGCCGCTTGCTCCAGCCTCGCCGCCAGCAGGTGCACCGACGGGCAGCGACGCCTCCACCCAGGCGTAGAAATTACTGCAAGTGTCGTTCTTGAACGCGATCGTCGTATCGTCGGGGGTCCGCTGCCGAATGGCCAGATTGCCGGAGGCAAGGGCGAGCGTGCCTTTATCTTGAAAAGCCAGCCAGAGAGACATTTGGTACGGAACCCCGCCCAGCTTATGCTCGAAGATCAGCGTGCGCGCCGGCGGGAAAGGCGCCCAAGGGCCGCGGTGTTGGGCGTCATTCGGCGCGGAGATGTAGGTGTTTCCGATCACCAGCCCGTCGGAAACGGTGAATTCGTCGGCATCGCGATCACAGCTGCTCGTGGAAGAGCAGCCAGCAGCCGAAAGCGCAAGCGCGATCAGCGCCAGCCGAGCCATGAGTGCGAACGAGCGAGGGCGCGCCGGTGGCGTCACGTGGGCAACGAGAGCAGCGCGCCTGTTCATCGATAATCCTTGGCTTCGGGTCCGAGCAGCGTGCCGCACATGGTCTTGCAGCGGATGTCTTTCGCGCCGCAGGTGCACTTGCCCTGCTCTTTTAGCTTCAGCTTTTCGATCATTTCCGCCTTGGTGAAGCCCGCCTGGCGTTCGACCCGTTCGAAGCCCCACTTGCCTTTGATCTGCTTGGGCGTGCGCGGATCGGTCGGTTTGTCGTCCGCCTCGGCGCAGCAGCGGAAGCCGAGGAAGTAGTAATAAAAGCCTTCGTCGTGGGTGTAGATCTTGGGGCGGCACTGGTTGCGCACGCCTTTGTACCAGGGGCCGCCGGAGTGCACGCTGTCGAATTTTCCGCGAAAATCCTCGGAATAAGTCTCGCTGGATACGACCTCGTCGGTGTTGCCGGGTAGGTCCGCGATGCCGTAGGCGCTGATGCATTCGGGCTGACTGCCGTTGCGCACGCCCTTCCACAGGCGCGCGAGCTCCTCCGGGTCGCGCGCGGCGACTTTTTTCATGTTGGGTGCGTCCCACTCCACGTCACCCAAGCACTTGTTCGTGTCTCGCACGTAGCCGTACGGGAACGGCAGCATCTTCGGCCCCTCGCAAGCGAGCGTCCATTCGCTCTCGGTGCACATGCGTTTACCGACCGCGGCGCACTTGACCTCGGCCTGATGAAAGCGATTCATCACCTCCGGGCGTGCGCCCTTTTCGTTGGGCCAGGTGTACGTGTCCATGCAGTAGCGCTTGTGCACCTTCTCGCCCTTGCACGTCGACTTGGGCTCGAACTCTTCACACACCGTCTTCTTGTTGGATTTGTCGTACCAGCTCTTTTTGCACTCGTAGTCCACGTCGGTGCAATAGTCGCCATCGACGAGCTTCATGCCCGCAGGGCAGGCGGCCTCGCCGGCATCTTTCGCCGGTTCTTGTTGCGCTTCGGGGGCCGGTACTTTCGCAACATCCTTGGCGGCATCTTTCGTCGCATCTTTCGTCGCGTCCTTCGGCGGGTCTTTGCCGAGGTGGCTAGGCGATGTCGGCGTGGTTTCGCGCTTCGGTGCGGTTTCCGCCTTGTGTGTCGCGTCAGCCGGCAATGCTTCGTTCACGCGCGGCGCGGGCTCGCGATCGATCGACGGAGCGGGTTTCGAGGCCGCGCAGCTGAGCAGAAAGACCGTCAAAAGCTGGGACAATCGCATCGACCGGGAAGGTAGTGCTTGAGCCTACACAGCGCAATCAGAGTCCGTGTGACCCTTCTCGCCACTGCTCGCTCGAGCGTCTAATCATCTTGTCTGCATACGAGACGAATCGCCCTCCTTCGGCTACACTTTTTCCCGCAATGCTCAGGCGCGCGGGACTCATTGGCGACATCCATTGCGAGGTCGTACGGCTCAAACGTGTGTTCGAACACTTCCGCAGCCTGCAGGTCGACACCGTGCTCGCCGTGGGCGACATTGCGGACGGCCCCGGTGATCTCACCGAGGCGTGCTCGATCTTGCACAGCGAAGGCGCGCTGGTCGTGGCCGGCAATCACGACCGTTGGTTGCTGCGCGGAGAAATGCGCGATCTGCCAGACGCAACTCGACCCGAAACCGTGACGCCCCAGGCGCGCCATTACCTCACGTCTCTGCCCAAGACCCGGCTGCTCGAAAGCCGGCGCGGCCCGGTCATGCTCTGTCACGGCCTGGGCGAAGACGACATGGCCAGCGTGAAACCGGACGACGATTGCGAAGCACTGCGCGGCAACGCCGCGTTCCTCAAGTTGCTAGCATCACGCGCCGCGCGCTTCGTCGTCAACGGCCACTCCCACCGGCCCATGTTGCGCACCATCGACGGGCTCACGATTCTGAACGCCGGCACACTGCATCCCCAGCACCGCCCGATCTGCTCGATCGCAGACTTCGAACGCGGTGAAGTGCAGGTCTACGACCTCCGCGGCAGCGCGGTCACCGCGGCCGAGTGCTGGTCGTTCGAGCGCGGCTCGCGGCCCGTGCAGTCGCTGGCCGAGTAACGCGCGAACGCACTACTCGGCCGAGCCCTCAGCGCCCGGTCTGCCCGTCACTCCGCGTCGGAAGCAGCCAACGAGGGCGCTTTTCGCTCGAGCGGGTAGCGCGCGCGCTGCTCGGTCGCGATCTCGATCACGCCCAGAGCATCGAGCACGACGATCACGTAGTAGGCGGGATCGATCTCGAACCAGCGAGCCGCAAAGCGCGGGCTCATCGAAAACTCGTGGTGGTTGTTCTGGAACAACTCACCCAAAGTCACGAAGTCGATCGGCAGCGTGTTGCGCGATGCGTCCGCGCTCTTGAAGTTGCGATAGCCGTACTTGTGCCCAGCCCAGTTGACGATCGCGCCGTGGATCGGGCCCATGATGTAGTGCGCCGGCAAGAGCAGGTACCACCAGGCCGAAGGCGCAAACGCGATGTACACCGATGTGTACGCAGCGCCCCACAGCAGGCGCATGAACCAGTTTTGACCGAGGCGATCGAGCGTGGGCCAATCCGGCATGCCGCCGTCGAAGCGCGGCTCCGGATCTTCCCGGCGGTAGGCGAACGCATCGTAGCGCTTCTTGGTCGCGAGCATCATCGCGAACACGTTCTTGTGGAACAGCGGCGAGTGCGGGTCCTTCTCGGTATCGCTGTAGGCGTGGTGCATGCGGTGCAAAATCGCGTAGCCCCGCGGCGACAAGAAGCTCGAACCCTGGGTCAGGTAGGTGAGCAGGTGAAAGAAGCGCTCCCAGCCCTTGGACATCGTGAATTGGCGATGCGCGCCGAAACGATGCAGAAAAAAGGTCTGGCAAAACACCGACAGCTGCCAATGCAGCACGAAGAACGCAATCAAGAGGTACATGCGAGTCGGCAAGCTAGCCCGGGAACGCCGCTCGCGGAGTCATGCTTCCGTCATTTACAATCAGCATTTGGCTGAATTTTCGGACATTTGGCAGGATACAGTCACGACGCATCGCGCTACCCGAGCGAGCGCCGAATCCGCCAGGTGAGAAGCGGGGCCTTGCCCATCTGCCTCGAAATGACTAGGGTTCCGCTCCCCTTTTGGCAGATTCAAAGCAAAATCCCCTCGTCGGCCTGATCATGGGCTCGCAGAGCGATTGGGAAACCCTGTCGCATACCGCCGAAACCCTGAGCGAGCTCGGCATTCCGTTCGAGGCGCGCGTCGTTTCGGCGCACCGCACGCCGGATCTGATGTTCGAGTACGCGGGCAGCGCGGAGAGCCGCGGCCTGGAGCTGATCATCGCCGGCGCCGGTGGCGCGGCGCATCTGCCCGGCATGGTCGCCGCCAAGACCACCCTGCCCGTGCTCGGTGTCCCCGTGCAGAGCAAAGCCCTGAACGGTCTCGACTCCCTGCTGTCGATCGTGCAGATGCCCGCGGGGATCCCGGTCGCCACGCTGGCCATCGGCAAGGCGGGCGCGATCAACGCCGCGCTCTTGGCCGCGTCGATCCTCGGCTCCCACCATCCGGCGATCCGCGACGCCGTGAAGCGCTACCGCGCCGCGCACACGCAAAGTGTCCTCGAAAACCCCGATCCCCGACGCTGACGTTGCCCCCGAGGCGAACCGACTCATTGGCGTCTTGGGCGCGGGACAACTGGGTCGAATGCTCGCACTGGCGGGGATCCCGCTCGGCTACCGCTTCCGGTTCGTCGACCCCAGCCCGAACGCGCCGGCGGCCGCCGTTGGCGAGCAAATCACCTGCGGCTACGACGACCCGCAGGCTCATGCCGCGCTCAGCCAATGTGACGTGGTCACGTACGAGTTCGAGAGCGTCCCGGTCGAAGCCGCCGCCGCGCTCGAAGCCCGAGTAGCGGTGTTTCCGCCAGCTTTTGCTTTGCGCGTGGCGCAAGATCGGCTCGAGGAAAAGAGCTGCTTTCGCCAGCTCGGCATCGGCACCGCCGCGTTCCAGGCCGTCGCTAGTTTGGAAGATCTGACGACCGCAGTCGCAGAGCTCGGGCTGCCCGCGGTCTTGAAGACGCGCCGACTCGGCTACGACGGCAAGGGTCAGTTCGTGCTGACCCACGCGTCCGACATCCCGCAGGCTTGGGCCGCGGTCGGGCAAGCGCCGTCGATCTTGGAGGGCTTCGTGCGCTTCGAGCGCGAACTGAGCCTGATCGCGGTGCGCGGCCGCGCGGGCGAAGTCGCCTTCTATCCGCTGGTCGAAAATCATCATCGACGAGGCATCCTCAGGAAGACCCTTTCTCCGGCGCCCGCGCTGACCATGGACTTGCAGGCGGCGGCAGAGACCTACGCCGCGCGCGTGCTCGACCACCTGAACTACGTGGGGGTGCTGGCGCTGGAGTTCTTCGAGACCGGCGGCATGCTGCTCATCAACGAGATCGCACCGCGCGTGCACAACTCCGGACACCATTCGATCGAGGGCTCGCGCACGAGCCAGTTCGAAAACCACCTGCGCGCGATCCTGGGGCTACCGCTGGGCGATCCGTCGGCGCTTGCCCATAGCTGCATGCTCAACTTGGTGGGCACGCTGCCAAAGAGCGAGGCCGTGCTCGCGGTGCCGGACACGCACCTGCACCTGTACGGCAAATCGCCGCGCCCCGGGCGCAAAGTGGGCCACATCACGGTGCGCGCCAACGGCGAAGCCGAGCTCGCCAAGCGCGTCGCTGCGCTGGAAGCGATCCCCGGCGTGTGCGAGCCGGAGTGAGCCGCCCGAGCGGCTCACAAGCGCGCTGCGTCCTCCAAGAGTCGACGCATTTCGGCGTCGTCGTCCGTGCGATAGTAGCCGCGGATGGTGAGCGAGCGATCGACCAACACCAAATGCGAGCCATGAATGATGCCGCCGTTTTCTGCAGCCGGGTCGGCCTTGCCGTCGAGCGCGAGCTTGAAACCGTCCACGACGGTGTGCTTCACGACCTCGAGCTCCCCAGTCACGAATGACCAATGAGCGAGATCGGCGTCGAAGCGCCGTGCGTAGGCGAGCAGCGCGGGCGGCGTGTCGTTCTCGGGGTCGACGCTGAAGCTCACCAAATCGATCGCTTGGTGCTTCGCCTTCGCGGCCACTTGCAGCTCGCGCATGCGACGAGTGATGCGCGGACAAATCGTCGGGCAGCGCGTGAAGAAGAAGGCCGCGACCCAGACGTTGCCCCGCAGCACATCCGCGCGCAGCGCTTTGGAGTCTTGATTGAGCAGGGAGAAGGCGCCGACTTCGCCGAGCTTCGGCAACTCCTGCGCCTTCTTGCAACCGCTTGCGCCGAGCGCAAGCAGGACCAGGCCGAAGCTGAAAATCGCGGTCATCGCGGTCGAGCGCGGGAGCCGCGGGGGAAGATGCGCTGCTGAAGTCATGTCGCGCTTCTATAGCGCTGACCGCAGGCAATCGAACAGCCGGTTCGAGATTGTCACTTTTGGCGATTATCGTTGTAGTTTTGGCAAGTTACCCCCGGGTGACGGCACCGGCGGGGAGTGCGGGAAGCTTGCACGCGAAACCCAAACGGGTGTAGGGAGTCGCCTCACACGGGCTTTCGAGCCCAGAAAGTAGAGGACCCCATGCGCTGGTTCCGGAAAATGTTGAACCGCCTCCGCTTCCCAGTCCCCACGGCTACCTTCGGCTGAGTCGTGCGTCCCGCTGCATACGGGACGAAAATCAGGGGGTCGAGACTTCCGCGTTCCCCGCGTCGAGATCGACCCCTCACCCGTATTCTCCCGAGCCTGGCGCTCGGTCGGCCTTTTTGCAGCACGCCGGTGCTAAGTTGATACGCGTGTCGCGCCGCGTTTCACTCCCCGTGACCAATCCCTCCGCGCAACGTCCGCGGTCGACGCTCGAAGCCGTACGGGCGCGGCTCGGTGGGCGGGCGCGCACGGATCTGCAAGCCGGCCGCGTGGTCTGCTTTCTGGACACCGGCGCGACCGGCGTCGTGCTGTTCGGGCAGGGCGACGAAGTGCACGTGTTCTCCAACGCCGGTTGGGTTCGCCGCACCACCGCTGACGCGCTCATCCACGTGGATGAACCTGCCCCCGAGCTGCGCACCGTCGCCAACGACGTGCGCGTGTTCGCCGCGCTGGAAGAGGGCCACCGCGTGCGCTTCCAAGATCTGTCCGGCATGGCTCAAGGCACGCTGATCGAAAAATGCCGCTACGGAGCCGTGATTCGCCGCGACGACTCGACCATCATGGGCGTCGGCTTCCGTCGCATCTGGCCGCTGCCCAATCCCTCCGACACCCCGAGCTGAGACCACGCTTGGCCGATCCGGAGCGCGAACGCGAACGCGAAGCCCGGCGCGAGCGCGACGCCGCGCGCGAACGCGAGGCCCGCGTCGGCCTCTGCCACCAATGCCGCCACGCGCACACGATTCGCTCCGCAAAGAACAGCGAGTTTTGGCTGTGCGAGCGCAGCCAGCACGACCCCCGCTTCGCCAAATATCCTGCGCTCCCCCGCCGAAGTTGTGAAGGCTTCGAACACATCGTGCCCACCGCTCTTTGATTCCTTCAGGGCTGCCTCACGGCAGCTCGAATGCACCAGTGCGTCTCGTCCCTCGGCCGCGCGTGGCGCGAGCAAGCGTCGACGAGTTCACGCGCTCGCACGGCTGTGGGCGACGCCTGACGATGAGATTTCCCGCCCAAACGCGAAAACACCCGAAGAGGGAGCAGGGGTTTACGTGGCGCCCAAGCAGCACTGTGTGGACGGCAGAGCTCGGGGACAAGCAACGCTCAGACATCGGTGCTCTCGCGTGCGGTTCTTTCTCTCGCCAGAATCCCGTTCGTGCACGAATAGGATTCTCAACTGCGCGTGCGGTCCGCAGCAGATCGTTCGTCATCTGAGTGAAAGCGCGAAGGCGCGGGCAACCGAGAAGATTGGTGCGCCTTCTCGCGCCAGAATGTCGTTCGTGCACGAACAGCTTTCTCCAATGGCGCGAGCCGTCTCGGCGCAGACGTGTTGCAGCCGCCTATCAGCGCGAAGGCCTGGGCAACCGAGAACGATGGGCGCGCCTTCTCGCGCCAGAATGTTGTTCGTGCACGAACAGCTTTCTCCAATGGCGCGAGCCGTCTCGGCGCAGACCGTGCGGCAGCCGCGTATCGGCGCGAAGGCCTGGGCAACCGAGAACGATGGCTGCGCCTTCTCGCGCCAGAATGTTGTTCGTGCACGAACAGCTTTCTCAAACGGCGCGAGCCGTCTCCGAGCAGACCGTGCGGCAGCGGTTCGGCAGCTGCGCAGAAGCCCGAGACCCGGACACCATGGCACCGCGCCACTTCTCGCTCGCACGCTTGCACGAACCCCAACGCTTTCCGCCTTCACCGCGACGTGTTCCAACGCACCGAGCGCCCCCCAAAAATCTCTCCTCTTCTTCTGGCGTCTTGGCGTCTTGGCGGTTCCTCTTCAACCAGCCGAACCGCGCCTCGCTCCGCCGTGACGTCGCCGCTCGTCAGCACGCGAGCAGCGACGTCAGAAGCGTCACTCGATCAAACCGGGATGCCGGGCGGCGGGAAGCCGAGGCACATTTCTTTGACCTGCGCGGCGACGGCATCGAGCAGCTTGGTGTCGTCGGGGGCGGCGACGACTTGGCTCATGAAATCGGCCAATTTGAGCATTTCGTCGCGGCCCATGCCGCGCGAGGTGATGGCGGGCGTGCCGATGCGGTAGCCGGACGGATCGAAGGGCTTGCGCGGATCGAACGGGATCGAGTTGTAGTTGCCGACGATGCCGGCGCGATCGAGCGCCTGTGCCGCGACCTTGCCGGTCACGTTCTTGCTGCGCAGATCGATCAAGATCAGGTGGTTGTCCGTGCCGCCGGTGACGAGCGAGAAGCCTTTGCTGAGCAAGCCCTCGGCGAGCGTCTTGGCGTTGGCCACGACGGCATGCGCGTAGGCTTTGAATTCGGGCGTGCCGGCTTCCTTGGCGGCAACGGCGATACCCGCGGTGGTATGATTGTGCGGACCGCCCTGCAGACCGGGGAACACGGCGCGGTCGATGTCTTTCGCGAACTCCTGTTTGCACATCACGATCCCGCCGCGCGGCCCGCGCAGGGTCTTGTGCGTGGTGCTGGTGATGACGTCCGCGAGACCCACTGGCGAGGGATGCGCGCCACCCACCACCAAGCCCGAGATGTGCGCGATGTCCGCGCACAGCTTCGCGCCCACTTCATCGGCAATTTCGCGAAACTTCGCGAAGTCGAGCGTGCGCGGATAGGCGGTCGTGCCGCACCAGAGGATCTTCGGCTTGTGCTCCAAGGCGAGCTTGCGGACTTCCGCAAAGTCGATGCGCTGATCGCTCTCGCGCACATTGTAGCCAACGCTCTTGAAGTACTTGCCGGTGATGCTGACGCCGGAGCCATGCGTGAGGTGACCGCCCGACGGCAAGCCGAGGCCCATGATCGTGTCGTGCGGCTGGCAAAACGCCAGGTACACGGCCAGATTCGCCGGGCTACCGCTGTACGGCTGCACGTTCACGTGGTCCACGCCGAACAGCGCCTTCAAGCGCGACACCGCCAGGTTCTCTACCTGATCGATGATTTGCTGGCCTTCGTAGTAACGCTTGCCCGCGTAGCCCTCGCTGTACTTGTTGGTCAGAACCGAACCGGTCGCTTCGAGCACGGCGCGCGAGACGTAGTTCTCGCTGGGGATCAGCCGCAGCTTGACCGTTTCCCGGACCTCCTCTTCACGGATCAGGCGAGCGATTTCAGGGTCACGTTCAGCTAAAGAAGGATCACGGTGCGTTGCAGGGTTCGGCATGCGGCGCAGCCTACCGCTGCGCTTCGGCCTGCGCCACAGTCTTACAAATGTCTGGAATTATTAGACTTTAATAATTTCCAGACAAACTGCAACGCGGCACGCCGCAACCACTCGACGCTCACGCACGACTGGTTAAACTGCGCGCCGTGCGATGGCAAAGCCGAGCCAAGCGAAAACCCCGACCACTCCCGACGTGGCGGAGGACTCGGAGCGCCGTAGCGCGAGTATGCCCGGAACGGCTCGCCCGGAATTCGATCCGGTGTCCGTCGCTGATGTAATCAGCGAGCTGAGTTCCGATCGCCCCGCCGACCCCGTGCCACCAGCCTCGCCCAAGACCGACCCCGATCTCGTTCGTGATCACGAGATCCTCCCTGCCGCCCCACCCGTAGTGGAGCAGGACAGCGCCCCGCCCAGCATTCCGTCCGCGGCGCATGTTGCAGAAGAGCTCCCGAAACCCCAAGGCTCGATCCCGGTCCTGCCGGGCCATGTGATCGCCAACCGCTACGAGGTGCTCGGCATCTTGGGCGAAGGCGGCATGGGCATCGTGTACCGCTGTCGCGACCAATCGAATGGCCAGTACGTGGCCATCAAGCGCGTGATCCCGCCGAGTGGCAACCTGCAGGGCGAGTACGTGATGTGGTTCTACAAGGAGGCGCGTGCGCTCGCCGCCTTGGCCCACCCGAACATCGTCCAGGCCCGAGACTTCGGCCAATTGCGCGATGGCTCGCCGTACTTGGCGATGGAGCTCGTGTCCGGCGTCTCGCTGCACGAGCTGGTCCACACGCGCCTGACCTTCCCGCTGATCTGGGCGATCGTCGATCAAATCTTGTCGGCCCTGGCGCACGCGCACGCGCGCGGGATCATCCACGGCGATCTGAAACCATCGAACGTGCTCGTCGAGGCCGTCGACGACCAACCGCCGAAGATCCATGTGCTGGATTTCGGCTTGGCCTGGCTGCGCCAAGATGCGCTCGACCAGCGACTCGACGGCAACAAGCCCATGGAATTTGCGCCGCACGCGGGCGCGGGCACGCCGGGCTACATGGCCCCGGAGCAGATCCAGCACGAAATGCACCACGTGTGCGGTGCAACCGATCTGTATTCGCTCGGTTGCATTTTGTATCGGCTGTTCGCGGGGCGCGCGCCGTTCTCGGGTGAATCGAAGGAGCTCTTGCGCGTGCACGCGTTCGAGCAGCCGCCCGCGCTGAAGGCGGTGATCGACGCCCCGGACGGCACGATTGCGTTCATCACTCGGCTCCTCGCCAAGCGCCCCTGGGACCGCTGGGAGTTCGCGGCCGAGGCGCGCGCGGAGTGGGGCAAGTGGCGGCCGAAAGTGGAAGCATCGGAGTACCGCCTGCCAGCGGATTTGCGTTCGTCCACTGCCAAGACCGCTGCCCCGACTCGTCGCACCGGCGCGCGCGGCCCCAATCCCGATCTGTCACCGGCCCCGGAACGCGCGCCCGGGCTGCTCAGCATTCGCCCGAGTCCGCTCGTCGGCCGTGAAGACGTGCGCAACAGCCTGCGTGAGGTGTGCGACGACGTGATCGACGGCGTGGGCGCGCCGCACCGCTTGGTGATGTTGGTCGGCCCCGCCGGTTGCGGCAAGAGCCGCATCGCCGAGTGGCTGAGCGAGGTCGTCCACGAAGAGGGCACGATGGTGCCGCTGCGCGCTCGCTATCGCAAAATCCGCGGCTCCCTCGACGGCATGTTGGGCGCGGCCTTGCATCATTACAACTTCGAGCGCGTCGAGCGCGATCTGATCGAGCGCTCGCTGCTCGAGCGCTGGAAGGTGCGGCGCGACGACAAAAACGGGCGCGCCTGGGTGGCAGGCGCCGGTGAGTGGCTGCGGCCGATGGGCGCGGAGGCGCCGGTCGGGCCGAGCGGCGTGCGTTTCACGCTCGATACGCTGGAAACGCGGCGCATGGTCACGCGCTACACGCTACGCAAGATCGCCAATGGTCGCCCGCTGTTGTTTTGGCTCGACGACCTGCACAACGCGAGCCCCGCCACGATCGAGGGCTTGCTCAAGATCCACACCGACGAACCCGATCAGCGGATCGTGATGGTCGCGACGGTGCGCCTCGAAGACGTGGTGATGGGCACCGCCACGGCCACGCGCTTGCGTGAGCTGCGCGACATCATGAACGGCAAGCTGATCGACATCGAGCCGCTGCCTGCCGACACCACCGCCACGCTGCTGCGCGAGTCCCTGCCGCTCGACGACGCCGCAGTGAAAGAAGCCGCCCGTCGCAGCCGCGGCAATCCCTTGTTCGCCTTGCAGCAGCTCCATGCCTGGGCCCTTGCCGGCAACATGGAGTTCCAGAACGGCGTGTATCGCGTGCCGCCGGAAGTGCTGGCGATGCGCCCGCAGACCACGGCGGAGCTGTGGGACAGCCGCGTCGCGGCCATGGCGGAGTCGCACCGCGTGGCAGCGTATGCCGCGGCCACGCTCGGCGGCGACATCCGAAAGAACGTGCTCTCGGCTTTGCTCAACGCGCTGTCCTTGCCGGCAGAAGCGGCGATTTTGAGCCTGCAAACGGCGGAAATTTTGGTCCCGCGCGGGCCCGGGCGCTACGCCTGGCCGCACGAGCTCTTGCAAGAGCACCTGCTCTTGACCTTGAACGAGCGCAGCGACAAAGAGCGCTTCTACCGCGCGTCCGCGACCGCGCTCACGCAACACCCGCTCGCCAACAGCCGGCGCGTCATCCGCCAGCGCGTCGTCAATCTGTTGCAAGCGAGCGACGCCGACACGGCGGCGCTCCTGCTCTTCGACTTCCTCGCACAGAGTTGGAACGGCGCCCGCGAACCGGTCGCCACCCTGGCCGATCTCGAGTTGCTCAAAGGCAAGCTCACCGGGCGCACGCTGGCCCTGAAGAACCGCTGGCAAGCGGAAGCGCTGCGCCACGCCGGACGCATCGCCGAGGCCATGACCTTCGCCGAGCTCGCCCGCACGCGCTTCGAAGAGCTCGGCGATCCCGAAAACATCGCCCACAGCTTGCGGCTTCAGGGCCACCTCGCGAGCGACCAGGGCAGCTCCGCCGAAGGCCTGGAGCTGACTCAACGCGCGCACCAAATGTTCGTCGAGCAGAACAACGCTCTCGGCCAAGCGCAATGCGAGGCCGTGGCGGGTGAAATCCAGTACCTGCTCGGGAGCTACGAAGAAGCGCGTAGCACCATCCAGCGCGGCGAGCGCAACTTCGCGACGCTCGGCCAAGCGCTCGGCCGCGGCCAATGCCTGCTGCTCTTGTCGTGGATCGAACACT
>DASSMT010000296.1:0-14660 GCA_035688655.1 Polyangiaceae bacterium | reverse complement strand
CGGTGACCGTGCTGGTGGTGTCCCAGGTCTCTACCCAGTTACCGGTGAGCGGATCCAAGTACTGGAGATCGAGGAGATCGATGTCCGTGGCCAACACCTCGACGCGGCCGCCCTTTTTCGGTTCTAAATCCAGCAGCGTGCTGATGCGCCGGGCCAGATCCGTGACACCCGACACGTCGGGGTTGGGAGAGCCGAAATACGACAGCTCGCACTGATCGCTCGTGTGCGAGTTCTTGTCCAAGCGCCGGTTCGAGAACGAGTTGAAATCCAGGCGATCCGCGGGAGTGCCCGTGGTGGCGATGAAGGCCGTCTTTTGCACCAAGAGCGAGCTGTTGATCGGTACGTGCAAGGAGATGTACGCGCTCTGCAGCTCCCGGACCATGCGCGTCATCGCCAAGCGGCCCTCTCGATAACGATCGTCGATGCGCGAGATGCCCTCTCGACTGCGCTTCATGCTCGCGAATGCGCTGTAAATGAGCACGGAAATCAGCGAAAGCACCGAGATCGCCACGAGCAACTCCACGAGCGTGAAAGCTCGGTCGCCGGGCATGCGCGGAATGCGCGGGCTCTCGCGGGTCATTTGGCGCCCAAACCGGGAAAGCTCGGGAACAAGCCGCCACCCGGCGTCGCACTGCCCGGCGTGCTCCCGCCGAGGATTCCGGGCAGGCCGACGCCAGCTCCGCCGCCCGCGCCAGCGACGGTCGGATCGAGTTGGCCTTGCTGAGGGTTGGTCACGTACTGCGTCACTGCCAGCTCACGCTCGAACGAGCCCTCTTTGTAGGTGACCGTGACGGTCACTTTGCGGATGCTCGCTTCCAGCATCGGCTTGAGCGTGGGGTAGACCATGCTCATCATCATGGGCGCGAGGCCGGACGCGCTGGGCGCGTTGCCGAGCGTCTTGGCCAAATCCGTCGGGGTGGCCTTGTCGCCGATGCTTTGGCCCCCGGGTTGGTTGATTCCCGCGAGCAGGCCGATCGGACCCAGATCGAGGCCCGCATCACCGGCCGGCGCTGCCCCAGCATCCATGCCGCTGAGGGGCAGCTCGGGCAGAGTGACCCGCTCGATCTTCCAGGCACAGTGATAGCCGTCGTTGCCTTCGTCGTCACCGCAGCACGGGCCGTCGTCGATCACGTCGGTCAGCTGATAGCCGAGCTTCAGCAAATCGACCTCCAGCTCGCCCATTTTGCAGCGAGCCAGGTTGGTCGCGATGGTCAGGTGTTCGCCGCGCGCCGCGTTGGTGAAGAGCCCGACTTGGGAGCCCAAGATCACCGTCAGACCGATGCCCAGGATCGCAATCGCGACCAACACTTCGAGCAGCGTGAAGCCGCGCTGCCGTGAGCAACGGCCGGTCATGGCTCGTCTCGCTCGCTCGCCTCGCCGTCGTTGCGCGGGACGGGCAGGTCGACACGGCCGCGCTCGATCTTGGCGCGACCAGTGAGCCCGCTGATGCTCACGGTCATGCCGGTGTCGTCGCCCCGGCGCTTGAGCTGAACCGAGGCGCGTTCGGTGGTCCCCCCGGGAAAGAAGTACAGGTACGCGCGCCCGGTGCTGCGCGGCTCGTCGTCGTGTTCGGTCTGAACGCTGATGAATTGCACGCCGTTGCCCAGCGAGCGAGCGCTGCCCGTTTCGTCCGGACTCGAGTTGAAGCCGGGCACGGGGCGGAACGTCGCGCGCGGGGCGTGCGGCCCCTGCAAGATGCGATCGGACTCGGCTTGCGCCTTTTTTTCGAGCTCGGTCGCTGCCGCCGAGCCTGAGCTCGAATCCGTGGTGTGCTCCCGCAAGAGCACGCTGGAATCAGCCTCTTCCAGGGTCACCTTGGCGTTGTCGAGGTCGAACGAGAGGCGCGTGGGGCGGCCCGTGGTGCTAGCGCGCGCAAGCCCCAGGCGCACGCCACTGACGATCAGCGTGGCCGCTGACTTGAGCCGGCTGCCCTCCAGAAGCCCGGGACCCATGAGCACCGTGCCGCCCAGAATCGCAATCAAGGCAATCACGATCAACAGCTCGACGAGCGTCAGCCCACGCTGCGCGACGCGCTTCGTCACACCCTTTGGGGTGACGTGCGACTCTCGCTGGGCCGTGGGCAGTGGCATTGCCTTCGATGCTCGGAAAATTACGGGGCTTCGTTGGGTGCGCCGACGCCTTTGGGCACGGTAATGTCGTCCTTGGTGCCCTTCTTCTTGTCCGGGCCGTTGGATGAGACGATCACTTCATCGTCGGTGCAGGTCAGCGTGTAGTCCTGATTCCAGGAATCCTTCGTGCTCTGACCGGGGTCGAGCTGCTTTTCTTGCACCAGTTGGCTCATCGTGGGGCAGCTGGTCTCGTTGTTGGCGGCTTGCCATTGTTGGATGGCGGTGCGCACGATGCGCGCGCCAGTCTCGGCATTCTTGATCTGCGCCTCCTTGTATTTGGGCAGCGCGAAGACGGCCACGCCGCCAGCGACCATGGCGATGATCGCGACCACGATCAAAACCTCGACCAGCGTGACGCCGCGGCCCGCCTGCTTTGCTCGCAAGCGCTTCTTCAGGGCCAAAAACGTCTGCTGATTGAAGCTCATTCCTGATGATTTCGTGTTCATGGGTTCCTCGTCATTCAACGCGGTCGAGTCCCCCCGGTTCGCCATCCGGACCGTCGCTCGAGAGCTGGTAGGCCTCTCCTTCGCGATGAGCTGGACAGACGAAGCGGAGCGCGTGCCCCCAAGCGTCCGTGGGAGCACCTTTGAAATTTCCATAACTCGTGAGCTTGTCGAGCCCGCTCGGGCACGCGCCACCGTTGTCGGCACGAAACGCGTCGATCGCGCGACGCACGCCGATCAACGTGGCGCGCGTTTGACGAACGCCAGCACTGTGGCGCTCTCGCACGCCCAAGATGGCGATCGTCCCGAGCACCCCGACCACCACCAAGAACGGCCCCACTCGGCCGAGCATGAGCAGGCTCCTGAGCCCGCCGCTGCGTTCCCACGGGAATCGAATCCGCCCTTCGCCGGCGAAGCGTCGGGTCGCGGTCATCACTGGACCAGCTCGTTCATTTGGATGAGGGGCATCAAGATGGCCATGGCGATGAAGCCGACCACGCCGCCGAGCAAGACGATCATCATCGGTTCGAGCAGGCTCGTCAGCGCCACCACGCGCGTCTCGACGTCTGCCTCGTAGGCGCGGCTCACGTTTTCGAGCATGGCTTCGAGCTGCCCCGTCTTCTCACCGACGGTGATCATGTGCGTGACCATCGGCGGAAAGACGCGCGCGCGCTTGAGCGGCTCGGCGATGCTCTCACCGCCGCGAATCGAGCCGATCGCTTCACTGATGACGTTTTCGAGCTTGGCATTTTCCAGCACGTGCCGGCCGATCTCCATGGCCTGCAAGAGCTGCACACCGCTCGACAGCAAGGTCGACAGCGTGCGCGCAAAGCGCGCCACCGACACGAGCAGCGTCAAACGGCCAAAGACCGGCACCAACAGGCGCAAAGAATCGAACTTGAGTTTGCCCGCGGGCGTGGCTCGCCAGCGCCGAAACCACCACACGCCGCCGGTCACGAGCGCGGCGATCAGCCACCAATAACCGGAAATGATTGCGGACACCGTGATCAACAGCTGCGTGTACCAAGGCAAGGCATGGCCCAGGTTCTCGAAGATGCCGGTGACTTTCGGCACCACCGCGACCATCAGCACGCTGACCATCACGATACCGATGAACATCATCAGCACCGGGTAGGCGAGCGCCGCGGTGACTTTGCCTTTGAGCTTGGCCTGGCTTTCCATGAAGTCCGCCAGGCGCTCGAGCACGGCCTCGAGCGTGCCGGAGGCTTCACCCGCCGCGACCATGTTCGTGTACAGAGACGGAAAAATCTTGGGGTGTGCTTCGAGGCTCTTGGCGAAGCTCGTGCCCTCGTTGAGCGTTTCGCGCACGGTGGTGAGCGTCTTTTTGAGCTGCTCTTTCTCGACCTGTTCGGTCAAAGCGGCCACCGATTCCACCAGTGGCACGCCCGCGCGCACCAAAGTCGCCAGCTGTCGCGTCATGACGGCGATGTCGGCCGTCGACGGCTTCTTCATGAACGCGAACAGGTCGATCTTACGCGCTGCTTTGTTGCCTCGATCGGCCTCTTCATTGGCTTCGGTCAGCAGCACGCCGTCTCGGCGCAGCACCGCACGCAAGGATTTGGCGTTGTCCGCGTCACGATAGCCTTTGACCGGCTTGCCGGACGCAATCTGGATTCCGCGGTACTCGAAGACAGCCATGGTTCAGCTCACGAGTCGACGAAGACGTCTTCTTGGGTCGCGGCCACGACCTCTTCCACCGTGGTCTGCCCGAGCAAGACCTTGCGCGCGCCATCGTCGCGCAGCGAATCCATACCCTGACCTTGGGCGGCGCGCTTGATGGTCATGGCATCCGCGCTGGCCAGCACCAGCGCGCCCACGGTGTCGTCGGCGACGAGCAGCTCGTAAATGCCCATGCGGCCGGTAAAACCCTTGTTTTCACAGTGAGAACAGCCTTTGGGCCGATACAGCGTGGGCATGCCCGGACCGCGCCAGCCCACCGGCTCGTATTTGACGCCGTGGGCGGTGTAGCGAGGCGACAGGACGCGCTCATCACGGCGCCGCGTGCGATCGGGATCGATGCCCAGCTGCTGGAGCTCGAAGGGAGTCGCCTCGTACGCCTCTTTGCAGTGTGGGCAAAGCACCCGCACCAAGCGCTGCGCCAAGATGCCGATCACGGTCGAGCGTACCAAAAACGCCTCGATGTCCATCTCCACTAGGCGGGTGACGGCGCTGGCAGCGTCGTTGGTGTGCAGCGTGCTGAGCACCAAGTGACCAGTCATGGACGCATGGATGGCGATTTCAGCCGTCTCACGGTCGCGAATTTCGCCGACCATGATCACGTCCGGATCTTGGCGCAAGAACGCGCGCAGGGCGCTCGCGAAGGTCAGGCCGATCTTGGCCTGCACTGCCACCTGGTGGATGCCACCAATCTCGTACTCGACCGGATCTTCCGCGGTCAGGATGTTGATCTTGGGCCGATTGATCTTGTTCAGGCAGGCGTACAGCGTCGTCGTCTTGCCGCTACCGGTCGGCCCTGTCACCAGCAAGATCCCGTTCGGGCGATGGATCAGGTGCTCCATCAGCCAGCGGTCGCGCTCGCCGAAACCAACCTCGGCGATGTCGAGCAACTTGTTGGTCTTGTGCAAGAGGCGCATCACGATGCGCTCGTGTTCGCGACTGGTCGGAATCGTGGAAACGCGGATATCGATGCTGCGCCCGGCGATGCGCAGCGAAATGCGGCCGTCCTGCGGCAAACGCTTCTCGGCGATGTTCAGCCCGGCCATGATCTTCACGCGCGCGATCACCGAGCTCATGAATTGTAGCGGCGCGCGGCGGGCGACGTACAGCTGGCCGTCGACACGATAGCGAACGATGACTTCGCGCTCCTCGGGCTCGACGTGAATATCGCTCGCTCGCTCTTTCACCGATTGCGAGAACAGCCCGTTGACCCAGCGAATGATCGGCGCATCTTCGTCGGAGTCGAGGATGTCGATCTCTTCGTCGTCTTCGACCTGGTCGGTCTCCAGCTCGCTGATCGTCTGCTGCCGCTCATAGACCTGGTTGATGGCGTCGATCACCGTGTCGGCGGACGCGACCGAGAGCGAGACGGGCTTGTGAAAAGCAGCGCGAATGTCGTCCAAGCCGTCGGTGTCGAGCGGATCGGCGCAGACCACCTCCACGCGATCGTCGAAGTCACCGAGCACCAACAACTTGTGCGACTTGGCATAGCCAATCGGCAATTTATTGGCCATGTCCGCAGGCACGCTGTTCACGTCGATGCTGTCCACGAACGGCAGGCGGCATTCGGCGGCCAGCGCGCGCGCCAGCGCACTCGAGCTTGCTACTTTCGAGGCCAGCAGCAGCTCGAACAGGCCCGTCCCCTTCTCACGCTGCTGCGTGTAGAACGGCTCGAGCGCGCCTTCGGCAATCACGCCTTGGCGGACCAGAATGTTTCCGAGCGCGCGCTGCTCCTGCATCCGTTACTCCACTCGATCGACGTTCACGCTGCGCGCGATCGGGTTGATGCGAAAAGCAGGCTCGTTTTGCCCGCGGGGACCGGGCGCCGGAGCAGGCGCTGGGGTCGGAGCCGGAGCTGCGCCACCCGGGGCCGGAGCCGGTGCTCCGGGAGCCGGTGCTCCGGGAGCGGGAGCAGCAGGAGTGGGAGCGCCGGGAGCTGCGGCGGGAGCTGCGGGGGCTTGACCGGGAGTGCGGATGGTCGCGCCAGCCGGCACGCGAAGTCGTCGCGCGGTGTCCGCGCCCGCCGGCGCCGGCGCGGGCGCCGCGGAAGTCGTGGCACCGACCCCGACGCCGTGCACATCACCCGGCAGCTCGATGGGATCACTGGGCTCGCGCGGAGGCGTCTCCTTCGGTTTGCTCTCGGCTTCGATGCGCTCCTGCTCGGCAATCTCCATGTACGCCTTGCGCACGTCCTCGACCAAGCCGCTGGTGCGCGACCAATCGCGCGGAGGCTTCCAGTCCGTGCCGGAGAACACCATGTAACGATCCAGGAACTCCTGACGCTCTTGCATCTTGCGTTCGAAGATCTTCCGCAAATCGTCCTGATCGCGAATCACGTGCGGGGTGAGCACCAAGAGCAGGTTCTTCTTGCGCTTCTGCACCTCCGAGCTGCGGAACAGCGCCCCGAGCAACGGCAAATCACCCAAGACCGGCACCTTGGTGCGGGTCGTCGTGTACTCGTCGCTCATCAAACCGCCGATGACCACGGTCTGTTGATCTTGCACCACGACCGTGGTGTTGGCGGTGCGCTTGATGATGCTCACCGCACCGAGCGTACCGGAGGTGGTTCCGGGAGCACTGCTCTCTTGATCGATTTCCAGGCGAACTTGGTTCGACTCGTTGATGTGTGGCGTGAGCTTGATCTTGTTGCCGACATCCTGGCGAGGAGCAGCAAAGCCACCCAAACCGTTGAGTAGGCCGAGACCGACCGCGGCACCCGCGGCACCCGTCGCCGCCGCCGCGCCACCGCCACCGACGTTGGTCTGCAGCGGGATGTTCTCACCGATGCTGATCGCGGCCTCGACGTTGTCGGTCGCGATGATGTGCGGAGTCGACAAGATGTTGGAGCGGCCGCTGGTCGCCACCGCGTTCAGCACCACGCCGAACGCCGGAATGCTCAAGCCCGTGCCGAGCAAGTTGGTGGTATTCGGGATGGCCGGGCCGCGGATGCCGGCCGCGAAGCCCTGGAGCAAGCTCTGATCGGCCGGAAAGAGGATGGATTTGCCGGCGTTGAAACCGCCGAGCAAGAGCGAATCCTGCGCGGCACCGAGCTGCGTGCCGCCGTGGAAAGACACACCCAGCGTGGTGTTGTCCGAGACCAACAAATCCATGATCACCGCCTCGATGAAGACTTGGCGGCGTGAGTGATCGAGCTTGTCGATCACGAGGCGCATGGTTGCGTAGTCGCGATTCGAAGAGGTGATGATCAGCGAATTGGTGCTCTTGTCGGCGGTGATCTTGAGCTCGCCCTCGAACGTGCCCTGGGCGGCCCCGCCCGGTTGGCCCGCGGGTGGCTGACCGCCTCGAGTTGCGCCCAGCATCTGATTCAGCGTCTGCGACATCTCTTCGGCGATCGCGTGTTGCAAGGGCAAGACGTGAATTTTTCCGGACGTACTGGCTTGCGAATCGAGGCGCTTCAACACCTCCAGCAAGCGCAGGTACGAATCTTCGGTGCCGACGACGATCAGCGAATTCGTCTGTTCATCGGCGATCACCTTGTTCAAACCGGCACCCTTGCCAGAACCAGGTGGCGCATTGGGCTGCGGTGGTGCGTTCAGCTCGAACAGCTCGTTCACGCGCTTGGCCAGCTCTTGCGCGGTGCCGTTGCGCACGGGCTCGATCCACATGTGCTGGCCGGAACCGCCCACGTCGATCTCTTCGACGATTCGCATCAAGCGCCGCACCTGTGAGGCCGTGTCGGTGACGATCAGCAGTCGGCCCGGCGTGTACACCGAGATATCGCCGTCTTTGCTCTTGAATTTGCCGAGCAACGACATCGCTTCTTCGGTGCCCACGTGCTCCAAGCGATACAGTCGAGTGACGAAACGATCGGAGTCCGGCACGGGCTCGCCGCGCGCAATCACCGGCGTGGGCTGGGTCACGACGCCGCCGCTATCGACGATCTTCAGGAAGCGACCGTGCGGCACCACGGTCATGCCGTTGGCGTCGAGGATGGACAGGAACGCTTGATAGGCCTCTTCCAGGGTCACCGGCTCGGGCGAGACGACCGTGGCTTTTATCTGGCGAACCTTGGCGCCGTAGATGAAACGCTTTCCGGTCAGTCCGCTGATGTGATTGACGAGCTCTGCCAGGTCCGCGTCCTGCAGATTGAACTTCACCAGGTGTCCGCCGGGCTGCGGTTTGAAGGGCACGTCCGCCGCCGTGGCGATCTTGTCCATCGTGGTCGGCAGCGCGCCAGCGGCCCCAGGCGGATCTTTGTCGGTGGGATTGCTCGCCGGCGCAGCGGCCGCAGGTGCAGCAGCCGCGGGAGCGGCGGCAGCGGGGGCGGCGGCAGCGGGCGCAGCCGGAGCGCGGCGTACCGGCGCCTTGAGTTGCGCAGCAGGCGGCGGCTTACGCGCGGCCGGCGCGTCTTGCGCCGAAGCCGTGGCGGCGAACAGCAGTGCCAACGAGGCCGTGCAAACCGGACCGCCAGCGCGCAAGGCACGCGAAAACTTGAACTTCGAAGACACGGGACTCGTCACGAAAACACTCACTTGATGTGATGGACAATGGACACGGGGGCGCCGCGGCGATTGACGGTAACGTCCAATTGGGAGGCGGTTCGGAGTCGGGCATAAGCCTCCAAAGCTTTTTCGGGGCTGCCCATGTTGAAGCCGTTGATCGATTCCAGTCGATCGCCGTTCTGCAGGCCCAGCGTGCCGAGCAGTGTCTCGGGCCGGATCCCGAACAAGCGGATACCGAGCACCTTGCCGTCTTTCGTTTCGGGCACGATGCGCGCCGACTTCATCAGCTCTGCCTGATTTTCCAAGATCTTGTCGACCACCGAGCGATCGATGTTGAACTCGGTGTCGCTCACCTTCTGGATCTTGGAAGCGATGTCCGCGGGCACCGCCGAAGGTCCGCCGCTCGCTGGCGGGGGCGGCGGTGTCGGCGCCGCGGCAGCGGTGGGCGCGGCCGCGGGCAGCGTCGGTTGAGTCTTGAACAGCATCGCTTGGCACAACGTGGTGCCGGATGAGAGCCAGACCGCGGGCGTATTCTCACGCGGGTTGTAGCCGATGAATTCCACCTTCTTGCCGCCCACGTCATCGCCGACGCGATGCATGCGCGGACGAGGATCGCCCGGCGCTTGCAGCGCGGCCACCGACCACTTCGGATCGTTCGACTCGGTGACGATGTACACCGTGGGCGAGTCACACACGGGCGCGATCAGCGGATCAGTGTCGTCGACGGGGCTCTTGCCGGGCACCGGCACGTCGGCGGGCGGAACGGGCGTGGCGTTGAGCGGCCCGGTCACCGAGTCGAAAGGATTGCGGGCAATGATCGCTTCGGCATCCGGCCGCTGTTGGGCGGTCGGGGCCGGAGCCGCTGCTACCCGGGGTGGCGCGGCGCTCGCCGCGGGTCCAGAGAACGCAGCTCCGATCAGCTGGGTGGCGCCCGAGGCCTGGAAGTAGGCAGCGAGCGCGACGAACGCCAGCACTACGCCGAGAAAGTACTTCTTGAGCAGGAGATCGAAAGTCACGGGTCCCAGGAGCCGCCTCAAGCGAGAGACGTGCCAGCGCTCATTACCGGAAAAAATCTCGGATTTCCACGGGTTTTGCCGCTAGTTCCAGGGCTCGGCGGCGCGCCAAGCTGGCAAGCTTTCCCGGCCGGCTCGGCTGCTTTCGACAAACTGGCAAAAGTAGCGCCCGAGCGCGGGGGCCAGAGCCCGCACGCGTCCCGAAAATACCGCTGTTTGCCGGGCGCGACCCCGTGGGCCGGGCCTGAAACCTGGCTGAGCAGGTTCAGGCCTTCACTCGTTTTCGCCCAGCTTGCGGTAGATGGTGCGGGTGGAGATCCCGAGCAGCTGCGCGGCGAGCGATTTGTCACCGCCGGTGTGCGAGAGCGTGTCGCGAATCATGCGCTGCTCGACCTCCGACAGCGGCGTGCCAATCGAAAAAGTCAGCTCCGACGGCAGCCGAGGAGCTGCGCTCGCCACCGCATCCGGCAGGTCCGGGAGACCGAGCACCTCGGTGCGACACAGCACCGCCGCACGCTCGATCACGTTCTCGAGCTCGCGCACGTTGCCGGGCCACGAGTAGTCCATCAGCTTGTGCAGCACGTCGCTCGGCACCGTGAGCCGAGCTCGCCCGTTCTTGGTGCAATACACGCCCAAGAAGTGATCGACCAAGAGCGGAATATCTTCGCGTCGAGCGCGGAGCGGCGGAGCGGTGACGGAGATCACGTTCAACCGGTAGTACAGGTCTTCGCGAAAGCGGCCGGCTTCTACCTCCGACACCAAGTCTCGATTCGTTGCGGCAACGATGCGCGCGTCGGCCTTGACCGTATGACCGCCCACCGGTTCGTACTCGCCTTCCTGCAACACGCGCAGGATCTTCACTTGCACTGCCGGGCTCAACTCCCCAATCTCGTCCAGGAACAACGTGCCGCCCCGCGCGCGCGCAAAACGCCCCTCGCGCTTGGCGACGGCACCGGTGAACGCGCCGCGTTCGTACCCGAACAGCTCCGCTTCCAGGATACTCTCGGGGATCGCCGCGCAATTCACGGCCACGAACGGGCCATTCGAGCGGCCGCTCTTGGAGTGCACGTAGCGCGCGATCAGCTCTTTGCCCGTACCGCTCTCACCCAAGATGAGCACGGTCGCGCTGGATGGAGCGGCCTGCGTGGCGACATCCAGCACGCGACGCAAGGCCGGACTCTGACCCACGATCTCCCGATTGGTCAGCAGCTTGAGCTCTTGGCGCAGCGAGCGATTTTCGGCCACCAGTGATTGACGCTCCGCAGCCTTGCGCACGCTCTTGACGATGGTCATGCGCTTGAGTGGCTTTTCCACGAAATCATAAGCGCCATCACGCATTGCTTGGACCGCGGTTTCGACGGTGCCGTAGGCCGTCATCAACACGACCTCGGTATCCGGCGAGACTTCTTTGAGCGCGCGCAGCAGCTCGCCTCCGCTCGTGCCGGGCATCATCAAGTCGGTGAGCACCACCTGCACGCGGTGGCGGCGCACCAACTCGAGGGCCGCCTTCGCACCGTCCGCGGTGAATACGCGCATGCCTTCGCGTTGGAAGATCTTCTCCAACGAAGCGAGGTTACTGGCCTCATCGTCAACCACCAGCACGGTGACGTCGGAGCTGGACTCCGCTCCGGGTCGAGAGCTGGGGGACAATTCGTCGTTTGCGTCTGTCATTGCGTCAGCCACCGTGACATTCTGTCTTAGCTAGGAAATCTTGTCAAATATGGCTCTAGGTTAATGGTATCAATGGGTTATGGTCTGGGGTAACTTCCGATGTAGTTGATGGACCTACAGGGACGCTGAACAAATGGGCGTCGTAGGGGATCGACAAATGTTCCGTAGTTTGATCTAACGAAGACTGACTTTTGTTCGCCGAAGCCACGACCCAACCCGAGCCGGCTGCCCCCGCAGCCATTGCATTCGTCCCCTGCGTGCGGCTGTTCGTCGAACGCATGTCCGTCGAACAGCCCGACGACGACGATCACCAACACGGCGGCTTCGCCGAGGTGGACGTGCCGGTGCTGGCACTTTCGTTCGAATATGCCGGCACGCGCATCCGCGCCTCCGATCGACGCAAGCAATTCTTCGTCGGTCAGGGCGGTGGGCTCGCGCGCGTCGAGCGCGACTCGGCAGGCGAAGCGCGCGCGCAGTGTCTGCTCGAAGGGTTCGGCGCGGTGGAGGTCGAGTGTGCCTCGGCATACGCCGCCGATCTCGATTCGCAAGCCGACTACATCGTGCAGGTCGGTGGCAACGTGCACACGCTTTGCTCCTTCACTGCTTACGCGCTGCCGCAGCTCGAGAGCCTGGGCTTCAAGATCGAGATCGCGCCCGATTACCCGTATCAAGTCGTGTCGCCGGACGTTCCTTGGTATGCCACGGTCGACGCCGACGACGGGCGCAGTGATTGGTTCAGCTTGGAGCTCGGCATCGAGATCGAGGGCAAGCGCGTCAACTTGGTCCCGGCGCTGCTCGAGCTCCTGGAGGAGTGCTCTGATCTCTCGAACATGGAAGCGCTGCTGCGCGTGCCCGCGCGCTTCCGTGTCGTTCCAGTCGGAGAAAACCGCTATTTGCCGGTTCCTCCCGAGCGCTTGCGCTCGGTGCTGCAGGTGCTGCTGGAGCTGTATCGGGGAGAAGAGTTGGCTGACGGCTCGCTCGCCTTCCCCGGTTCACGCGCGGCCACCGTGGCCAAGCTCGATGAAGCGCTCGATGGTGCCGCTACGCTGCTCTGGGGCGGCGACACCGACGTGCGCAAGCGAGGACGCGCTCTGGGCAGCGGCACGCGTGAGAAAGTCACGATCAGTACCAACGGTTTGCAAGCGACCTTGCGCCCCTACCAACAGGAGGGGCTCGATTGGCTGCAACACTTGATCGCGTGCGACGTGGGCGGCGTGCTGGCCGACGACATGGGCCTGGGCAAGACGCTGCAGACCATCGCGCATCTGTCGGCCGAGAAAGCTTCGGGACGCATGCAGGCCCCGAACCTGGTCTTGATGCCAACCAGCTTGATCGGCAACTGGCAGCGGGAACTGAAGAAGTTCGCGCCGCATCTGAAGGTCGTGGTCTTGCACGGCGGCAAGCGCGAGGCGCGCCGCCGTGAGCTACCCGAGGCGGACGTAGTGCTGACCACTTATCCGCTGGTTTTGCGTGATCTCGAGCACTTCCGCGATCGAGAATTTCACCTTTTGATCTTGGACGAAGCACAGGCCATCAAAAACCCGCGCAGCCAGATCAACAAGGCCGTGGGCGCGCTCTCGGCACGCCATCGCTTGTGCCTTTCTGGCACACCGGTCGAGAACAATCTGGAAGAGCTGTGGGCGTTGTTCGACTTTTTGATGCCCGGTTTCTTGGGCGACGCGGATCGCTTCCGCACCGCGTTCCGCTACCCTATCGAGCGTGAGGGTAACGCGCAGAAACTCGAAGCGCTGCGCAACGCGGTGGCACCGTTCATCATTCGCCGCATGAAAGAGAGCGTAGCGCGCGATTTGCCGCCCAAGACCGAGCTGGTACGCCCGGTCGAGCTCGCCGGCGATCAACGTGAGCTATACGAGAGCATCCGCGCCGCCGCGCACAGCGAGGTACGGACGGCCATCAAGAAGAAGGGCATCCCTGGCTCCGCGATCGCGATCCTGGACGCACTGATGAAGCTGCGCCAAGTGTGCTGCGATCCGCGGCTGGTGTCGGTGTCGTCGGCACGCGCGGTGACCAGCTCCGCGAAGTTCGACCTTTTCTTCGAGCTGCTCACGAGCCAGCTGGAACAAGGTCGGCGCGTCCTGGTTTTCTCTCAGTTCACGCGCATGCTGGCGCTGCTCTCGCAGGGGCTGAGGGAACGCCAGGTGCGCACTGTCGAGCTCACCGGGTCGACCGCCGATCGCCAAAAGGTGTGCGACGTCTTCGAGTCGCGTCAGGCAGACGTATTTTTGATCAGCCTCAAGGCAGGCGGCACCGGGCTCAATCTGACCAGCGCCGACACGGTGATCCATTACGATCCCTGGTGGAACGCGGCGGCGCAATCGCAAGCCACGGATCGCGCGTATCGGATCGGGCAAACCAAGCCGGTGTTCGTCTACAACCTGATCGTCGCCGGCAGTGTGGAAGAACGCATGCTGCGCTTGCAACAGAAGAAGCAACAGCTGGCCGCCACCTTGCTCGGGACCGGCGGTGTGCCCTCGCGCCTGACCGAGGGCGATCTGGAGGACCTGTTCGCGCCGCTCGCTGATTGAGCTCTTCACGTGCGCGCGTGCGGCGCTGCGTGCAATGAAGCCGGCGATCGCCTAAGAAGAGCGACAAGACTCTGATGGGCGTTCGAACTCTTTCACGGTGGGTGCTCCTTTCGCTGACCTTCGCCGTGCCCGCGCTCGCGGATCCAGCCCTACCCGCGGTCTGGTATCGCGCCTCCGAGACGTGCCCGAACGGAGCTCAATTCCTCGATAAATTGGCTGAAAGCTCGCGAGCTGCGCGCCTGGCGCAGGGCGGCGATCACGTCGACTTCGTGGTCACGCTGATCGCCGATGGCAAAGGCACGGTGGGGCGTCTCGAGCGCCAAACCGACAGCGGCATCGTCGCCATCCGGGAATTGCGCGACGCCACCTGTGACCAAGTCGCGGACGCTCTGGCCCTGAGCTTGGGTCTCGCCCTGACGCCTGGGCACTCGAACGCAGAGCCCGCGCTCACCATCCCCGGCGACGCTGCCGGGACCCCGGCGACGACCGCCAGCACCGTGCCGAGCGAGGCTGCGGCGCCCGCGGCTCCCAGCTCCACTGCAACTTCACCGTCAGGGGTGACGGCGACCGCCGCGCCGGCTGCAATTCCACCCGCTCCAGCCGCGGCTCGACCCGAACCCGCTCCGGCTTGGTCGATTGGCGGCGATCTCAGCGCGATGATTGGCATCACGACTCATCCGCTGCCGCGCGGCGAGCT
>DASSMT010000185.1:0-10067 GCA_035688655.1 Polyangiaceae bacterium | reverse complement strand
CGCGCTGTGCGCCACCCCCCCGTCCTGCTGGACGACGACAATCCGCCGATTCTGGAGGTGAACGAGCCGGACGTGGGCGGGGCTCTGCGCTGGACTGCCTGGTCTTTCGTGCGCGATCTCGGAACCCGCTTCGTCGGCGGTCAGGTGCAACCGGGCGATGTCCCGCTGCGCGTCTTCAGCATCGCCGAGGACCGAGGCGCCGTGGAGTTCGGTGACGGGCTGCGCGGGTTGATCCCGCAGCGCGGGCCGAACAACCTGCGTATTACCTATCGCAGTTCCGCGGGCGGATCGGCTGGCAACGTTGCGGCGGGCAAACTGTCGCTCGACACTTCCCTCCCGAACGTCGATGGCATCGAGCAGCGCGAGGCGGCCTCCGGCGGTGTCGACGAGGAGAGTGCAGAGTCGGCCAAAGGTCGCGCCCCCGATCGCATCCGCTCTCTCGAACGCGCCGTCACGGCGCTCGATTTCGAGACACTGGCAGAGGAGAAGGCCGGGGTCGCGCGCGCTACCGCGGTAAACCGCCGGCACCCGCTGGTCCCACGCGCGCCGGTCACCGGTGCGATCACTCTGGTCGTCGTTCCACCGCGGGCGGGCGATGAGCCAGCGCCGATGCCTTCACAACTGTACCTCGACGAAGTGGCGCGAACGCTAGAACCGTTCCGCGTGCTGACGACCGAGCTCTTCGTGGTGGCGCCGAAGTACCGAGAAGTTCGCGTGGACGTCGAGATTGACGTGGCTTCGATCGCCGCGGCCGCCACGGTACGCGAGCGGGTATCGGACGCGCTCTCGGCGTACTTCGATCCCATCCATGGCGGCGACGGACGTGGTTGGCCACTTGGCGGCACTATCGCGTACGCGGAAGTGTTGAGCACCGTATTGAAGGTAACCGACGTGGGCGGGGTGCGCTCGCTCACCCTGAACCTCGACGGCGCTTCACAGCCGGCCTGCAGCGATGTGCCGCTCGACGACCTCGATCTGCTCCGACCGACTGGCCACAAGGTGCGCGTCAATGCGCCCGAGGTGAAGAGGTAGCATGCAAGCCGCTGGTCATAGTGCAGCGCGCTTCCTCCATCTCGACGGTTGGAACGGGTGGCGCATCGTCGCGCCATCTGCGGTCACGGTGACGCCCGATGGTCTCGAGCTGCCGAGCGGCGAGCTGCCGAGCGGCGAGGTCGCGCCGGATGTCATGGCGCAGGTGCGCGCGCGAGGACTCGCGTTCGATCACCTGGGGCGGATGTTCGCGGTGCGCGATGACGGTCGCGGCTTTTGTCGCTTCGCCGATGCGGCGTATATCACGGAGCCTTGCCTCAGCGGTCTCGAGCCGGGCGAGCGAGTCGGCGGGCTCGCGATCGATCGCCGAGGGCGTTTGTTCGTGGCGTTGCCAAAGCTTCGTGCGGTGCGCGCGTATCGGCTGTCGCCTTCGGGCGAGCTTGCGAACATTCCCATGTCGCGGCCAGTCGCGGTGGCGGTCGACGGTCGTGATCGCATTTACGTGCTCGATCGCGACGGGTCCTCGCCGTCGGGCGGCGCGCCGGTTGGCTTCGATGTGGTTCGACTAGTGCGGCAAGCGGGCGACGCCATCGCGGTGTCGGAGGCGGGTGCAATCGCGATTGTCACGCGTTTGCGCTCGACACTCGAGCTCGCAATCGACGGGGAGAACTTCGTGGCCATCGAGCTCGGGCGCGCGACGCTGCCAGCGGTCGCGTTCGCGCCTTCGACCGACGGGGCACTGAGACTGTACGTGGCTGACGCGCCCTCGGGTCGCATCATCGAGTGGGAGGTCAGCGACGGCAAGGCGCGCGCGGTGCGTTGGAGCGCCCAGGTCGATGCCTGGCGAGCGCTCGCCTACCGCGGACAGAAGCTCTACGGCCTCGGCAGAGCGTGCACGGCCAAAGCCCTCGACTTCGAGCAGAACGGCTTTTACGCGCGTTCCGCCGCGATCGTGCTGGGCCCGCTCGACGCGAGCGCGAAGGGGACCGAATGGCACCGAGTCATCGCGCAAGTCTCGCCGGACCTGTCGGCGGCAGCGAGTGTCGCTGTCGAGGTTCTGGCGTCAGACGACGTTTCGGCCTACGACGCCACGCTCGGAGCAGACGATCCGCGTTGGGAGAGTGCGCGCGAGCTCGTTTCGGTTCGGGCTGGACACCCGGCTGAGCTCGCGTTCGGCGCCGCCCGCGGTCGCTATGCATGGCTCCGGCTCACGCTCCACGGCGATGGCCGGCACACGCCTCGGATTCGTTGGCTGCGTATCGAATTTCCGCGCAATTCCTATCTGCGTTTGCTGCCGGCGATCTATTCGGAAGACCCGACATCTCGAGCGTTCAGCGCTCGGCTGCTCTCGTTGTTCGAGGCGGAGAACGCAGACCTGTCGCAAGTGATCGACGACCTTTACCGGCTGTTTGCGCCAATGTCGGGCGACCCGGATTTCCTACCCTGGCTCGCCGCACGTCTCGATGTTTTGCTGGAGCCGGACTGGACCGTGGAGAGGCGCCGGGCAGTCCTGGCGCGTGCGATCCCGCTCTATCGGCGTCGCGGCACGCGGCAGGCGTTCCTCGAGATGCTCGAGAACTACGATATTTCCGGGGTAGAACTAATCGAAGGCAGTCGCGAGCGGGCATTGTTCCGGCTCGGTGGTGCGCATCTCGGCTGCGATGCCGTGCTGCCCGGCGCGTGCTCGACACCGCGCATGCAGCTCGATCGCGGCATTCGCCTCGGCACCGCACAACTCGGCTCGCGTCCGTATCTCGAGGCCGACCCCATCGTCGAACGTCGCGCCGAGTTGACGCTGCTCCTGCGCCCCAGCACGGCGCTCGACGATGCGGCGTTTGCGCGCATTCAGCGGCTCGCCGAGCTCGAAGCGCCCGCGGGTGCGCGCGTGACCGTGGCCAGGGGTCGTGCGCGTTTCGGGCTCGGCGCGGGGGGGCGGCTCGGTCTCGACGCAGCACTCGGGGGGCGCGCCCCGTGGCGACTCGCCGGCGAGGGTGACGTGGCTACCTCGGCGGGCGCAATGCTGCTCGCGCGCGAAGTAGGAATGGGTGGCGACCTCGCGCTCGGTGTGGGTCCACGACTCGGCATGGACGCAAGTCTGTAGTTCACGAAGGCAGGCCGGGACGCCACGACGGCGCGCCCGCAGACATTGAAACCAAGGGAATAAGGCATGCAAACGCAAGCGAGAGTGACGGGGAAATACTCACACGAACGCGACGCAACGGCGTGCGATCGAGGAGGAAGCTCCGTCGTGCGCAACCGCTACTTCTACAGCATGCTCCTCGAGCCACAGGACATGGCGGAGGATCAGGCGTTTCACCTCGGCAACGTGCGCAGACACGCCGCCGAGCTCCACGGCTTCGGCACGGTGTGTGGGTTGCGAGTGGAGAAGACGAGTTGTCACGAAGAGGTGCGAGTCAAGGCGGGCGTCGGGCTCGATTGTCTCGGGCGAGAGATCCGCGTCGAATGCGACGTGCTCCTGAATTTGCACGAAACTGTCGAGCGAATCGTGAAGAAGCGCAAAGAGGAGCAGCGCAAGGCTGCGGCGAAACACGATCGCGAGCGACATGACGATGACGACGATCACGACTACGACGACGAATGCGCAGACGGAGTCGACGTCTACATTACGCTCGGCTATCGCGAGCAAGAGGAGAGGCCGGTTCAAGCGATCGTTGGGCCGGAAACTTGTTGCGGTTCGAGCTGCCAACATTCACGCGTGCGTTCCGGCTTTTGCTTCGAGGTTAGCGATGAGCCGCCGCACGTGTCAAAGCACCTACACCGGTTGCGCGAGGAGCTCTTTCACTGCGACCGCGAGCGCATCCGCGACTTCGTCTGCGACTTCATTACCGGCGGTTGCTGGCACGCCGAGCCCGATCCCTGCGGCAAAAACCAGCATTTCGTCGGACTCGCGCGGGTTCGCGTGATTCCGAGCGGTCCCGTCGTCGAGATCGACAACTGCGCAGTGCGTCCGCTGGTCGTGCCCACGGCGCTCTTGAGCTCACTCGTTCAATACGCCATCGAGCGAACGTCGAGGGAATGATGAACACCACAGGAACGAGTCAGCGCGGTTGCGGCTGCGGTCAGGTGAGTGCGTCGAGCATTGGTTCGTGGAGCGCGCCGCTTGCGAAGACCAAGAACTGCGGCTGCGACGGTTCCGGGTCTGGCATGTGCGGCTGCGGCCAAGGCAGCACGATCGCGAGCGGCGCGGGCTGCTCCTCTGGGACGGGTGAGGCGTCCACCCGGCCAGGAGTGGTGGTCGACAGTTGCATGCCGCCTCGCCCGCGCTTTTTCCCGGGACAGCTCGTCACGGATGCAGATCTGAGCGCTGGCGTCGCCTACCAGCGTGCGCAGCAGCTGCTCGCGAACTCCGTGCTGTCCGGCTGGGGGGTGTATTGCGGCTTTGCGCTGTGCATCGACGAAAAGACCTGCACCGTGTGCGTCGGCCCAGGGGTCGCGATCGACGCGAAGGGGCGTGAGCTCGTCAGCAATCAGTCTATCTGCATCCCACGTCCGACCCCGTCTGATGTGGACGGCCGCGAGCAGTGCGATCCGTGTGCGAAGCAGCTCGACGAAAAACTGTGGCTCGCACTCGTGTACGACGACTGTCTGGACGCGGCGAAGCCGCGCTACGGCAGCGTCTGCGGCGCAAGCGTGGATCCCGGTTGCGACTTCTCACGCGTTCGCGAGCGAGCTCGCTTCGTCTGGCTGCGCTCGCTCGACAGCGGCTATTGGACCTCGGGCTGTCTCGCCGATCCGTGCGGCGACCCCGTCGAGGTCGATCCGACGTGCGCGGATCCGTACGGGTCAGGCTTTCTCGCCCCGGGGGGCGGGATCAAAAACCCGATTGGAAAGGAAGTTGCGCCGCCGCCCCCGCCGCCCACGCCTCAGCCAACGCCTCAGCCCCTTCCGGTGACTCCCGACCTGCGGCTGGATCAGTGCACGCCCTGTATCGGAATTCGTGGTGGACGCGGGGTCAGCCAGTACGCGCGTGCGCTCGACGCCAAGTGGGCGTTGAGCAAGAACGCGTCGATCGTCAGCGAGACCGCGAAGACCAGTCTCAACGAGTGTGGCATCGGCGCAGCCACGATCATCGACGTCATCTCGGGCGCAGCGTGCGAGCTTTGCCCTGGAGAGGCGGTGGTCGTGATTGCCGGGGTCGAGTGGTCCACGAAGAACGGCAAGCCAGCGCTGCACGTGCTACCTGCGCGCCGGCGCGTGCTCTCGAACGCAAGCCTCACTTATCTCGTCGAGTGGCTACTGGAGCGCGAGCTGTGCGGGCCACGCACCACGGTCAAGGCGCAGAAGGAAGAAGCGCCGCCGGTCGACTCCGGCACTTGCGCCGATCCTTGCGTCGATGACGAGACTCTGATTTTGCAGGTGGCGGAGGCGGCGGTTGGTCGGGAGGAGGCGCAGGCAGCGCAAATCCTGGCTCGCTCGAAGGCTGCTTACTACGTCACGATCGGCCGCAAGCGGACGCTCGAGAGCTTCGACTCGGCGACGGTGCTCGATGTGCTGCAAACCGCGATCGCGAAGCCGACCCCCGAGCAGGAACGGGCCGCGCTCCAGCGTTTCGGACAGCTTGCAGGGCGTGCCGCATTCCAAGACGCGATCGACCGTGGGGTGGGATTGCTGTTTCCGAAGGGAGTGCCCGAAGGAAAGAAGATCGTTGTCGAGCGAGAGGTCTTCGAGTTCATCAAGAAGCGAAACTTTCAGGAGCTCGGGACCGCGCCATTCAAAGACGTCATCGAGCTCGCCAACACCATTTCCGAGAAGAACCTCGGTCGCTCCACATATCCGAAGCGTGATGTCGAGCGTCTGGCCAAGATCTTCCCGGATGCAGGCGCGGCGACGGAGATCGACGCGCTGCAGGCCCAGGTCCGCAAGCTCCAGAAGGAGCTCGCCGAGATCGAGGAGCTCGCACGGGGCAAGCTCGGGACTGCCGCGCCGCATGAGGAAGGGCGCACTCCCGACGAAACGGAAGGCGAGGTGGAGGGCAATCACGACGAGGACGGCAAGCCCGGTGCCGATCCCCGCAAGCCGGGCAAACGGAGGTAAGAATGGCGACCGCGGACAACGTACGCACTCAATACGAGGATGGGCTCGTGCTCGGAGCGTCGCAGCTGATCGCGGATCAGACGTACATGCGAGCGAGCTTCGAGCGGCGCTCGCTCACGCGCGATCTGTTCGGGATCGTGTGGGGGCTCGAACTCGTGATCGAGACTGCCCCTGCAGGCGCGACCCAGAGCGCACTCGTGCGCGTTACGCCGGGCGTCGCCTACGGAGGCGACGGCAAGGCGATAGTGCTCAGGGATCCGAGCGAAGTGTCGTCTCTTTTGAAAGGCAAGGACAAGGGCACTAGCTGGGCCGTCTACGCCGTCTATCAGGAATCGAGCGTCCGCGGTCAGAGTGGGTTCAGCTTCTGCGGCCAGGCCATGGACCCGCACGTAACGGAGAGCGCCGCGCTCGTCATCGAGCGCTTCCTCTCGCCGCTCGGGGAAGGGGAGCGCTCTGGCGCGCGTATCGAGCCCGAAAGCGCGCTCGGCGGCACCACGCAGCCTACGTTGAGCCGTGTCTTGCTCGGGGTGGTGGAGCTCGACCAGCAGTCGCAGCCATTCTTGCATCGTGTCGCCGGAACGGTCCGCATTCCAGATGTCACGCCCACGACGAGCGAACTGGAGGCGACCAAAGCGCCGCTCGATCAGTCCGAGTTCGCGGGACTCGTGGGCAGCGCCATCGCCCACCCGCGCGCCTGGGAAGAGTCGCTCACGGGGACCTTGGTGCCAGCAATCACGCTCGAGCCCGCCGGTGGCGTGCACGTGCGGCAAAAAACGGTGCTCGACGACGACGCACATGCAAAGGGCCTGCTGGTCGTCGAGGGCAACCTGGTTGCGCAGAGCGGCGTGGCCTTCGCGCGCCGGATCTTCGGCGGGAAAGCTGCTAAAGACGTGGTGCAGCGGGTCGTCACGCTGCGGGGTGAGTTCGTCGACGTCGCTCAGATCACTACGACGGACGACGACTCGATGCGGGTTCTCGGCATCGCGGTGGCCGCCTATGGTGACGACCAGGTGCTCGTGGTGTTCTCGGGGCTCGCCACCGCGCAAGTCGACAGCAGCGTCGCAAGCAGCGACCCCGCCGGTACCTGGCTCAGACTGAGTGCAACAGACGCCGGTAAGCTCGCCGATGCGACCGCTACCCCCAGCGTAGGAACTCTGGTTGCCAAGCTGATCAAGAAGAACCAAGACAACACCGCCTCGGTCCTAGTCACTCTCGGGTAGCGCATGTCCGAAGGGTCGATGGCGGTCGGCGCGGCGCCGAAACCCAAGGCGTCGCCAAAGACTCAGGCCCCGGCGGCCGGGCCGTCGAAAGGGGGCGCTTCGCCCGTGGGTCGAAAGACCGCGAAGCAGAGCGCAAGCGCGGGAGCCAGAGGACTGGTCACGCCGGATGCGACCGCTGGCCCTGACGCGCCGAGAGGGCTTTCACCCGCCGAGAAGGCCCGGCTGTCCGCAGTCGATGCGCGCGCCGGCGCGCAGCGAGCTGCCGCTGGGGCGCACCAGAGTCCGAAGGACGCGACCGACGACGCGCAGGCCGCAGCCAAGGAGCCGCAGAGCGAAGCCGACGGCAAGGCACGTGGGCAACAAGCTGAACACCTCGAAGACAACCCGCCGCCCGATCCCGAGATCGTCGCCAAGGTCCAGCGCATCAAGCAGAGTATTCGCGACAAACGCCCGGTCAAAGAAGACGAGCTGCCGAAGGCCGATCCAAAGGCCATGGCCACTGCTGCGGGACAGGAACTGAGCGGGGACGTCAAAAACGCCGCCGGTGACGTGAAGCAGGGATATTCGGGCGTCGACGACAAGCCCAAAGGCACCCCGAGCAAAGACGCGCCGCCGATGCCCGCGGACGCGCCGACGCCGCCCGCGCCAGCCGTCAACGCAAGCGCTGCTGCGCCGGACCCCGTCAATGCGGCGCAAGTCTCCGTTGCGGACGACAAGAAGGCGGTCGACAACCAGGCCAAGGACGCAAAGCTCGATCGCCCGGAAGTAAAGGACATTACCGACGGACCGGTTGCAGCGGCCCGCGACGCCCAGAAAGGGCTTGCGGAGCTGGCGATCTGGGGACCGGACGCGGTCGTCAAGAGCGCCGCAGAGCTCAAGGCGGGCGCGAGCGCCGACTTCGCGAAAGCCGAAGCGGAAGCGCTGAAAAAGTTGCTCGCGGCGCGCCACAAGCAGCTCGCCGAAGTGAAAGACCAGAAGGAAGCGACGAAGACCGGCGACGAGGCGAAGCGAGAGGCGCTCGGCGCGAAGCTCGAGTCGATCTACTCGATCGCCGAGGATCAGGTGCGCGCGAAACTCGAGCCGCTCGTGGCCACTGCCTTGAAGACTTGGGAAGATGGCATCAAGCCGCTCAGCGACAATTTCGATCACGCGCTCGGACGCGTCGATTTCTACATCAAGCAGCACAAAGACAGCTTCTTGAATCGGGTAGGGGACGCAATTTTTGGCTTGCCGCAGTGGATCGTCGATGAATACGAAGCCGCCGAGCACGAGTTCGCCGAGGGTGCAGGCGCGCTGGCCCTCAACGTCAGCTCATGGGTGAACGGCATCATCCGCGACTGCCAGCGCATCATCTCCACCGCGCGCAAGAACATCGAGAAGGAGATCGAGGGGCTCGACCCAGCGCTGCGCGACTACGCGCTGCAGAAGCAGAAGGACATTGGCGCTAAGTTCGACGCGCTCTCGCAGGACGTCGAGACTACGAAGAAGGATTTCACCAAGCAGCTCACCCAGAAGCTCGTCACAGCCGTGAAGGAAAAGGACGAGAAGATCCAGAAGCTGCGCGAGGAATCGAAAGGTCTCGTTCAGAAGTTCGAGGATGCGGTCAAAGACTTCATCGATGACCCGCTGCGGGCGATCGTCAACGGGCTACTCAAGATCGTCGGTATCCCGCCCGATTCTTTCTGGGCGCTGGTGGACAAGCTCGGTTCGGTCGTCCAGGACATCGCCGATCGACCGATGGTGTTCGCCAACAACCTGGTGGCGGCGATCAAGCTTGGATTCCAGCAGTTCAAAGACAACATCGTCACTCACCTGATCAAGGGCCTGCTCACCTGGCTCACCTCGAAGCTCAAAGACGCGGGCGTCGAAGCGCCCAAGGATTTGAGTCTCAAGTCGATGATCACGTTGTTCCTGCAGATCCTCGGCGTCACTTGGCCGAAGATTCGCGCCAAACTCGTCAAATACATCGGCGAGAAGAACATGCGGCGCATCGAGCTCGCGGTCGAGTTCCTCACCGCGTTCATCAACGATGGTTGGGACGGCGTTTGGAACCTGATCAAGCAGAAGCTCGATCCGCAGCAAATCGTCGACATCGTTTTGAACGCGGTCAAGAGCTTCATCATCGAGTCGATCGTCAAGAAGGCTGCCGAGTACATCATCAGCCTATTCAACCCCGCAGGCGTGATCTACCAAGCCCTGCGCCTGCTGTACGACGCAATTGCCTGGGTGTACGAGAACGCCTCGCGCATCTTCACCTTCGTGGAAGCCGTCGTGAACGGCGCCGCCAACATCATGGCCGGCGCCATCGGCGGCGCCGCAAATACCATCGAAAAAGCGCTCGGCATGATCGTGCCTATCGTGATCGATCTCTTTGCCCAACTCGTCGGACTCGGCGGACTCCCCGACAAAGTCAAGGAGGTGGTCGGTGGGCTGCAGGAAATGGTGAGCCAAGCGATCGACAAGGTAATCGCGTGGGTGGCGGACAAGATTGGGCTTCAGAAGGAGAAAGACCAGGCCGACGACGAGGTAGGCATTTCCGTCCCAGTGCCCGCGCCGGACCAGACACATCGACTCTATATCAAAGTCGAAGGCAGCGAGGCGGTGTTGATGGTGGCCTCTGCGCCGATGACAGTGCCTGAGCGGCTGGTTGACTTTCGCAAGAGATTGCCGAACATCACCGATGCCGAGAAACGCGCTCGCGCCGAGTCGCTCCTCGACGGCGCGAAGGACAAGTACAAGAACGTCAAGGAGACTGCTGACGAGATCGTTCGCGAAATGAAGGCTGGCAATCAGAAGGACCAA
>DASSMT010000036.1:0-8379 GCA_035688655.1 Polyangiaceae bacterium | reverse complement strand
CAAGACGACCGTCACCGCGGCACTCGCGCGCGCGCTTTCAGCTCGCGGTTTGCGCGTCCTGGTCACGGTCTGCGGCGCCAAAGAGCGACTCGGAACTCTGCTCGCTGCACCGCCCTTGCGCCCGACGATCGAGCTGCTGGCGCCGAACATTTGGGGCGTGCAGCTGGTCTCGGAAGTCGCGCTGCGCGAGTACGGCCTGATGAAGCTGAAAAATCGCGCGCTCGTCGACGCGATCTTCGACAGCAAATACGTGGCCGGCTTTTTGAACGGCACTCCGGGCATGCGGGAATGGTCGCTGCTCGGCAAGGCTTGGTTTCACGCCACCGAAGAGGAAAACGGGCGACCGCGCTTCGACGTGGTTTTGTTCGACGCACCCGCGACCGGTCACGGTCTCGATATGCTGCGCGTGCCCAAGGTGATCGTGGAGATCGCGCCGCCGGGCGTGCTGCGCAGCGATGCGGAGCGCGCCTGGGACATGTTTCGCGATCCGCGGCGCAGCGGTGTGGTGGTGGTGACCTTGCCGGAAGAAATGCCGACCAACGAGTCGCTCCAATTGTGTGGGGCACTGCGCGACGAGCTCGGCTTACCGATCTCCGAAATCGTGGTCAATACGCTGCTGCCGCAGCTATTTTCGCCTGAAGAGGCCAACGCCCTCGCCGCCCTCGACGAGCTCGACGAACAGAGCCCTGCGCGTGCCGTGTTGGGCAGTGGGGTTCGTCGGGCCACGCGCGAGCGCTTGCAGGATGCTTCGCTCACGCGGCTCAGCGCGCTCGGAGTGCCCTTGCGCAAGCTCGAGCTGCTGATGGACGGCGCGGCCACCCCAGAGGCAGTGCTGCGGCTTGCGCAGAGCTTCGAAGGCAGCGGCGCCTGACGCAAGGCCGCGCCGTGCGCTACGAGCACGAGCGGCACAGGTCAGCTGAGTAGAGCGGCGGCCGCGTGGTCCAAGAGCCACAAGCCGTTGCGCGCCAACCCCGAGGGTGTGCTTTGGATGTCGAGCGGATCTTTCAGCGCACGGCGCACTGGCTCTGCCTTGCCCGCGCCGTTCGCGATCACGATGCAGTGTGCGGCGGCTTCGATCACCGGCGGTGTGATGCTCAGGCGCTGGGGCGGTGGCTTCGGACCGATCACGGGCAAGACCAGGCGGGCACGCTCGTGCAACGCGGGGCTGCCCGGGAAAAGCGACGCCGTGTGTCCGTCCTCACCAATGCCGAGGACCAGCACCGAGATGTGCGCCGGTAACAGCGCTTCGTAGGCGCGCGCGGCAGCGTCCTGGTCCGGAGCTTCGGCGACGATGCGGTGAATGTTGGCCGCGGGGATTGGTACCCGATCGAACAGCGCGGCTTTCGCCATAGCGAAATTGCTGTCGGGATGGGTGGGAGGGACGGCGCGTTCGTCGCCGAAGTAAACGTCTATCTTGGACCAATCTATTCCTGGAATTTTCGCGAGGGCTTCGTACGCGGCGCGCGGCGTGGTGCCTCCGGCGAGGGCCAGTGATGTCGCGGAGTTCACGGAGATTGCTTTTTTCAGCGCATCGGCGATGCGTTCGGCCGCGCGCTCTGCCAGCTGCTGCGAATCACAGACTTCGATTGCCATGGGCCCGCGAGCCTAGCGCGTCTCCGTCGAAAGGGGTGCGTCCATTGCCGGCAAGCGCTATGGTCCGAACGCTCCGTACATGGTTGACCCGGCCTTGCTTCGCGATCGCGTGCTCGTCGGTCGCTACCGGCTGGATGAAAGGCTGGGCGCGGGTGGGATGGGTTCCATCTGGCGCGCGCATCATTTGGTGCTGCAAGCGCCGGTAGCCGTCAAATTGATCGATCGCGAAGCCGTGCCGGACGAAGAAACGCTCGGCCGCTTCATGCGCGAGGCGCAATCGGCGGCAACCCTGCGTAGCCCGCACGTCGTGCAAATCCTCGATTACGGCGTCGACGACAAGCTGCCCTTCATCGTCATGGAGCTGCTCGAAGGCGAGAACTTGGCTCAGCGCCTGCGACGGCTGGGGCGGCTCGGTTGTGCGGAGACGGCGCGCATCGACACGCACATAGGTCGGGCGATGGCTCGCGCGCACGAGGCGAACATCGTGCATCGCGATCTGAAACCGGAGAACGTGTTCCTCGTTCGCAACGAAGACGAAGAGATCGCCAAAGTGCTCGACTTCGGCGTCGCGAAGGTGACGGTCGGGGCGCTCGGTGAACAGGGCTCGCGCACGCGCACCGGTTCGATCTTGGGTACGCCTTACTACATGAGCCCCGAGCAGGCGCAGGGCAACAAGACCGTCGATCACCGCTCCGATTTGTGGTCGCTGGGAGTCATCGCCTTCGAGTGCATCACCGGCAAGCGCCCGTTCTACAGTGATGGTTTGGGCGATCTGGTGCTGCAGATTTGCATTCGGGACATTCCGGTGCCGTCCGAAGTCAGCTCGGTGCCGGTGGGCTTCGATGCTTGGTTCGCACGCGCCGTGGCTCGCGATCCAGAGGCGCGCTTTCAGTCCGCGCGCGAGCTGAGCGACGCCCTGCGCGAGGTGCTCGGAAGCGACGCGCGGGATCTGCAGTGGACGTCCCTGGAGGCGGTGAGCGCCAGCGAGCTCACGCCCAACTCGCAAGCGCGCACGCGCCTCGAGAGCCCCGGCTCCGATCCGCGCGCAGCGGCACCGCTTGCCGAATCGAACTCCCAGATTCGTTTGTCTGGCAGCGGTGTGCTGGCCGATCCCGGCGCGGCCACCCTGTTCGCGAGCGAGGGCGCGACGTCATCTCGCACGGGTGGTGCCGTCATCGCGCGCACGGGCGACGTTCCATCGTCGCCACGCAGCGCTCCGATCTCTTCGCGCGAGCCAGTGCCGAGCAGCCGCCGCGCCGAGAGCGAAGTGATTGCCCGCTTGCTGGCCAGTGCCGCCTCCGAGCCCCCACGCCGGCGCTCGGGGGCGGGTCTCGTGCTTTCGGTCGCCGGCATTGCCCTGGCGATCGGTCTCGGCGCAGGTTGGGTGTTCATGAAGCGCAACGAGCTGCCGCGGCTGCGCCCGTTGCCCTCGGCGGTGCCTCCGGCACACGAATCCGCGGCGCCCCGCGCGCACAGCAGCAAACCGCCGGAGCACGCGCCGTCGGCCCACGAAGAGCCGGCACCCCCCGTGAGTGCTTCCGCCAAGCCCGCGCCGGCAGCGCGTGTCGTTCCCGACGAACCGCCCGCGCCGCCCGCGCCGCCTCCGCAGCCCGCCACGAAGCCGACGAGCGCGCCCTCTGCCGCTTCCGCCGCTTCCACCAGCAGCGCCGCTCCCGATGCGGGCTGGGTGAAGCCCGCCTGGGCAATTCCCGACGAAGAGCCCCGACGCGTGCACACGGACGACGCGAACGACGCCGGCAAATAGCGCCGGCTCGATGTGCGAGCGCCGGCGCGGGTGTTTGGGACCGCGTGCTAGACTGACGCGCCATGGGCCAACCGGCGCACCACCGCTTTGCCTTCGATGAATACCTCGAGCTCGAAGCGCAAGCTGCCCTCAAGCACGAGTTCTTGGACGGCCAGGTTTGGGCGATGGCCGACGGTAGCCCCGAGCACGCTGCCTTGGCCGCGAATGTGACCGCGCTGCTCGTTGCCGCGCTGCAAGGCAAGCCGGGCCGGGTCTTCAGCTCGGATCTGCGAGTGCGCGTACCGGCTACGGGTCTGACGACCTACCCTGACGTGACGGTAATTTGCGGACATTTCCAGAGCGATCCGGAGGACCGACGCGGCCATACAGCGCTCAATCCGAAGCTCGTGGTCGAAGTGTTGAGTCCCTCCACCGAAGAGTACGATCGCGGTGAGAAGCTGCTCCACTACCGAGAATCGCCCAGCATCGAAGAAGTCGTGCTGATCACGCAAGATCGGCGCGCGGTCGAAGTGTTTCGGCGAGCAGCGGACGGCTTCGAGCATGTCGTCGTGACCGAAGGGCATGTTCGGCTTGCCTCGATCGCGTGTGATCTCGTCTTGGACGACGTGTACCGAAACCCGCTGGCGACTTAGGAGCCGAAGTCGCCTCGGCTTCCCGATGCGGCAGCGCGCGCAGTCCGCGGACCGAGGTAGCTAACCGACGCCCAGATCGTCAGCGCTGCGTCGGCAAAATGGACTCCAAGTCTTCGCTCGGCGGCAAGGTCGCTTCGGCGATGTCGATTTGCGCTTTCTGCAATTTGCCCGACAAATCCACGTTCACGGCTTGCCAGCGGGTGTACGCATCCAGCACCCAAATGCCGCTTTCGCGGGTGCCGTTGCCGGACCAGCCGTTGCCGCCGAAGGGCAAGTGCGCTTCGGCGCCAGTGGTCGAATTGTTGATGCTGGTCATGCCCGCCGTGATCTCTTCCTTGAAGCGCAGCATCGCGCGGGCGTCGCGCGTGTAGAGCGCGCTGGAGAGCCCATACTGCGTGCCGTTGGCGACGGCCATCGCTTCATCCATGCCATCGACTTCGATCAGATTGACCGTCGGTCCGAAGCACTCTTCTTGCGCGATGCGCATGTCGATCTTCACTTTGTCGAAGATGCGCGGCGTCGCGTACAGCCCGTATCTGGCGTCGCCGCTGAAGCCCTCCGGTTCGTCGCCCGGCAAGATTCGCCGACCATCGAGTAAGAGCTCCGCGCCGCCTTCGATGCCCGTCTCGCGCTGGCGGGTAAAACCAGCCATGAAGCGCTCATTGATCAACGGCCCATAATCGACCTCGGGGTTCGAGGGATCGCCGATGCGCAGCGCGCGGGCGCGACGCACCAGCTTGTCCCGCACGGTCGGCATCGCTCGCCGATCGACGATGATGTTGCCAGCGCTGGTGCAGCGCTGGCCGGCGGTGCCGAAGGCGGCCCACAGCGCGCCTTCCACGGCCAGATCCAGATCGGCATCGGCCAAAATCACGAGCGGATTCTTGCCGCCGAGCTCGAGCGATGGCTGCTGCAAGTTGCGCCCGCACGCCTCACCGATCTGACGCCCGACCGCGGTCGAGCCGGTGAACGAGATCTTGTTCACGCTGCCCGCGTCGACCTGGTCGATCAAGAATTGCCCGGCTGCGTCCTTGCCTCCGCCGTGCACGATGCTGAGCACGCCCGGGGGTAGCCCCGCGCGCTGAAAAGCCCGGAAAAAGAGCGCAGCCGTACCGGGGGCATCGTCCGAAGGCTTCCACACCACGGCATTGCCGCAGAGCAGCGCGGGGATGATCTTCCAAGATGGCACGGCGAGCGGGAAGTTGCCCGCGGTGATCACGCCCACCACACCGAGCGGCCTTCGATAGGTGAACAGCTCTTTATCGGCGAGCTCGCTCGGCACCGTCTGTCCGTACAAGCGTCGGCCTTCGCTCTGGAAGAACACCGCGGTATCGATCGCTTCTTGCACGCTGCCACGTGCCTCGCGCAGCGGCTTACCGACCTCGCGTGCGACGAAGCGCGCGAGGGACTCTTTGTCTCGGCTGAGCAGAAACACGAGTCGCCCGAGCACCTCGGCCCGTTGCGGCGCGGGCGTGCGCGCCCAGGCGCGGGCGGCCTCGCGCGCGGCCTCGCACGCGGCGCGGACCTCGGCGGCCGTGGTCTGCGGCGCGAGGCTCACCAGGTCGCGCAAATCTGCCGGATTCCGCCGTTCGAATGGCTCGGCGCTGCTCGGGCGCTGCATTCCGCCATAGAAATTCCCGAGTAGGAGCGTGTGTGGAAATGGCCCCGTCTGCTCGCGAGTCTGCATTCTTCAGAGTGCGCTTCGGACGCGCTTCGAGCAAGCCCCAATGGCAAGTGTTTCGTTCGTGCTCGGACGCGCTAGGACGCGCTAGGACGCGCCCCCGCCGTGACTCGTACCAATCGCGCCCCCGGCCAAAAGCCCCTCGGTCGAGCGAATGACGGCGGGCACGAAACTAGGCTAAAACCGCTGGCCGAAAGATGTCCCTCACCATCGCTACCGCACCCCAAGTCGTCATCGAAAATGTCACTCCCAAGCTCGATGGGGGTCGCTATCCAATCAAGCGCGTGATCGGCAACGTGCTCGACGTGAGCGCCGATATTTTCAAAGACGGCCATGATCTGATCGCGGCTCGCGTGGCCTATCGCCGCCCCGGTGAGCCGTCGACGCACTACGTTCCACTCACGTACCGCTTCGATCCGGATCGCTGGCACGGTTCGTTCAAGGTCGACCAGATTGGACTCTGGCAATACGATGTCGAGGCCTGGCCCGATCGCTTCGGCACTTGGCGCTCCGATCTCGGCAAGCGCTTGAACGCGGGGCAAGACGTGCGCGCGGAGTTGCTGGAGGGCCAAAGCATCCTTTCGCGCACGGCGGAGAAGCTGCACGGCGCCGCCAAGGTGTTGATCGCAGAAGCGGCCAAACACCTCGGAAACACGGCGCTGCCGCTGGACGAACGCTTGAAGGTCGCCTTTGCCGAAGACGTCGCGGAGCTGGTGCACGCACCGCTGTTTGCCGAGGAAACCTGCCGCCTGGAGCGCCCGCTCGAGGTATACGTGGACCGAGCCGAGGCGGTCTTTTCCGCCTGGTACGAGTTGTTTCCGCGTTCGCAGGGCAAGGATCCGAGCAAGCACGGCACATTCGCCGACACCACGCGCCGCCTGCCGGAGATCGCCGCCCTCGGCTTCGACGTCATCTACTTGCCGCCGATCCACCCGATCGGCGTGACGCATCGCAAAGGGCGTAACAACAACCCCGTGTGCGTGCCCGGGGACATCGGGAGCCCGTGGGCGATTGGCAGCGCCGAGGGCGGGCACACCGCGGTGCATCCGCAGCTCGGCACGCTCGCGGACTTCGAGGTGCTGGTCGCCTCGGCGCGCGACTTCGGTCTGGAGATCGCGCTCGACTTTGCGCTGCAGTGCTCGCCCGATCACCCCTGGGTGAAGGAGCACCCCGACTGGTTCTTCATCCGTCAGGACGGCAGCATCCGCTATGCCGAAAATCCGCCCAAGAAGTACGAGGACATCTATCCGATCAACTTCTGGTGCAAGGATCGCCAGGCCCTCTGGCATGCCTGCCGAGACGCGGTGCTGTTTTGGATCGAGCGCGGCGTGACGATCTTCCGCGTCGACAATCCGCACACCAAGCCGCTGTCGTTTTGGGAGTGGCTGATCCGCGACGTGCAGGCCGTGTATCCGGAGACGATTTTCTTGTCCGAGTCGTTCACCCGGCCGAAGCGGATGAAGAGCCTGGCCAAGCTCGGCTTTACCCAGAGCTACACCTATTTCACCTGGAAGAATTCGGCTTGGGAGCTTCGGGACTACCTGAACGAGCTGACGCACAGCGAGATGGCCGACTATTACCGGCCGAACTTCTTCGCCAACACGCCCGACATTTTGCACGAGTTCCTGCAAACGGGCGGACGGCCGGCATTTCGGCTGCGGCTGCTGCTGGCCGCGACCCTATCCCCGACCTACGGCATCTACAGCGGCTTCGAGCTGTGTGAGAACCGACCGGTCCACCACGGCAGCGAAGAATACCTCGACTCGGAAAAATACGAGATCCGAGTGCGAGATTGGAACGCTCCCGGAAACATCAAGCAGGATATCAGCAAGCTCAATCGCATCCGCCGCGAACAACCTGCCCTGCACGAGCTGACGAATTTGAGCTTTCTCAAGACTGACTATGACGCAATTCTGGCTTACAAGAAGTCAGTGCCGGGTAACGACCTGATCGTGGTGGTCAACCTCGACCCGCATTCCATGCACGAGACCATGATCGAAGTCCCGATCGCCGAGCTCGGCATCGCGCCGGACGAAGCGTACGAGATGTCTGATTTGCTGACCGGCACGCGCTACGTCTGGCGCGGAGTGCGCAACTACGTGCGCTTGGACCCGGTCGAGCGTGTCGGGCACGTTTTCAGGGTCTCTAGACTCGTCTGACGGAGCACTCCAAGAACATGCGTACCAGGCCAGGCTCTCCGCACCCGCTCGGTGCCACGTGGGACGGTGAGGGCGTGAACTTCGCCGTTTTCTCTGGCGAGGGCACGGCAGTCGAGCTGTGTTTGTTCGATTCGGCGGGGGCCAGCCGCGAGTCGATCCGCATCCCGCTGACTCAGCGCACGAACCGCATTTGGCACGTGTATTTACCGGATGTCCGGCCCGGGCAGCTGTATGGCTACCGCGTGCATGGCCCGTATGCTCCCGAGCAGGGTCGTCGTTTCAACCCGAACAAACTGCTGATCGATCCGTATGCAAAAGCCATCGCCGGTCGAGTCAACGCGCCCGACGAGGTCTTTGGTTACACGATCGGCGATCCGAATCAGGATCTGAGCTTCGACACGCGCGATAGCGCGCCCGTCGTGCCCAAGAGCTTGGTGATCGAGACCGCGTTCTCCTGGGGTGACGATCGCCCGCCGAACATTCCGTGGAGCCGCACGCTGATCTACGAGTGTCACGTGCGCGGCATGACCAAGCTGCACCCCGGGATCC